>DASRRU010000114.1:0-2256 GCA_035656795.1 Phenylobacterium sp. | reverse complement strand
TGCCCGCGACGGGGATCACCGACCTCGACGTGGGCTTCAACATCACGGAGTCCCTGAAGATCGACGTGGGCGCCAACAACCTGTTCAGCAAGCGTCCGCCGGGGGTGCCCAACGTGCCCGACGGCGCCGGCGGGCTCAGGCCGCTGAGCGGCAACAACGTCTACGGCGAGCCGGCGCAGTTCTCGCCCTACGGCATCAACGGCGGGTACTATTACGGCCGCCTGACCTTCACCTTCTGAGCCGGCTTCCAGACGCCAGAGCCCTTGCCGCTCACATTGATCCAATGTGAGCGGCAAGGAGGGCTCCAGCCACAAGGCGGGGACCCTGTTCATCGAGCTGACCCACCTCAAGTCAGTCGGGACAGGAGCCAGGCGCGGGCCGCGCGGAGCTGTCCGTCCACGGCGTATCTGGCGCGAGGCTTGCCAGCGCCGCGGGGACACCTAAGGTCGAACCTGGATTCGCTCGGGGGACGATCGCGATGTTGAGGACACTGGCGGTTTCGGGCGTGCTTGTGACCGGCCTTGCGGGGGCAGCCCTGGCCCAGGGAACCGCGCCGCGGCCCGACCAGGTCGAGTACCGCGCCCTCTACAAGGAACTGGTGGAAACCAACACCACGCTGTCGGCCGGCAGTTGCACGCTCGCCGCCGAACGGATGGCCGCGCACCTGAAGGCCGCGGGCTTTCCGGACGCCGACCTGCACCCCTTCGCCGCGCCGGACCATCCGAAGGAGGGAGGCCTGGTGGCCGTGCTGCGCGGGCGCGATCCCAAGGCCAAGGCGGTCCTGATGCTGGCCCACCTGGACGTGGTGGAGGCCAAGCGCGAGGACTGGACGCGCGACCCGTTCAAGCTCGTGGAAGAGAACGGCAACTTCTACGCCCGCGGCGCCGCCGACGACAAAGCCATGGCCTCGATCTGGGTGGACACGATGGTCCGCTACAAGAAGGAGGGTTTCAAGCCGCGGCGGACGCTGAAGATGGCGCTGACCTGCGGCGAGGAAACCAACGGCGCCTTCAACGGCGCGGAGTACCTGGCCAAGAACAAGCGCGACCTGATCGATGCGGCCTTTGCGATCAACGAAGGCGGCGGGGGCAATCTGGACGCGGCGGGCAAGCCGGTGTTCCAGGGCATCCAGGTGGGCGAGAAGCTCTCGCAGAACTTCACGCTGGAGGTGACCAATCCCGGCGGCCACTCCTCGCGGCCCTTGCCGGACAACGCCATCTACCACCTGGCCAACGCCCTGGTCCGCATCCAGGGCTACCGTTTTCCCGTGACCTTCAGCGACACCACGCGGGACTTCTACACCCGCATGGCGCCGACCCGGACGCCGGACGAGCAGGCCGCCATCGCGACCCTGCTCAAGGACCCCCGCGACGAAAGCGCCCGCGAGATCCTGGAGCGCAACCCTGACAACAACGCGATCCTGCACACCAACTGCGTGGCGACCATGCTGGACGCGGGCCACGCCACCAACGCCCTGCCGCAACGGGCGCGGGCTAACATCAACTGCCGCATCTTCCCCGGCTCCAGCGCCGCCGAGGTGCAGGCGACCTTGGAACAGGCGATCGGCGACCCGAAGGTGAAGGTCTCCGTGCGCGAAATCCGCAACGCCGTCTCGCCGCCGCCGCCGCTCGATCCCAAGGTGCTCGGGCCGGCCGAGAAGCTGGCGGCAGAGATGTGGCCGGGCGTGCCGCAGGTGCGGGAAATGTCGGCGGGCGCAACGGACGGCGCGTTCCTGACCCCGGTGGGCATCCCGACCTACGGCATTTCCGGCGACTTCGGCGACCCGGACGGCGATGGTGTGCACGGTCTCAACGAGCGCATCCGGGTGAAGGTGCTCTACGACAGCCGCGACTACCTCTACCGCCTGATGAAGATCTACGCCGACCAGGCGGGCTGAGCCGCCGCTATTTCACCTTGCGCAGGCTGATGATGTAGCGCGCGACCTGATCGGCCTGGTCGCTCTGCAGCATCAGGTTCGGCATGGTCATCGGGATGGACGTCTCGTCCCAGTGGGTCGTGGTGACATAGCGGCGAAGGCTGGCGGCCGTGGTCGCCGGTCTGTCGGCGATCACCTGGAATGAGGGCGCCGGCTGGTCCAGGAGCGGGGGAAATTCCGGGTGCTCCGAGACCGCGTGGCACGCCGAACAGACATTCATGGCGATCTCCCGGCCCGCCGCGATGCTCGAGGCCGACGCGGCGGCGGCGCTGTGGGCCAAGCCGGCGGCGACGCCCAAAGTCGCGATGGTGAAGGCAAGG
>DASRRU010000113.1:0-11220 GCA_035656795.1 Phenylobacterium sp. | reverse complement strand
GTGGTCTACGACCTGCCGCTGAATGAGGTGGTGTTCGACTTCTACGACCGGCTGAAGAGCGTCTCGAAGGGCTACGCCTCCTTCGACTACGCCATCGAGGACTACCGCGTCGGCAATCTGGTAAAGATGTCGATCCTGGTGAATTCCGAGCCGGTGGACGCGCTTTCCATGCTGGTCCACGCCGACCGCGCCGAGGCCCGCGGCCGCGGCATGGTCGAGAAGATGAAGGACCTGATCAGCCCGCACATGTTCCAGATCCCGATCCAGGCGGCGATCGGCGGGCGGATCATCGCGCGCGAGACGGTGCGCGCGCTGCGCAAGGACGTCACCGCCAAGTGCTACGGCGGCGACATGAGCCGCAAGCGCAAGCTGCTGGACAAGCAGAAGGCCGGCAAGAAGCGCATGCGCCAGTTCGGCAAGGTCGAGATCCCGCAGGAGGCGTTTATCGCCGCGCTGAAGATGGATGCGGACTAGGCTGAAGACTCGATCATCTCCCTCCTCTCGATCGTCATCGCCCGGCCTGTCCGGGCGACCCATGAACACCGATGCGTCGGAAAGGCCCGCCGCGCCGCCGCGCCATGCTTTTCATTGCGGAGATCATGGGTGGCCCGGACAAGCCGGGCCCTGACGTTATCAAATAAATTCAATTACCTGAATGAGCGTTCCACCTAGGGGACGCCGGGCTCCCTAGACCACCCCGAACGCCGCCCAGCACGCCATCGCCAACCCAAACGCCCGCATGTCGCCCGTGGTGGTGCCGGCCATCTTGTTCATGACGTAGGAGAGCGTCGTGCGCGCCTCCATGTCGATCATGATGATCGAGCCGCCGTAGCCGCCCCAGTACAGGCTGCTGTCCGGATGCGGCAGGGGCACGGCGCCGCCCGCCAGGCCGAAGCCCAGGCCGAAGCGGGCCTGCATGCCCAGGGCCAGGTCGGGGCCCTCGATCTGCAGCTCGAGCGCCTTGCGGCAGCCGGCCTCGGACATGAAGCGCTTGCCCTTGGCGACGCCGCCGTTGGCGAGGATCGTGTGGAGCTCGGCCACCGAGCGGGCATTGCCCGTGCCGCCGGCGGCGGGGATCTCCGCGCCGCGCCAGCCGCGGGTCTTCGTGGCCGAGACGTCAACCACCGGATTGTTGAAGGTGATCTTCTGGATCTCGGTCTGCTGGCCGTCTCCGGCCCCCTGGCCCTTGGGCGGCGGGATCAGCTCGGCGACGCGGCCGTCTTCCGAGGCCGGCAGGCCGATGTGGAAGTCCGCGCCCAGGGGCTCGGCGATCTCCTCGCGGAACACGGTCCCGAGCGACTTGCCGGTGATCCGGCGGACCACCTCGCCCACCAGATAGCCCTGGGTGATGGCGTGGTAGCCGGACGCCGTCCCGGGCTCCCACAAGGGCGCCTGGGCCGCCAGCAGAGCGCAGACCTTGTCCCAGTCGTAGAGGTCCTCGGTGGTGACGGTCTCCGTCCAGCCGGAGAGGCCCGCGGAGTGCGCCATCAGGTGGCTGACCTTGATGTCGGCCTTCCCGTTGGCGGCGAACTCCGGCCAGTAGCGGGCGACGGGCGCATCGAAGTCCAGCTCGCCGCGATCGGCGATCAGCAGCGCCGTCAGGAAGGTCATGGTCTTGGTCGTCGAATAGACGTTGACGATGGTGTCCTTTTGCCAGGGCCTGGCCTGGGCTGCATCGGCGAAACCGCCCCAGAGATCGACCACCGTCTCGCCTTCCAGGGTGGCGCAGAACGAGGCGCCCACGTCCGCGCCGCTGGCCAGATTCGCCTCGAAGGCGGTGCGCACGGCGCCGTAGCGATCCTGAGTGAAACCCTGAACTGAACCGTCGGCCATGGCGCGCTTCCTCTTGGTTTAGGCTCTTCCCTACAGGAGCGTGGCGAGGCGGTCATCCGGCGCCCGCGCCGGCGGCGAGACGGGAGCTTGACGGGCGGCCTCCCAGCGGCGAAATGCGTGGCCATCCAAACGGGGAATTTCGATGCGTAAACTGATCGTCCTGTGCGCCGCGAGCGCGGCTCTGTTGGTGGCCGCCTGCAACACCGTCTCCGGCGTCGGCAAGGACGTCGAGGCGGCTGGCCATGCCGTCACCAGGACGGCGGACGACGCCAAGAAATAGCCGCCGGCCTTCGCGCCCAAAAACTCACGGACGCGGCGCGAAGAATTCACGTCCGTGAGTGTGACGGATCGCGCGCCGGGCTTTATTTTCGCCGGCCATGCGCCCATATCCGGGCGCATGGCTGAGATCGTTCATCCGCTGCGACGCTCGATATTTCGAGGGTTGTCCGGCCATTGCCCGGCTTGCGGCAAGGGCGCGATGTTCTGGAAGTATCTGAAGGTCAACAGCCGCTGCGAGGTCTGCGACACCGATCTCGCCCGCTATCCGGCCGACGACGGCCCGGCCTATGTGACCATCCTGCTGATCGGCCACCTGGTGGTGGCGCCGATGCTGTTCTTCTCCGTCGTCTGGAAGTCGAACCCGGCCTATTCCCTGCCGGTGATCCTGGTCGCCCTGGCGGGCTTGACCCTGATCGTCCTGCCGCGCGTCAAGGGCGGCTGGATCGGGCTGATGTATTCGCTGGGCGTCAAGGACACCGACGCCGGCATGCATACCGCCGATCTCGCGGACTAGGGTGAACACGCAATCAGGTAATTGAATTTATTTGATAGCGTCATGGCCCGGCTTGTCCGCGCCACCATGATCTCCGTATCGACGGGCATAGCGCGGCGGCGCGGCGGGCCTTTCCGACGCATCGGTGTTCATGGGTCACCCGGACGAGCCGGGCGATGACGATCGAGAGGGGCGAGGATCGAGGCCTCAGCCTAAAGCCCTTCCCGCCCAACCGGAACCTCCACCATAGCCGTCCGTTGCCATGGCCTCGGACGTCACACGGAGGAGAGACGCGTGGGCCTAATTCTGATCATCATCCTGATCCTGCTGCTGGTCGGAGCCCTGCCGACCTGGGGGCATTCGCGCAGCTGGGGCTATTTTCCCAGCGGCGGCCTCGGCCTGATCCTGGTCATCATCATCGTCCTGATGCTGCTCGGGCGCATCTAGCGCAAGCGCGCCTGACGTAGCGGCCAAACTCGCCTAGCATCCTCCCGAGCGATCGGGGGGATGCATGGCTGAAGGCGCAGCGACGGCTGGGGCGACGGAGCGGATGTCGCCGCTGAAGCGGATCAAGGCGATCCTCGGCGGGTCGGCGGGCAACCTGGTCGAGTGGTACGACTGGTTCGCCTATTCCTCGACCAGCCTGTATTTCGCCGCCCACTTCTTCCCCAAGGGCGACGCCGTCGCCCAGCAGCTGCAGACCGCCGCCATCTTCGCCGCGGGCTTCATCGCCAGGCCTGCCGGCGCTTGGCTGATGGGGATCTATGCCGACCGGGCGGGCCGGCGCGCGGCGCTGACGCTCTCGGTGGCCCTGATGAGCCTGGGCTCCTTCGCCATCGCCATCCTGCCGACCTACGCCACCATCGGCGTGCTCGCCCAGCTCGGCCTACTGGCCGCCCGCCTGGTGCAGGGCCTTTCGCTGGGCGGCGAGTATGGCGCCAGCGCCACCTACATGTCGGAAATGGCCGGCCGCAAACACCGCGGCTTCTGGTCGTCGTTCCAGTACCTCAGCCTGATCGGCGGCCAGGTGGCGGCGCTGTTCGTGCTGGTGGTCCTGCAGCACGTGCTGTCGAAGGACGACCTGGCGGCGTGGGGCTGGCGCATCCCCTTCGCGATCGGCGGCCTGCTGGCCATCGTGGTGTTCTGGATCCGCACCGGCCTCGACGAGACCCGCGCCTACCTGCGCGAAACGGCGGTGAAGTCGGAGCGCGGGCGCACCATGACGCTGATCCGCCAGCACCCGCGGGAATTCGCCATCGTGCTGGTCCTGACCGCCGCCGGCTCCTTGGCCTTCTACGCCTACACGACCTATATGCAGAAGTTCCTGGTCAACACCGCCGGCTTCTCGAAGGACACCGGGACGGCGATCATGGCCGGGGTGCTCCTGCTCTACATGCCGATCCAGCCCCTGGTCGGCTGGCTGTCGGACATCGTCGGGCGGAGGACCACCATCGCGGTGGGGCTGGGCCTGGGCGCGCTCGCCACCTATCCGGTGATGACCGCCATCGCCCATTCCACCTCGGCCCTGGCGGCGTTCGGCCTGATCATGATCCTGATCCTCTGCCACTCCGGCTATTCGGCGGTGAACGCGGTGGTGAAGGCCGAGCTGTTCCCGGCCCACGTCCGGGCGCTGGGCGTTTCGCTCCCCTATGCGCTGGCCAACGCCATGTTCGGCGGCACGGCGGAGTATGTCGCCGAATGGCTGAAGCAGGCGAAGATCGAGAGCGGCTTCTACATCTACGTCGCCGTCGTCATGATGGCCGGGGCCATAGCCGCGGCTCGCCTGCGCAACACCAATGTCACCAGCCTGATCGCCGATGATTGACCTCGGCCCCCTTAATCTGACAGCGCTCGCCCTCTTCGCGATCTGCTGGCTGGGCTACCAGCCCCTGCTCACCCTGCTTGGCGGTCGCGGCGGGGCGGTGATCAACACCGACCTGGCCGTTGTGCGCGCCGCCTGGATGCACAACATGGCCCGGCGCGACGGCCGGTTCATGGACGGCCAGCTGATGGCCCAGGCGCTCAGCTCGTCCTCGTTCTTCGCCTCCTCCAACCTGATCCTGATCGCGGCCACCGCGGGCGTGCTGTTCGGCGGCCAGGCGAGCTATCGCAATGTCTCCAGCCTGGTGGTGATCAAGACGTCCTCGCACCTGCTGTTCGAGTTCCAGCTGTCGCTGGTGCTGATCACCCTGGCTCGAGGCCTGCTCGACTTCATCTGGGGCATCCGCCAGCTGAACTATGTCCTGGCCGCCATCGGGGCGACGCCGGAGCACGCCGACGACGACACCCACCGCGCATTCGGCGACGTGGCCGGGCGGCTGCTGAACCCGGCGTTGCATTCCGTGAACTCCGGGGTGCGCGGCTACTATTTCGCCCTGGCGGCCGCCGCCTGGCTGTTCGGCCCGATCCCCTTCATCGTCGCCACCCTGGGCGCGACCAGCCTGCTCATTTGGCGCCAGCGCCGCTCGCCGGCCGCCTACGCCATCGCCGACCTGCGCAAGCTGATCGAGAGCTATTCGCCGCCGCCGCGCCGCAAGGCGCCTGTCGAATCCACGCGGGGCCGCACGTCTCTCCCGTGACGCGGCCGTTCGCGTCGGCCAAGCTGGCCGAAATCGGAGAGGACGAGACCATGCAATATCTGCTGATCATCTATGGCGACGAGACCCTGCGCGACCAAGCGGTCATGCAGGAAATCACCGCCGCTCACATGCGGCTGGGCGCCGAACTGCAGGAGGCCGGGGCCATTGTCGGCGGCAATCGCCTGCGCTCCTCGGATACTGCCACCACCGTGCGCACCACCGGCGGCGTCCAGAGCCTGCACGACGGCCCCTATGCCGAGACCCGCGAACAACTGGACGGCTACTATCTGATCGAGGCTCCTGACCTGGACGCGGCGGTCGCCTGGGCCAAGAAGATCCCCGGCGGTCCGAACTACGCCGTCGAGGTCCGGCCGATCTGGCCCCTGGGCTGATCGCGCCGTGGAAGCGGAGCGCATCCTGAGCGACGCCGTGCGCGAGGCGGGCGACCGCATCCGCGCCGCGCTCGCCATGCGCTTCCGCGACCTGGACATGGCCGAGGAGGCCTTCGCCTTCGCCAGCCTGAAGGCCGTGGAGACCTGGTCGCGCGACGGGCCCCCACGCGACCCGGCGGCCTGGCTCTACGCCGTGGGGCGCAGGCGGGCCTTCGACCTCGGCCGCCGCGCCAAGGTGCGCAACGCGGCGGTCCACGACGCGCCGGAGCCGGAGCCGGACCCGGAGAGCATCCTGATGGCGGCGTTCGAGCCGATCCCGGACGAGCGACTGAGGTTGATCTTCGTCTGCTGCCACCCGGCGCTGGCCCCTGAGGCGCGGATCGCGCTGACCCTGCGCACCCTGTGCGGGCTGTCCGTCGAGCGCATCGCCCGCGCGTGGCTGGTCACCGAGGTCGCCATGCTGCAGCGGCTGACGCGGGCCAAGCGCAAGATCCGCGACGCCGGCATCCGCTTCGAGATTCCCGGGCCGGACACCTGGGGCGACCGGCTGGATGCGGTGCTGGCTACCCTCGAGATCGCCTATGCCCAGGCCTATGAGGACGCCGCCGGCGCTTGCGACGCCGCGGACCTGGCGGCCGAGACCCTGCGCCTCACCGGCCTGCTGTGCGAACTCGCCCCGGACGAGCCCGAGGTCCTGGGCCTGGCCGCCCTGATCCGCCTGACCGAGGCGCGCCGCCCGGCGCGGTTGGACGAGACCGGGGCCATGACGCCGCTGTCGGAACAGGACGTCAGCCTCTGGGACCGCCGGCTGATCGGCGAAGGCATGGGCCTCCTCCGCCGCGCCGCCGAGCTCGGCAGCAGCGGGCCCTATCAGCTGATGGCGGCGATCCATGCGGTCCACGCCACCCGCCTGGAGACCGGCTTCACCGCTTGGCCTAACGTCGTGGCGCTCTACGACGCGCTGCTCACCGTACGCCCCTCGCCGATCGCCGCGGTCAACCGCGCCGTGGCGCTGGCCGAGGCGCAGGGGCCGGACGCGGGCCTGGCCGCCCTGGCCGCCGTCGAAGGACCCGAACGCCTTGCGGCCTGGCTGCCTTACCAGGCCGCCCGCGCCGGCCTGTTCGCCAAGGCCGGCCGAGAAGCCGAGGCCGCCGAGGCCCTGCGCGCGGCGCTCGCTCTCCAGCCCGCCCCCGCCGAACGCCTGTTCCTGGAGCGCCGCCTGACCTCTCTCAGCGGCTAGAGCCTGCAAACTCAAAACCTCCGCCGCCAAGCGGGCGGAGAGGGACCACGAAGTGGTGGAGGAGGCGCTGCCTTCGCACGGCCCCAACGCCCCCTCCGTCGCGTTCGCGACACCTCCCACGCACGCTGCCGCTACGGGGAGGTATCTAGGCGACACGCCGTAGCCCTTCCCATCGCGCCCTGCGCTTGGAATAAGGCTCTCCATGGACGGCGAACTCAGAGCCACGACCGCGCCCTTTCGCGACCCGCGCTATGCGCCGCGCCGGCTGGAGGTCGAGGACCGCGGCGGCGGCGAGTTGGTGCTGACCAATCCCACCCCCTATTCGACCCGCTTTGCGACCATGACCGCCCCGCTCGCCCACTGGGCTGGGGAGGCTCCGAACCGCGTCTGGCTGGCGGAGCGTTCGGGCGAGGGCTGGCGCACTGTGACCTTCGCCGAGGCGCACGAACAGGTCCTGGCGCTGGCGGGCGGCCTGCGGGCGCTCGGCGTCGAAGGACCGGGGCCGCTGCTGATCCTGGCGCACAACGGCCTCGAGCACGCCCTGATCGCCTACGCCGCCATGAGCCAGGGCGTGCCGATCGCGCCGGTCTCGCCGCAATACGGTCTGAAGGGCGCCAACCCCGATCGCCTGGCGCGAGCCTGCGAGGTGCTGCAGCCTTGCGCGGTCTACACCGATGACGCGGCCCAGTTCGCGGAAGGCCTGTCTTCGCCCCTGCTGGCCGGCCTGCCGGTGATCGCGTCAAGGCGCGCCAGGGCCGGCGACGTCGGCTTCTCCGACCTGGCTCGTGGCCCCGCCGCGGCGGCCACCGCCCAGGCTTGCGACACCGCCAAATACCTGCTGACCTCCGGGTCCACGGGCCACCCCAAGGCGGTGATCTGCAGCCACGCCAACGTGACGCTGAACTCCGCCCAGATCACCGCCTGCTACGACGACCCAGACCCGCCGGTGATGGTCAATTCCGCGCCCTGGAGCCACAGCCTGGGCGCCAACTCGATCCTGCACATGTCGGCCTATCGCGGCGGGACGCTGCACATCGACCACGGCCAGCCGACCGCCGCCCGGTTCGGCGAAACGGTGCGTAATCTTCACGAGGTCTCGCCCACCTACCAGAACATGGTCCCGGCCGGCTGGATGCTGTTCGTCGACGAGCTGGAGAAGGACGCGGCCCTGGCGCGGCGGTTCTTCGAGCGCGTGCGGGTGCTGCAGTACGGCGGTGCGGCGCTAGGCCAGGCTGTCGCCGACCGCATCCAGGCCGTGGCGGTCCGAACCGTCGGCGAAAAGATCAGCTTCGCGTCGGGCTATGGCGCCACCGAGACCGGACCCACCGCCTGCAACGTCCATTGGCCGAACGAGGTCATGGGCCTGATCGGCCTACCGATTCCGGGGACCTCCGTGCGCCTGGTCCCGCAGGCCGGCAAGCTCGACTTCCGGGTGAAGGGCCCCCAGATCACCGCCGGCTACCTGGGCCTGCCGGAGCGGTCGGCCGAGGCGTTCGACGACGAGGGCTTCTACATCCTGGGCGACGCCGCGCGGCTGGTCGATCCGGCCGACCCGACCCAGGGCATGGTCTTCGACGGCCGCCTGTCGGAGAACTTCAAGCTCGCCAGCGGCACCTTTGTTACGGTCGGCGACCTGCGGATCGGCGCGATCGGGGCCATCGGCGGGGCGGTCACCGACGCGGTGGTCTGCGGCGAAGGCGAGGCGGCCGTGGGCCTGCTGCTCTATCCCAACCCGCGCCTGGCTCCCGACGAGATCGCCGCGGCCGTCCAGGCCGGCCTGGCCGCCTTCAACACCCGCGCCAAGGGCTCGGGCGGCCGGGTCGCCCGCGCGCTCGTCCTGCCCGACCCGCCGGACCCGGTCACCGGCGAGATCACCGACAAGGGCTACATCGCCCAGGCCCTGGCCCGCCAGCGGCGCGCGGAAGCAATCGCCCGGCTGTTCGCCGATCCTCCCACCCCTGACGTGATGGTGTTCTGAATGAACGGCGCCGACGCCCTGCTCGCGACCCTGGTGGCCAACGAGGTCACCGCCTGCTTCGCCAATCCCGGCACCAGCGAGATGCAGTTCGTCGCCGCCCTGGACGGCGTGCCGGCCATGCGTCCGATCCTGTGCCAGTTCGAGGGTGTGGCCACCGGCGCCGCCGACGGATACGGCCGCATCGCCGAAAGGCCCGCCTGCACCCTGCTGCACCTGGGCCCCGGCTACGGCAACGGCGTCGCCAACCTGCACAATGCGCGGCGCGCCTTCACCCCGATCGTCAACGTGATCGGCGACCACGCCACCTATCACCGGCAGTACGACGCGCCGCTGAACTCCGACATCGCCACCCTGGTGATGCCCAACTCCCTGTGGGCCAAGTCGGCGGATAGCCCGGACACCATCGCCAGCCTGGCTGCCGAGGCGGTCGCCGCCAGCTATGGGCCGCCCGGCGGCCCGGTGAGCCTGATCCTGCCGGCCGATAGCGCCTGGCTTCCGGCAAACGGCGACCCGGTCATCGCCCAGAAGCCTGTGCGCCCGGCTCCGGCCGGCTCGGCCGTCGAGGCCGCGGCCCGGGCCATCAAGGCCGCCAAGACCCCCGTCATCCTGATCGGCGGCCAGGCCTGCCTCGCGGCCGGGGTTGCGCAAGCCGCCCGTCTGCAGGCCGCCGGCGTCACCATCTACAGCGACACCTTCATCGCCCGAACGCCGCGCGGGGCCGGCGCCTTTGCGCCCAAGCGCATGCCGTACTTCGGCGAGATGGCCTTGGCCGAGCTCGAGGGCGTTGACCTGATGGTCTACGCCGGGACCGCCATGCCGGTGGCTTTCTTCGCCTATCCGAACCGCCCCAGCGTCCTCGTCCCCGAGGGGTGCAAGACCCTGACCCTGGCCGCGCGCGCCGAGGATGCGATCGCCGGCCTCGCCGCCCTGGCGGACGCCCTGGGCGCCCCGAAGGAAGGCCCAGCCCAGCCGCTGAAGCTGCCGGACGCCGCGCCTGCGGGCGGGCTCAACGCCTACACCGTCGGCGCCGCCATCGCGCGGCACATGCCCGAAGGCGCCATCGTTTGCGATGACTCCGTCACCTCCGGCGCCGGCGTCGCTGCGGCCGCCGCCACCGCGCGGCCTCACGAGGTCTTGGCGCTCACGGGCGGAGCCATCGGCATCGGCCTGCCGCTGGCGATCGGCGCCGCCGTCGCCGCTCCCGACCGCAAGGTGCTCTCGCTCAATGGCGACGGGTCGGCGATGTATACGATCCAGGCGCTGTGGACGATGGCGCGGGAGAACCTCGACATCACCGTCGTGGTGTTCGCCAACTACACCTACCGCATCCTCAACATCGAAATGCAGCGCACGGGCGCGGGCGAAGCCGGTCCGTCGGCGAAAAAGCTGCTGGAACTCGGCGACCCCAGGATCGACTTCGTCGCCCTGGCCAGGGGCATGGGCGTGCCGGCGATGCGGTGCGAGACCGCCGAGGCGTTCGAGACGGCCTTTGCCGGCGCCATGGCCCAACGCGGCCCGATGTTCATCGAAGCGGCGATCTAGCTGCCTTCCCATCGCGGGAGCGATGGCGGGGGTGGCCATGAGAAAGGGCCCGCGGCGCGAACCGCGGGCCCCGATTTCGGCCGATGAGGAAGAGCCGCTAGCCCTTCTTCTTGTTGGTCGGCAGCGTGCAGTTGCCGGCGAAGGAGCAGGCGACGGCTTCCTTCGGCGTGGAGGGGTCGGTGTATTCCACCATGTAGCCCGGCAGGCCGTCGGCGCAGGCGACTTCCAGGCGCATGGAGCCGGTCGCCGATTTCAGCGGCTGGCCGACGCTGGAGACCGTGCAGTCCTTCTTGTCGAACTTCTTCAGGTCAGCGGTCAGGCCGGAGAAGTCGACCTTGCCCAGGCTGCAGCGGAAACCCGCCAGCAGGGCGTGACCGCAATCGTAGACGACGCCCTTGCCGCTGGCCGGGAAGATGCCGATGGCGCCGTTGCCGTCGCCACAGACCAGCTCCACGACTTCCTTGTCGCCCTGGGTCGGGAAGATCGCGTAGCGGGTGACATTGCAGTTGGAGCCGGCGTTCTTGGCCAGCTTGCTGTAGAGGCCGGCCTGCTCGGCGGTCGCCGCGCGGGTGTCGGTCAGCGTGCAGGTGCCGGGCGGCACCTTGGCGCAGTCGAGGCTCTGGGTGACCTGACCGGTCGTGCTGGCCTTGACGATCCAGCCCTTGCCGTCGGCGCAAGCGAATTCATAGCCTTCGGTGCCGTCGGTGAGCAGGCCGATGAAGCGGCGATCCTTCACGGTGCAGCCAACATTGGCGGTCGCGGCGAACTTGTCGGCGATCGCCAGGCGCGCGGCGGGCTCGCCCAGCATGCACTTCACATTGGCGGCGGCCGAGTCATAGGCGAGGCAGTTGAGCGAGGTGGCGTCCTTGGACACCACCAGCGGC
>DASRRU010000112.1:0-13074 GCA_035656795.1 Phenylobacterium sp. | reverse complement strand
CGACGGTGCGGGAGGTCAGGCTCGCGCCGTTCTCCAACTGGATCTCGATCAGGCCGCCGGGCTGCGCCGCCGGAACGAGCTTCACCGCCTTCTGGAGATCCATCACGTCGACCTCGTAGTGCTTCACGTGCCGCTCCAGGCCCGCGGCCATTTCCGGACCCTCGGTGTGGGGGATGGAGGTGAAGTTCTCGATAGCCATGGTGTCGAGAACCTGGCCGCCGAAACGCTCCGCCGCCAGGCCGGTGCGGATGCCCTTGCGCGCGGCGTAGATCGCCGCCGCCGCCCCGGCCGGGCCGCCGCCGACCACCAGGACGTCGAAGGCATCCTTGCCGTTGATCTTCTCAGCGGTGCGCGCGCCGGCGCCGACATCGAGCTTGGTCAGAATCTCCTCGAGCGTCATGCGGCCCTGGGCGAAGGGCTGGCCGTTCAGGAACACCGCCGGCACGGCCATCACCTGCCGCGCCTCGACCTCGGCCTGGAACAGGGCGCCGTCGACGGCGACGTGGGAGATGCGCGGGTTGAGCGCGCTCATGGTGTTCAGCGCCTGCACCACGTCGGGGCAGTTCTGGCAGGACTGTGAGAAGTAGGTCTCGAACCGATAGTCGCCATCCAGGGCGCGGATTCGCTCGATGGCGTCGGCGTCGATCTTCGGCGGATGGCCGCCCACATGCAGCAGGGCCAACACCAGCGAGGTGAACTCGTGGCCCAGCGGCACGCCCGCGAACCGCACGCTGGCGTCGCCTGCCGCGCGGGTAACGGCGAAGGAGGGCTTGCGGGCTTCGTCGTCGCGGCGGGCTAGGCTGACCTTGTCGGACACCGAGATGACGTCCTCGAGCAGTTCCAGCATCTCGCGGGACTTCGGGCTCTCGTCCAGCGAGGCGACCAGCTCGATCGGCTGGCGCAGGTTTTCGAGATAGGCCTTCAACTGGCCCTTCAGGGTGGCGTCCAACATCGCAGTGTTCCTCAAGGAGACGGGGCCGGAGGGGAGTCCGGAGAGGGCGCCGTCCCGGGTCGCAGAACCCGGGACGGCGCGCCATCGATCAGATCTTGCCGACGAGTTGCAGCGACGGCTTCAGGGTGGCTTCGCCTTCTTCCCACTTGGCGGGGCAGACCTCGCCCGGGTGAGCGGCCACGTACTGGGCAGCCTTGATCTTGCGTAGCAGTTCGCTCGCATCGCGGCCGATGCCGCCGGCGGTGATCTCGACGATCTGGATCTTGCCGTCGGGGTCGATCACGAAGGTGCCGCGGTCCGCCAGGCCGTCCGCCTCGATCATCACCTCGAAATTGCGGCTGATCAGGCCGGTCGGGTCGCCGACCATCGTGTACTGGATCTTGCCCACCGCTTCGGAGGTGTCGTGCCAGGCCTTGTGCGCGAAATGAGTGTCGGTGGAGACCGAGTAGATCTCGACGCCCAGCTTCTGGAATTCCGCATAGCTGTCGGCGAGGTCTTCCAGCTCCGTCGGGCAGACGAAGGTGAAATCCGCCGGGTAGAAGAACACGACCGACCACTTGCCCGCCAGGTCGGCGTCGCTGACGGAGACGAACTTGCCGCCTTTGTACGCCTGGGCGCTGAAGGGTTTGATGGTGGTGTTGATCAAGGACATGGATGGCTCCTGTTGAATTCGGAGCCGCTAAATGAAGCGCGCGGGTCAATAGCGCAAATCGATTAAATCATCCGTTTGCATCGAGACTGACTATACGGCTAGGCCGGCTCGAAATGCAGTGGGCCGCCCCAGAACGCGGCGACCAGGGCCGACTGGGCGCCGGGTCGCCCGGTGGTCAGGAACCGGCGGGCGCCGCCCTGGCCCGGCTCGTACTCAGGATGCCGCTCCAGGTAGCGGGACAGCGCGTCGGCCGTTGCCTGCGGCTGGTGGATCAAGGGCGCGCCTGCCGGCAGGGCAGCGCGGAACAGGTCGCTCACGATCTCGTAGTGGGTGCAGCCCAGGATCGCGCGGTCGGGCGAACGGCCGATCCGCGCGGCGATCGCCGCGACATGGGCCGCCACCGACGCCGCCAGCTCCTCGCGCGGCGCATCGTGCTCGATCAGTCCGGCCAGCTCCGGGCAGGGTTGCGAGAACACCGCGACATCGTCGCGGCGCTTGTCGATCTCGATCTCGTAGACCCGGGAATTGGCCGTGGCCGGCGTGGAGAACACCGCCAACACGTCGAGCTTTTCGGCCTTGTCGCCGCGAGGCTCGGCCTGGTGCTCCCAGGGCAGCCCGGTGGCCGCCTCGATGGTCGGCACGATGATCCCCAGCACATTGACGGGCCGGCCGAGCTGGCGACGGTGGCCCGGCAGCCAGGTCTGCTGCAGGCGGCGCAGCGCGATCCCCGAGGCGGTGTTGCAGGCCAAGACCACCAGGCTGCAGCCCTCGGCGAACAGCCGCTCGCAGCCGGCGCGCGTCAGGTCGACGATCTCCTCGCCGGGGCGGCCGCCATAGGGGGTGTTGGCCTGGTCGGCCAGGTAGACGAAGTCGGCCTGCGGAAAGCGCTCCACGAGGCTGCGGTGCACCGACAGCCCGCCCACGCCGGAATCGAAAACCCCGATGGCCATGCCCCCGGTGTTAGCGGGCGGCCGGCGACCTGTCACCCGGCTCGCGGAGCGCGCAGTCGCTTGCCCCGCAGCCGGCGATAGGCTGACATGACCTCCGGCAGCGGGTGGAGAAATCGATGACGCGACCTGGTGAGGTAGACCGCCGCGGCCTTCTGCTGGGCGCCTCGGGCCTTGGGCTCCTGGGACTTGGCGGCTGCGCCACCGCCGGGTCGACCACGGGCCTGGGCCCCGCGCCGAGCACCGTCCCCTTCGCCGAGCGCCGGCCGCCGATCGCGCCGGTGCACGCCAGCCTGAACCGGCTGTTCGACATCACCGTCTGCCTGCGCCCATTCCGCGCCCAGGGACCCAGGCTCGACACCGAGCAGGTCGGTGACACCCTTGTGGTGCACAACTACGGCCACGGCGGTTCGGGTTGGTCGCTGTCCTGGGGGTCGGGAACCGTCGCGGTGCGCAAGGCCATGGCGGGCGGGCCCAAGGAAATCGCCGTGGTCGGCTGTGGCGCGATCGGTCTTTCGTCCGCAATCCTGGCGCTGGAGGCGGGCGCCAAGGTGACCATCTACGCCAAGGACCTGTTGCCCGACGCCCGCTCGGCGCGCGCCACCGGCAGCTGGACGCCGGACAGTCGCATCGCGCTGACCGACAAGGCCGGCCCGCAGTTCCCGGTGCTGTGGGAAGAGATGGCGCGCATCTCCTTCAAGCGGTTCCGCCGCTATCTCGGGCTGGCGGACAGCCCGGTGGAGTGGACCGACCGCTACTACCTCTCCGATCCGCCGACCGACGCGCCGCCGCCCAGGACCGGGCCGGAGCTGGCCTTCGCCCGCTATTCCGACCGCATTGGCGACATCGTGCCCCACGGCGAGAACCTGCCGGCGGGCGTGACGCCGTTTCCCGGACCGGTGCATCGCACCTCGTCGATGCAGTTCAACGTCGCCGACTACGGCCACACCCTGATGGCCGACTTCCTGGCCATGGGCGGACATGTCGAGCATCGCGAGTTCCGCAGCCTTGGCGAGCTGGCGACGCTGAAGGAGAAGGTGGTGATCAACTGCCCTGGGTATGGCGCCCGCGCCCTGTGCAGGGACGAGAGCATCACGCCGGTGCGCGGCCAGATCGCCTGGCTGATCCCGCAGCCGGAAGTGAACTACGGCGTCTTCTACAAGGACGTCAGCATGCTCTCGCGGCGCGACGGCATCGTCGTCCAGGCGCTGTGGGGCGGCGACATGTTCGGCTACGGCGACGACCACGAGGTCATCGACCGCGCCGAGGCCGAGCGGGCGGTGAAGATTCTGGCGGAGCTTTACGGGCGGATGAAGGGCTAGGACGCTGAGGGGAAGAGCGGACATGGCGGTCCATGTCAGTGTTTGGGGCCGAAGGTCTCGGCCATCCTCGCCCGCCCCTCGGCGGTGGGTGTCGTGATCGGCCAGCAGACGCCGAAGGGCAGATCGCGGCGGCGGGTCGGGCGCAGGCCTTCCGCCGCGGCGCTCCTCAGAATCAGGTCCGCGACCTGGTGCAATGAGTCGTTATAGAACCGCGCCTGCTCGATCTCCCCCTTGATGCTCAACTTTCCATCGGGGGTCAGACCATCGAGCCCGGACAAGCCGTCGAGGCGTGACCACGTCTGCTCCTCGGCGTTGTTCATGTCGTAGTAGTAGCGCAGGGTCGTGTAGAGAAAACCGAATCGGGATTGCCATTCCGAGGGAAGCAAGCTCACGCGACCGCCCTGCGACGCCGCATCCCAACGCGCAGACTCGACGGCATAGCGCGGGGGGCGGCCGATCCAGGTTGGGCCGCGGATCCGCCTGTCGGCGGCGGAGGCGTCCACAATGCGTTCGATCTCGTCGAGCCTCGTTTGGGCGCAGTCATGTGCGAAGTCGCGCTGCTCGATCCGCGTGATGTCGACCACCACTTCGGCGCGGATCGCCTCGCGAGACTCGGCTGCCTCCGCACGGTGACGCATCGCTTCCGCCGCTTGCTCCGCCGCCAGCGCGGTCAGCACACCGACGACAATGATCAGGTATTCCTTCAGGAACTCGCGGACGCCGTGCCAGGGCTTGGGTTTGTGGATGTCCATGCCGCCCCCCAGCGATTTGCTGGCGGTGACGGTAGACGGACTCACTGGCGATCGGCAACGGGGAGAATGCGGACATCCCATCCGCGCCCTTCAACGACAAACAAATTTGCAGAGCAGTGTCGGTCTGCGGCAAGCTCGCTCGTCGTCCCGGCGCGTCGGCACGAGGGCCGGCTGCAACCGAACCTCAAGCGGGGAGGCATGAGCGCGATGCTGAATTGGCAGGTGGGCCGGGTGAAGGTCACCCGCATCGTCGAGATGGATTTGCCGGTGCCGGCCAAATTCATGCCGCAGGCCACGCCTGAGGCGCTGCGCAAGTCGGCGTGGCTCTATCCGCACTTCGTAAGCGAGGATGACGCCATCCTGAAGCTCAGCATCCACGCGCTGCTGGTCGAGGCGCCGGGGCTGAGACTGGTCGTCGACACCTGCATCGGCAACGACCGGCCGCGCGAGATCACCGGCGGCGAGCCGTTGGCGACGCCGTTCCTGAAGCATCTCGGCGAGGCGGGCTGGTCGCGCGACGGAGTCGACGCCGTGGTGTGCACGCACCTGCACGTCGACCACGTGGGCTGGAACACGATGCTCGAGAACGGCAAGTGGACGCCGACCTTCCGGAAGGCGCGCTACCTCATCGGTCGGCGCGAGTACGAGTTCTGGAGCGCCCACGATGACGAGGAGCAGCAGGCGATGCTCGGCGACAGCGTCAGGCCGATCTTCGACGCCGGCCTCGCCGAGCTGGTGGAACTGGACCACGTGATCTCGCCGGAAATCCGGCTGACGCCTTCCATCGGCCACACGCCGGGCCACGTCAGCGTGATGATCGAGTCCGAGGGCGAGCGGGCGGTGATCACCGGCGACATGGCCCATCATCCCTGCCAGCTGGCGCACCCCGACTGGGTGTTCGGCGATGACGACCCGAAGGCCGCCGCACGCACCCGCGAGCGCCTCTTCGCCGAATGGGCAGACCAGCCGACCCTGGTCATCGGCACCCACTTCCCCGCCCCCACCGCCGGCCAGATCGTCCGCGACGGCGCAGCGTTCAGGCTTGCGGTGTGAGGACGGAGGAAAGCGGGCTTAGGACGCGAATGCAGTGACCCGTAGACGTGCGACGAGGCTGCGCCAGTCGGGCGAGCCCACAAGCGCATAGGCGCCGTCGCCCATGACCACCTGAATCGCGAGGAGCGCGAGCCAGACCAGCGGCAGCTCCGCGCCGGCCTTGGTGAAGTAGAATCCCTTGCGCACCAGCCAGAACTGCGCCGCGCCGATCATCATCGGAATGGCATAGAGCGCCACGTAGCGTGAAAGCACCCCAGGGATCATGAGCAAGGCGCCGGCGACCTCCGCCGAAAGCACATAGGCCGGCACAAACGGCGGGTAGCCGGCCTTGACCAGGTTTCCCCACCAGGCTTCCGCTCCGCCGGGCAGAACCGCGAGCTTCCAATAGAGATGCGCGATGAAGAGAGCGCCGACCAGCAGCCTGAGCAGCAGCCCCGCGAGTCGAAACGCAGACGCCTGAGCTTCCATTTCCCCCCCAGCAAGCTGAGCTAAAGGATCACATACCCGGGCTCTCCAAAAGCCCGCATCGGCGGGACCAACGAGCCCCTTGGGTCGAACGCGGCTCGGTGTTGAACCTCGGGCAAGCTTGGCCGTTACGCTCATGCCGACGCTGGCGGCGGACCAATGGATACGCTCACATGCCCACCCTTCGCATCGAACTTGTCGCCGCCCTCGCCCTGGCCGCCACGGCGCTCACGGGCTGCGACCGGAGCCACGAGAATGGCGCGAGTCAGAAAGCCATCGGGCGTGTGGAATCCGCGGCCGGAGACCTCACCGGCAGCGACAAGCTCAAGAGCCAGGGCAAGCATGACAAGGTCGTGGGCGGCGTGAAGTCCGCCGTCGGAGATGTGAAGGACACGATGAAGGACGCCATAAGCAAGTGAGAGCGGCTCGGCCGTCCGGCGCGGCTTAAGGCGCTATCGACGCGCCGCCGTCCTTCATCGCCTCCCATTTCAGGACTTCTCAGATCGTCCAAGACCCTTAGGCCGCGATGTCCTGTACGGTTCATCTCGCAAGGGCGCGCCCCCGCGCCTCGACGGAGGACCCAGGCATGGTCGTGTTCAGTGTCATTTATCCCGCCCAGCCCGACGGACATTTCGACGAGGGTTATTACTTCGCCACGCATATCCCGATGGTTCAGGACGCCTTCACCAGGAGCGGGCTGAAGGCGATTGAGATCCACAAGGGCCTGTCGGCCGGCGACGGCGGTCCCGCGCCCTTCGTCATCATGGCCCACTTGACCTTCGAGAGCCCTGAGGCGCTGCAGGCGAGCCTTTCGGGCGCCCCTGCCACGGAGGTGTTCGCCGACATCGCGAAGTTCACCAACATTCAGCCCCTCACCCAGGTCAGCGCACCGCACGCCTAGGCCGCCAGACGCCGCTCCATGCGCTCGCGCCACAGGGCCACGAGCGGCGTCACCGCGAGCTCCATCGCCAGCGGTAGGCTGACGGCGGGCGGAAAGCCGGTCTGAAACGCGCCGGCCAGGCGCGCGAGGCCGCCGACTACGACGATGGCGGCCAGGGCCCTCACCACCTCGCCGCGCCGCTCGATGGTCGGCACGCAGGCCCAGAAGGCCAGCCCGATGCCAAGCAGCAGGCCCGAGAGATAGCGGGCCTCGCTGGCCGAGGTCGCGCCCACCGTCGCCATGTGGCCAAGCGCGCCCCAAAGACCGCCGCCCACCGGGACCACGCCCGCCAGCAGGATCACCGCCTGCAGCAGGCGGCGTTCGAGGGCCGGACTCAATCGAACAGCGAAGGATGCGGTGCTTCGTGGGCCTTGGCGCGCGGTGGCTTCGCCGGCGCCGGCTTCAGCACCTTGGCGCCCTCGATGGCCAGCAGCCTGACCTTGGTGTTGACCCCGCCGCGCGCGGAAAATCCGCCGAGCTTGCCGCCCGCCGCGGTCACCCGGTGGCAGGGCACTACGATCGGCCAGGGGTTCTTGCCCAGCGCCGAGCCCACGTCGCGGGCCAGCAGCCTGTCGCCGAGCATCACCGCGATCTCGCCGTAGGTCAGGGTCTCGCCGGGCGGGATGGCGCGGGCGATCTCGTAGACGCGGGCGTTGAATTCGGGGACGCGGTCGAGGTCGATCGGCACGTCGGTGAGGGCGTTGGGCTCGCCGGCCAGCAGCTCGCGGATCCCGGCGATGGCGCCTTCGGCCATGGGCGTCGGCGGGGATTCGACGGCGTCCGGATAGCGGCGCAGGAAGCTCCTGCGCGCCGTGTCCGGCGAGGCCTCCGGCAGATGGACGCCGACGAGGCCGTGCTCGCCCCAGGCCAGGGCCGCATGGCCGATGGCGGTTTCGAAGAGGGTGTAGCTGATCATGCGGTGAACATAGCGCCGTTCGCGGCAATCCGCTGGCGGCTTTCGGACATCAAGATCCTCCCCCAGCCTGGAGCGCGATTGCGCGGGAGGCGGCTCGGCGCGCAGCGACGAGACGGAGGGGGTTTCGCCCGCGGAGGATAGGCCGGTGGGCTTCACCCCCCCAGTCAGCTTCGCTGACAGCTCCCCCAGAAGGGGAGCCTCTGCGGAGCCGGCCTTGACACGCCTGGACCGGCAGGCTCGCATCTGACCATGGGGTTTAAGGGCGGGTCGGGTAGGTGGCGATACTACGGCGCGGACTGGAAGCTCTTTTCGCACTGGCGCTCGTCGTCGCCATCATCGCGTCGGGATCCCTCGTGGTTCTGGCCTTTGCTGTCTCAAGCACCAGGCTTGGCAAATGGGCGCCGGGAGTGAACGAAGAGACAGTCTGGCGGACGACGGCGGAGCAACAGCGGTGGCTGGGCAGAGCGATGCTTGCCCTTGTGGGGGCTCTCGCCGTGCTGTTTGCCTGCGCAGAGGCTACCAGGGCACTACCCCTTCCTTGACCCGCAGCCCCTCTTAGGCGCATAAGCGCGCCCTTCCGGCGCCAACCTCGGTCAGCGCCCTCTACCGCCACGACCCCCAGGGCTTATCTGGGACGAGGGCGGCGAGGCCCCCCGTCCACGCAATCGTGCACGGGGGTCGACTGCGTTTGGGCTTTAGGAGCGATGCTTGTTTGACGCGCTGACAGATCGGCTCTCCAGCGTCTTTGACCGCCTGAGCGGCAAGGGCGTGCTGTCGGAGAAGGACGTGGACGAGGCCCTGCGCGAGGTGCGCGTGGCCCTGCTTGAGGCCGACGTGGCCCTGCCCGTGGTCCGCGACTTCATCGCCAAGGCCAAGGAAGCCGCCACCGGCGAGGCGGTGATCCGTTCGGTCCGTCCGGCCGACCAGGTGGTCAAGATCACCTACGACGGCCTGGTGGAGATGCTGGGCGGAGACGGCGAGGCCCAGGGCCTGAACCTGTCGCTGAACCCGCCGACCGTGATCATGATGGCCGGCCTCCAGGGCTCGGGTAAGACCACCACCGCCGGCAAGCTGGCGCTGAAACTCGCCAAGGACCGCAAGAAGGTCCTGTTGGCCTCCCTCGACACCCGCCGTCCGGCCGCCATGGAGCAGCTGGCGACGCTCGCCACCCTGGCCGGCGTCGACAGCCTGCCGATCGTCGCCGGCCAAGCAGCCCCCGACATCGCCCGCAGGGCGCTTCAATCCGCCAAGCTGCAGGGCTTCGACGTCGTCATCCTCGACACCGCCGGGCGCACCACGCTCGACGAGGCGATGATGAGCGAGGCGGCCGAGATCGCCAGGATCGCCAACCCGTCCGAGACCCTGCTGGTCGCCGACGCCCTGACAGGCCAGGACGCCGTTCGGACCGCGAAGGCCTTTCACGAACGCCTGCCGCTGACCGGCCTGGTGCTGACCCGGGCCGACGGCGACGGCCGCGGCGGGGCTGCGCTGTCCATGCGCGCGGTCACCGGCCTGCCGATCAAGTTCCTCGGTGTGTCCGAGAAGATCGACGGCCTGGAAGTGTTCGACGCCGCCCGCGTCGCCGGCCGCATCCTGGGCCAGGGCGACGTGGTGGCGCTGGTCGAGAAGGCCAGCCAGGAGCTCGACGTCGCCAAGGCCGAGGCCATGGCCAAGCGGCTCGCCAAGGGCCAGTTCGACCTCGACATGATGGCCGAGCAGCTTCAGCAGATGAAGCGGATGGGCGGCATGGAAGGCCTGATGGGCATGCTGCCCGGGGTCCAGAAGATCAAAAAGCAGATCGCCGAGGCCAACCTCAACGACAAGATGGTCGACCGGCAGGCCGCGATCATCGGCTCCATGACCAAGCTGGAGCGCAAGAAGCCGGACATTCTTGCCGCCTCGCGCAAGCGCCGCATCGCCGCCGGCGCCGGCGTCGACGTGGCCGAGGTCAACCGGCTCTTGAAGCAGCACCGCCAGATGGCCGACGCCTTCAAGATGATGAGCAAGGGTGGCGGCCGGGGCTTCGCCCAGATGGCACAGATGCTGGGCGGCGGCCCCGGCGGCGGCATGGACCGGCTGAAGGCCATGGGCGGCGGCAAGATGGCCATGCCGTCCGAAAAGGAAATCGAAGAGATGGCGGCCAAGCTGCAAGGCGAAGGCGGCCTGAAATTACCCGGCCTGGGCGGCGGCCTGCCTCCCGGCTTCAATCCATTCAAGAAATAACCAAGGACCAAGACCCATGTTGAAGATCCGTCTCGCCCGTGGGGGCGCCAAGAAGCGCCCCTACTATTCGATCGTCGTCGCCGACAGCCACTCGCCCCGCGATGGCCGCTTCATCGAGAAGGTGGGCTCCTACAACCCGCTCCTGAAGAAGGACGACCCGAACCGCGTCGTCCTCAACGTCGAGCGCATCTCGGAATGGATGAGCAAGGGCGCCCAGCCCACCGACCGCGTGGCCCGCGAGCTCTCCAAGCAGGGCCTGGCCAAGTGGGAAGCCGGCAACAACCCGAACAAGGGCCAGCCGGGGACCAAGGCCAAGGAACGCGCCGGGGAAAAGGCCCAGCGCGAAGCCGACCGCCTCGCCGCCCTGGAAGAAGCCAAGAACAACCCGCCGCCGGCGCCCGAGCCCGAGCCGGTCGTGGAGGAAGCCCCCGCCGCCGAAGCCGCTCCTGCGGAAGAGGCTCCGGTCGCCGAAGCCGCCCCGGAAGCGCCGGCCGCCGAAGAAGCCCCGGCTGCTGAAGCTCCGGCTGCTGAAGCTCCGGCCGCTGAAGCCGCGCCGGCTGCTGAAGCCCCGGCCGAACCGACCGAAGGCTGAACCCCTTGTCCGCTCATTCCGGCGCAAGCCGGAATCCAAGCCGCGATTCAGCTTGGTCCCCGGCTTGCGCCGGGGTGGGCGGAGGATAGGGCATGCCAGAACGACCCGACCTGCTCCTTGTATGCCGCGTGGCGGGCGCCTTTGGCGTCCGCGGCGAGGTCCGCATCACCAGCTTCACGGCCGAACCGCTGGCGCTGGTGGACTACCGGACCCTCTTGCGTGAGGACGGAAGCCCCGGCCTCACCCTGGTCGGGGGTCGCGTCGCCAAGGGCGGCGTCGTGGCCCGCGCCCAGGAAGTGACGACGCGCGACGAGGCCGAGGCGCTGCGTGGCCTCAAGCTCTACATTCCGCGCGCCAGCCTGCCCGAACCTGACGAAGACGAGTTCTACGTCGCCGACCTCGTCGGGATCGAGGTCCGCAGCCTGGAGGGCGATGTGCTCGGCCGGGTCAGGTCCGTGCGCGACTTCGGCGCCGGCGACCTGCTGGAAGTCGACCCCGCCGCCGGCGAAAGCTGGTGGCTGCCCTTCACCCGCGAGGCCGTGCCCGAGGTGCGCATGGCGGACGGGTTTCTCGTCGCCGTCCGCGCCGACGAGGTGGAGTAGACGCACAAGATGTTCCCCCGCAGGGGGGAGCTGTCGGCTCCGCCGACTGAGGGGGTTTCCTCTCCGTCGGTCGGGATGTCGGCTGTTGCTGACTCGGCGGGGAAACCCCCTCCGGCACTTTGCGCCACCTCCCCCAGAGGGGGAGGATCTTCTCTCGCTACGCCTTCGGCTTCCTCATCCGCATCAGGCCTTCCTGGGCCACGGACGCCACCAGCGTGCCGTCCGATGCGAAGATCGAGCCGCGGATGAAGCCGCGGCCGCCGGACGCGCTGGGCGAATCCTGGGCGTAGAGGTGCCAGTCGTTGAAGTTGATCGGCTTGTGGAACCACATGGCGTGGTCGAGGCTGGCCGATTGGAAGCCGGGCGTCTGCCAGTGGACCTTGTGCGGGCGCATGGCGGTCGACAACAGGTT
Organism: Phenylobacterium sp.; assembly: GCA_035656795.1. Lineage (GTDB taxonomy): Bacteria > Pseudomonadota > Alphaproteobacteria > Caulobacterales > Caulobacteraceae > Phenylobacterium. The sequence continues at coordinate 1,246 of DASRRU010000112.1, read as the reverse complement.
CATGTCCGAGGCGTAGGCCAGGATCACCTGATGCATGTGCTGATCGGGGCCGATCGGCTCGCGGCAGCGAATCCAGCTCTGGCTTTCCGGGTCCTTGGCCTCGCCGGCCTGGAAATAGTTGCGCGCGTCCACCGAGCGCATCTCGATCGGCCGGGGCCGCGAGAGCCAGCGCTTGGCCTCCTCCGGCGCGTTCTTCATCGCCTCCTTCTGCATTTCCGCCTCGTCGGGCAGGTCGCCCCAGGGCATGGCGGCCGGCATCGGCGCCTGGTGCTCATATCCGGCCTCGTGGGCCATGAAGGAGGCCGCCAGGTTGAAGATCTGCTGGCCATGCTGGATAGCGATCACGCGGCGGGTGGTGAAGGACCCGCCGTCGCGGCTGCGGTCCACCTCGAAGACGATCGGCACCGTCGGGTCGCCCGGCCGGATGAAGTAGCAGTGCAGCGAGTGGCAGATGCGGTCTTCCACCGTCTCGTAGGCCGCCAGCAGCGACTGGCCGATCACCTGGCCGCCGAAGATGCGTCCGGGCGAATTGTCCGAGGTCGTGCCTCGGAACAGGTTCACTTCGATCCGCTCCAGCTTGAGCGTCTCGGCGAGGTTCTCGGTGATCATGAGGCGCCGCTTACGCCGCGCGCCCGTCGCGGGCAAGCGGGCGGCTAGAAGTAGTCGGCCAGCGTCAGGCTGCGCCGCGCTCCGCCGGCCAGGGTCAGCGTCACCGTCCGCCCCGGCGCGCCATAGATCCACATCGACGCCTCGCCCGCCGCGTAGTCCGCCGGGATGGGCGCCCCGTCGATCGCGGTGATCAGCTCTCCCGCCTTCCAACCGCCCAGCGCGGCCGGGCTGCCGACGGCCACGTGATCGACGACCAATGCCCCCGGCTCCTGCGGCGTAAGGGACAGCCCGGTGCGGTTCTTGCGGAACGGCCGGGAGATGGCGTCCGGGTAGGGTGTCATCCAGAGGCGATCACCCCCGAAGTCGATGGTCAGGCGAAACCGGCTGAGAAGCTGCAGGCCGACGTTGGCGGGGACGTGGCTGGTCAGCCCCGGCGTCACCACTGTCGAAACGCCATCGAAGGCGAGGCCGCCCAGTCCCACCCGGTCCAGGCAGAGCTGCACGCTTTCCCGCGGCCCGTCGGCGCCGACGGCGAGCTCGGTCGAGAGCCTGCGGCCGGCCAGCAGGTGGTTCGCCTCGGCGAAGTCGCGGTCGAGCAGCAGGCCGCCGGCGTTGCCCAGGTCGAGGATCGCCTCGG
>DASRRU010000111.1:0-11494 GCA_035656795.1 Phenylobacterium sp. | reverse complement strand
CCAGTATGTCGGCGTCGGCGGCCAGATCACGACGCTGACGCCCCTGCCCCACGTCTGGGTGATCGCGAACTACAAGGAAACCCAGCTGACCCACATGGCCGCCGGCCAGAGGGCCGAGGTCAGGGTCGACACCTTCCCTGGCCACACCCTCAAGGGCCACGTCCTGGCCTTCGCCCCTGGCTCCGGCGCCCAGTTCGCCCTGCTGCCGCCAGACAACGCCACCGGCAACTTCACCAAGGTGGTCCAGCGTATCGCCGTGAAGATCGCCATCGACGACGCCGATGGTCTCGCCGAGCGCCTGCGACCCGGTATGTCGGTGGTCGCCAAGGTCGATGCGCGCGATGGCCGGCGATGAACGGCCCGGCCACCCCCGCAGCGGGAGCGGCGCCGCCGCCAGCCCCGCCACCCGCCCAGCCGATCCCCTGGTTCGGTCTGGCCGCGGTCCTGCTCGGCACCTTCATCTCGACCCTCAACGGGCGGCTGTCCGCCTTTGGGCTTAACGACATCCGAGGCGCCGTGCACGCCGGGTTCGACGACGGCGCCTGGATCACGACCGCCCAGACGGTCGCCCAGATGCTGGTCCTGCCGGTCGCCATCTGGCTGGGCGCGGTGTTCGGCGCACGGCGCGTACTGATCGAGGCGGCGTTGGCCTTTGCCGTGGTCTCGTTCCTGGAGCCTTTCTCGCCCAATCTCGCCATGCTGTTGGGCCTGCAGTTCCTAGGCGGCGCGGCCTCGGGGTTCTTCATACCCCTGACGCTCAGCTTCATCCTGCGGGGCACGCCGCCGCGCTTCTGGGCCTACGGCATCGCCCTCTACGCACTCAATCTGGAGCTTTCGCTCAACATCTCCGCCTCGCTGGAGGGCTGGTATGTCGACAACTTCTCGTGGCGCTGGATTTTCTGGCAGAACGTCCCCCTGGCCCTGGGCATGTTCGCCCTCTTCAGGTGGGGCTCCAGGCCGGAGCCACCGAACCCGGCCCCACCGAGGCCGGACCGCTTTGGCCTGGTCACCAGCGGAATGGGCCTGGCGCTGATCTATGCGGCGCTGGACCAGGGCAATCGCCTGGACTGGCTGAACTCTGGCCTGGTTCTGGGCCTGCTGGCGGCCGGCTTTATCCTGTTCGCCGCCTTTCTGGAGCACGAGAGGCGATCGCCGCAGCCGTTCATCAACCTCAAGGTCGCCGTTGCCCCGCCGATGCCGCAGCTGCTGACGGGGATCGCCTTTCTGCGCCTGACGATCCTGTCGACGGCCTATCTGATCCCGCAATTCCTGGGCGCCGTGCGCGGCTTCCGGGCGCTGGAGGTCGGCCAGACCATGGTCTGGATCGCCGCGCCGCAGCTTCTCATCTGTTTCGTGGCCGCGGTGATGCTGCGTCGCATGGACCCGCGTTTCGTCTCCAGCCTGGGCTTCATCCTGATCACCATCGCCTGCCTGATCGTGGCCCACGGCCTGACGCCGGTGTGGTCTTCCGATCAGTTCCTGCTCTCCCAGCTGCTGCAGGCTGTCGGACAGAGCTTTGCTCTGTCGGGGATCGTGTTCTTCGGCATTCTGCATCTGAAGCCGGAAGACGCATTGACCTTCGGCGCCGCCATCCAAACCTCTCGCCTGCTTGGGGGCCAGATCGGGACGGCGTTCATCGCCACCTTCGTGCGCGTTCGCAGCCAGATCGCCTCCAACCACATCGGGCTGCACGTCCAGGCCGGTGACGGCCAGGTGTTGCACCGCCTGCAGGCTTACGCGGCGGCCACCGGGCGAACCATCGACCCGGCCACCGCCACCGCCCGGGCCGCCGCCGTGCTGGCCAGCGTCGTCCGCAGCGCCGCCGCCACGCAAGGGGTGATTGATGGCTTCGTGGCCATCGGCGCCCTGACGGCCTTGGCGCTGCTGGTCGCGCTGGCGCACAAGCCGGCGCCGCTCGGACCGGCCTCGCACATACCGCTGTTCCCCCCGCGATTGGAGGCTGCGCCCGCCGCAGATCCGGAGGCCAGGCCGTCATGACGCGCCGGCTATCCCTGGTGGCCTGCGCCGCCCTCACGGCCTGCGCCGTGGGCCCGAACTATCATGCGCCGCCGGCGCCGCCCGGCGCCCAGGCGCCCTTGGTCTCGATCAACCCTGCGGCCGAGACCGGCGCCGCGCCACCCGACGCCTGGTGGCGGCTCTACAACGACCCCGCGCTGGACCGCCTGGTCGGCGAGGCCTTCGCCGCCAACGCCGACCTCGCGGAGGCGCAGGCGAACCTCTCGGCCGCCCGCGCGGTGCTGGAGGCTTCGCGCACCGGCCGATATCCCGCCACCAACATCGCAGCCGGCGGGATTCGCGGACGTGACGCCGTCACCGACGAGATCCTGGAGCTCACGGGCCGTCCGGCCACGACCATCTGGCTGTTCGACGATGTCTTGGACGTTTCCTACGAGGTCGACCTGTTCGGCCGGGTGCGGCGCTCGATCGAGGCCTCCCGCGCCGACGCAGAGGCGGTGGCGGCCGCGCGCGACGGGCTGCGGGTCACAATCGCCGCCGAAACAGCCCGCGCCTACGCCGAGGTCTGCACGTTGGGCGAGGAGGTGGCCGTCGCGCGCCGGTCCCTGGATGTCGTCGCCCAAGAAGCAAAGATCACCACGGCGCGGCACGCGGCCGGCGCCAATTCCGAGTTCGATGTGATCCGCGCCGAGGGCCTGGTCGCCCAGGTGCGCGCTACGATCGCGCCGCTGGAGGGCCGCAGGCGCGCGGCGCTCTTCCAGCTCGCCGCCCTGCTCGGCCGCACCCCGACAGCCGCGCCAGTGGAGGTCCAGGCCTGCGTGACGCCGCCGCGTCTGAGCGCCCTGATTCCGGTGGGCGATGGCGCTGCGCTGCTGAAGCGGCGGCCCGACGTGCGCCAGGCGGACCGGCGCCTGGCCGCCGCCACCGCCCGCATCGGCGTCGCCACCGCCGACCTCTATCCGAGGATCAGCCTCACCGGACTTTACGGCGGCGTCGCCACCACCCTTGCGGACCTGACACGCGAGCCGGGCCTGACCTGGGGCCTCGGTCCGACCGTCCGTTGGAGCTTCCCTAACCAGAGCCTGCCGCGCGCCCGCATCCGACAGGCCAAGGCAGGCGCGGACGCCGCCCTGGCCGGCTTCGACTCCGTGGTCCTCCAGGCGCTGAAGGAGACCGAACAGGCCCTGACCGCCTACAGCGCCGAACTCGACCGACGCCAGGACCTGGGCGAGGCGCAGGACCGGGCCCGACGCGCGTTCGATCTCGCGCAGGGCCAGTACCTGGCTGGCGCGCTCAGCCAGCTGGAGCTGTTGACCACCGAACAGTCGCTGGTGGCGGCCGACTCTGCCGTCGCCACCTCCAACGCGGCGCTGGCGCAGGATCAGATCGCGGTATTCAAGGTGCTGGGCGGCGGCTGGCGCGCTGGCGCGCCCTGAGCTCAACGTGTTCTAGGCTGCGGCCGTGGCGCCGGGCCGCTCGATCGACGGCTCCTGAGTCACCAGGGCGCCTTCGATGGCGTCGACCAGGCGGGCGACCTGTATGGGCTTGGCCACGATGTCGTCGATCCCGGCCGTGCGATAGGCCTGCACTTGATGGGTCATGACGTTGGCGGTGACGGCCACGATCGGCGTGCGAGTGCGCCCGGAGGCGGCTTCCTCGCTGCGGATGGCGCGCGAGGCGCTGACGCCGTCCATGAGGGGCATCTGGATGTCCATCAGGATGATGTCCCAATCGGCGTCGCGCCAGGCGGCGCACGCCTGCTCACCGTCGCCGACGATCATCGGCTCGACGCCCAGCTGCTGCAGCATTGTACGGAGCACCAGCTGATTGACCGCATTGTCCTCGGCCACCAGGACCTTCAGGGACTGCTGGTCCGCGGAGGCTTCGTCCCGAGCGGTCTTGGCCGCCCTGTCGCCAGCGTCCCGGAGGCGGGGGAGCAGGAGGGTGACGGTGAAGGTCGAGCCGCAACCCGGGGTGCTTTCGAAACCAAGTGTTCCGCCCATTCTGGCGGTCAGTTGGCGGCTGATCGCCAGGCCGATGCCACTGCCGCCATGGCGACGGGTCAGCGAAAGGTCCGCCTGGACGAAGTTATCGAGCAGGCCCTGCTTCTGTTCGGCCGCAATGCCGATGCCGGTGTCGGTGACTTGGATCGCTAGGGTTCCGTCCCGGAGCTCGACGGCCACCGACACCGACCCGGCGTCGGTGAATTTCACCGCGTTGGAGACCAGGTTGTGCAGCACCTGCCCAACCCTTACTGGGTCGCCGGCATAGATGCCGCAGGCCTCCGGCGAGACGTGCACGGCGAGGCAGAGCCCCTTCTCTGCGGCTGCGGCTTCGAATGCCTTCACGGCCGTGCTGGCCACGAGGGCGATGTCGATCTCCCCATCCTCGATGTCCAGGTCGCCGGCTTCCAGCTTTGACAGGTCGAGGACGCTGTTGAGCAGATGCAGGAGGGTCTCCCCCGAATTGTGCACCACCTCTAGCCGGGTACGCTGTGCGGCGGAGAGTTCGTCGCCTTCCATCGCCTGGACCATGCCCAGCACGCCGTTGAGCGGCGTGCGGATCTCATGGCTCATCAGGGTCAGGAACTCGCTCTTCGCGCGACTGCCCGCCTCGGCCGCGTCGAGGGCCTTTGTCAGACGTAGCTCCGCGTGCTTGCGCTCGGTGATGTTCCGCAGGCTGCCGATCAGGGCGCGCGGCCGGCCCGTTTCATCGCGCAGTAATTCGGCCGACGCGGCGACCCACAGGACACTCCCGTCGGGCCCGACGGCGCGGTGCTCGAGCTTGTAGGGAGCCTTGCCCGCGGTGTAGTTCGCCCAGGCCGCCTCGACGCGCGGCAGGTCTTCCGGGAACACGTTCCGGAACGGGTCCACCCAGAAGCCCTCGCCGCCATACAGTTGGCCGAAGAGTTCTGGCTCCGCGCCCGTGCCCGCGAAGGTGCGCTGCATGTAGTCCGCCTCGAAGACGTAGAGCTCGGCGATTTCGACGGCGATCTGCAACCTGCGCTCAACCGCCTCGGAACTCGCCAGGGCGGCGGTCATACGCGTCAGGGACTCGGCAGCCTGCTGGCTGGCTCGGTTCCAGTTGGCCACCGTGCGATTGGTTCCCGACGCGATATAGACGAGGATCGCCACGAGGAGACCGAGCCCCATGATGAGACCGGCGCCCTGCCGCTCGCCGATGACCGCAATCACACAGACGACCAGCGCGGTGACCGGCGCGATGGCCATCGAGAGGCACATCAGGCGGGAGTTTCGAAAGGTCGAAACCGCCAGCGCCGTCAGGAGGATGCAGATCACGGCGACGAAGGTCAGGCCAACCGGGCTGCGTGTCATCGCCGCAAACGCCGTGGGCGCCGAGGTCCAGAGCATCGCCTTGGCGAGCCCGACCCCAGCCAACCGGCGCAGCCCGCGATCCGAATCCATCGTCGCCGCGCGATCATCCAGACGTTTGTACAGATTTTGCAGGATGAGGTCGCCGGTCGAGAGGCTCACCACCCATAGGAGGGCAAATTGCGGCCCGGCGACCAGACCAAAGGCCAGACCGAAGGCGATGTTCAACATCAGCTGCTGTCGCCATGGAACGATCAGCGCCGACAAGGTCAATTGATAGGGCGTCTGGCTCGGATCGTGGGTTGGACGCGCGTCTGATGGCGGCCTTGCCGGCTGCACTTCGGTCTCCAAGTCGCGAACGAGGGTCTGAGGGGCGCTCATCGAAAGCCAATTGAGCCGGGGCAGGTTAATCTCAGGGTTGCAACGGCTGCGGCCGCTTGCCGCACCAGAAAGAACCTTGTTCTTCCGGACTGGCCTGCCTCAGGTCAGTCGCGGCGGGATCTGGGCTGGAACAAGGTCTTGTTGCTTGGTCAACGCCTGTTCGTGCGTGCTGGCGACCGCTTTGAGCAGGCGCATCACGACGCGTTCCGGAAAGTCCGCCGGCTCAAAGGCTGGTCGCCGATCAAGCTCCCCCAGGATCAGAGCGTCGGTCGGGGAGCTGCCGCGCGCACATGTTCCAGCGACCAAACTCGCGTGTCTGGGTGGGGCTTCGGCCAGAAGCTCGGCATCGCAATGTCTTGGGTCGGTGCAGATGTGCCTGAAGAGGTCATGGACATCGTCGGCCGGCCCTTCCAGCGCCTGAAGAAACCATCCTCGATGGGCGATCAGCAGGCCCGTGATGTCCCCGGGTCGATTGTTAAGGATCGCGGCTGCGAGGATTTGCTCGATATTTTCTTTCAGATTCTCCAGGCAATAGGGGTGGCGCGGCTGGCATAGAAAATACGGATGAGCTGCTGGTTCTTCATGGGTCGCCTCGTGGGTTGGACTGGACTAGGAAGGCGCAGCAACGGCTATCCCTTCGGGGGCCCCCCGTCTGAACCGGCCGCCACGGCTAAGGGCCACCTCGGGGTCAGTCCTGACCTACGAGCTAGCGATCCAGTCGTAGCCGTCCACGAGGAGACCCGGTCCGTAGCTTCGGCCAGCAACGCCAGCCGGGCCCATGTCGAGGCCATGGCAACGCACGCTTCCCTCACGAGCGAGGAGGTGGCGTCTCCGGCGCGGATGGTGAGATCTGCAGCCTGCTGGCGGTAGTGGTCGGTGTTTTTCATGCGCTATGGGATGCATGGAATGGCGCTAGTCTTCAATTTCGGGGAATTACCTAAGGCGCCGGTGCGGCGTTCCACCTGGACCCACAAGGCGCTAGATTGAATACTCGATCTTATCTCGGAAAGGTCGGCAACCTAAAACGTCTCGATATCCCGGACAGCCGGTAGGCCGAGCGGGGCCGAGGAGCGCCACACTGCGAGACCCCTTGGACTCCGGCTTTTCGCTTCGCGGAGCCTGTCTTCAGCCTAGCCGTCACGGCCTGTGACCAAGGGCTCGAGCCCCGCCGCCAGCGCGATCCGCACGGCGCTGGAGAGGCTCTTGGCGTTGAGCTTGTCCATGACGTTGGCGCGGTAGATCTCGACGGTGCGGACGCTGATATCTAGCTCATAGGCGATGAGCTTGTTGGGCAGGCCGGCGAGCAGGCCTTGCAGGACCTGGGCTTCGCGGGCAGTCAGCTTGGCGACGCCGACCAGGGCCTGGGCGGTTACCGCGCGGTCTTCGGTGGTGGTTTCGAGCTTGGCGAAGGCGTCCCGCGCGGCCTCCAAAAGGATGTCGTTCAAGTAGGGCTTTTCCAGGAATTCGAAGGCGCCTTGCTTCATAGCCTGGACGGCGTTGGAGACATCGCCCTGGCCGGTGAGCACGACGACCGGGAAGGCGATGCCGCGCTCGACGAGCCGGCGCTGCACCTCGAGACCGTTCATCAGCGGCATGTGGATGTCGAGCAGGACACAGGCGGGAATGGTGGCGTCCAGCTTGGCGAGGAACTCGACGCCCGAGGCGTAGGTCGTGACGCTGTAGCCGGCGGCCTCCAGCAGCATCGCCGCCGATTCCCGGACGTTGTCGTCGTCGTCGACAATGTGCAGGGTCCTCCGGCTAGGCATGCCGCAACTCCTTGGTCACCAGGGGGATCGTGAAGCGGAAGTCGGCGCCGGAATCATCGCCCGCGGACGGCTCCAGCCACATGCGCCCGCCGTGGGCCTCGACGATGCGCCGGCAGATCGACAGGCCCACGCCCATGCCGTCGTTCTTGGTGGATGAGAATGGCGAGAACAGTTGCGTTGCGAAGTCCGCCGCGACGCCAGGGCCATTGTCACGCACCGAGACCTCGACCATCCCCTGCTTGGCCGCCGTGCTTATGGTCAGGACGTGGGGCGCGGGATTGTCGCGCATGGCCTCCGTCGCGTTGCGGACGAGATTGACCAGGATCTGCTGGATCTGGATCCGGTCGGCCAGGACGCGACTGGCGGTGGGCGAGAGTTCATATCGGACCTCCGTCCCTTCGGCCTTGGCGTTGGGCGCGGCCAGCGCCACGGCGTCCTCGATCAGAAGATCGAGCTGCTCGATGCGCGCATCGGCCTCGCCGCGGGCGATGAAGTCGCGCAGGCGGCGCACAATCTCGCCGGCGCGCACGGCCTGGCCCTCCGCGTGATTGGCCGCGCGGACGACGCGGGCCCGGGCGGGTTCGTCGAGTGTCCTTCCCCCGTCGCTGAGCATTATCTTCAAGGCTCCCACGGAATTGCCTATGGCGGTCAGCGGCTGGTTGAGTTCGTGGGCGAGGGCCGCGGCCATCTCGCCAATGGCGCTCAGCCGGGAGACGTGGGCCAGCTCGGCGCGGAGCTGGGACAAGTGGTCGCCACGCAGGGCGAGTTCCGCGCGGGCGCGCCGTTCCTCGGTGACATCGCGATAGATGCCGATGGTGCGCACATGCCCGCCGTCCGGCGAATAGAAAAACCGGCGCACGCCATGCAGGTCGCGCAGCTCGCCGTCGGGGCGGTGGATCTGCAGATCGTCGATCAGGCTGGGCTGTTGCGCAGTGATCGCAGCGGCGGCGAGGTTTCGAGCGGTCTCAACGTCCTTGCCGAATATCGTATTTCGCATCCGTTCGACCGAGCCGTTCATGCCCCCGGGCGGAACACCGAACATGCGTTCGAGACCCTCGTCCGCGACGATAGTCTCGCTTGCGATGTCGATGTCGCAAATGCCGAGGTCGTAGGCGTTCACCGCCAGCGCTAGACGCTCCTGGCTCTCACGCAGCGACGATTCCGCCAGCTTCAGGTTTGAAATGTCGCTGATCGTGCCGACCACGCGTTCCTGGCCATCGTCACCGCTTTGGAGCACCCACTGAAGAGCGACCCAGCGGGTGTCGCCGCTCTTGGTCCAATGCTGGATTTCGCCGCGCCACTCGCCGTTTTCGCGGATCGACGCCCGGGTCATTTCCCGAACCGATGCGCCTTCCACATTGAGGAATTCGCCGGGCCTGCGGCCCAGGACTTCGGCCGCTGTCCAGCCGTAGAGAGCCTCGCAGGCCGGTGGCCAGTGCCGCAGCTTCCCTTGTCCATCGACGATAATCACCGTCGATCGCTGCAGGGCGTCGGCAAGACTGTCGCGCTCCGCCCGCTCTTGGCCCAGGGTCTGCGCTGCCCAGAACGCCAGAAAAAGCAGCGACACCGCGCTGAGCACGATGATCAGCAGCATCCGCACGTCGGGCCCATAGACGCCCGCGCGCACGCCGATGTTGGCGAGCGTGCCGAAGGCCACCGGAACCAGAGCGATAGGCGCCAGCAGGCGGGCGATCCGTCCGCGCTCGCCGCCGCCGGCCACCAGCGCCACCCAGCCGGCGTCACGCTCCAGGATCAGGACACCAGCGCAGAGCGCGCCCACGGCTACGGAGGTGTTGAGGGCGATGCGCAGGCTCTGATGCAGGATCGAGAGCTGTGAGGCGTCCTGCAGTACAAAGGGCAGGATCGACAGACTGGCGAGCAGGGCGCCGAGGCTGCCCGCTCCCAGGGCGAGAAGCTTCAGCCAGGGCTGGCGGACGCCTACGCCCAACAAGGAGGCGGCGTAGAGCGCAATCACCACGCAGGTGATGATGCTGGGTCGGCCCGGCCAAAGCGGCAGCGGCCGCTGGGCGAGCACCTGGCTGCGGAACAGCATGAGATCGATGGGAACGGCACGGGGCGAGGCATAGGCTGACAACCAGATCGTGCAGGTCGTCAACAGGACCGCGCCGGCAAGGCGGGAACTCCAGCGATGGCCGCTCGCTCCGGTCGCGAGGCCCAGGGCCCCGACAAGGAGCGCAATTGCGGTAGTCGGCTGCAGCGCGATGGCGCCGACGATGACGGAAGTCAGGGGGACGCTTCCGACCTGCCAACCCAGCAGGGCGGTCAGCGCGATGGCGGTCACGCCGGCTGCGATTAAAACCGTGAATCGGTCCGGCCGTCGCGACCCCATCGCGAATCGCAAGCCCATTTCCACCCCGAACGTCGTTCGCTTAAGAGAGGTGGCCACATCCCATGGGTGCAGACTAGGGGAATTGTTGCCGCAGTGGTTGCGTGGGCAGCAGCTCGCGCCGCGATTTCGGATCGCCGCCTCGCGAGCCGAGGCAAGTGCGCTCTCTGAATGCGAGCCCGTAAAACCCCTGAGTTGGGACCTGTTCTGGGGGTCGATAGGTATAAGGCGTCGCCCGCTTCCACATCCCGCGGGGAGGGCGCGAAGGAGCAGGCGTGCCGGTAGCATCCAAGCCACAGGCCGGCGCCATCGTCGTTGTGCACGACAAGGTTCTTGCGGCCTCGCTGGAACTCGCCCTGATCGCCGGGGGCCTGAATGCGATCATCTTCGACCCTACGCAGGGCCTCGAGCAACTGCCGCTGGACGTCGCCATGACCCTGATCGTCGATGCGCAGCTCCTGGAGCGCGACCCCGCCGTCTTCGTCTCCAGCCTGCGGGCGCGGCCGTGGGAGGGTCTGGTCGTGCTAATGACCGGCGACGGCAAACGCCTGCAGGCCGCGTTCGCCCGCTCCCAGCGGATCGCCGTCCTGGAAATGCCCTTCGTCGGCGCCGACCTGATCGCGGCCGTCCGCACTGTTTGGCCGTGCGAGGACAAGGGGCTGCGTTGCGAGGCGAATAGCGTCCGGCCAGACTGAGCCGGAAATCGCGGTGGCCATCTCGGCGGTCACCATGCACCTCTCGGATGGCGCCTGACCGGGCGCCCTTGCCAAGGCCTGCAACCCTGGGCCCAATGGCGCCCAAAGAAGGCGCTTGCGGGGAGTACCAGGCGATGGCGGTCTATGAGGTGAGCGGACGGCGCCTGGGGTCTGGCGGGCTGACGCGGCGCGGGGCGCTGGGCGCGGCGGCCGGGCTGGCGGCGGGAGCGTTCGCGGGCTCAGCGCTGGGCGCGGCCCGGACGCGGTCGGCGAGCGACAAGGTCAATATCGCGGTGATCGGCGCGGGCGGCCAGGGCGCGGCCAACATGTCCAAGCTGACCGGCCAGAACATCGTGGCCACGTCCGACGTGGACTACGACCACGTGCTGCACGCCCTGGTCGACAAGAGCGGCTGGATCGCGCCGGCAAAGGAGCCGCTGAAGGCGGCCTACGACAAGGCCACGCGCTACACCGACTACCGCAGGATGTTCGACGCCCAAAAGGACATCGACGCGGTGCTGATCGCCACGCCCGACCACCACCACGCGGTGGCGGCCCGCTGGGCGATGGAGCGCGGCTACCACGTCTTCGTGCAGAAGCCGCTGACCTACAACATCACCGAGAGCCGCAAGCTCGCGGCGCTGGCGCGGGCCAATCCGAACATGGTCACCCAGATGGGCAACCAGGGCCACTCCGGCGACGACGGCCGCCGCGTGGTCGAGCTGATCCGCGGCGGGGTCATCGGGCCCGTCCACGAGGTCCATGTCTGGACCAACCGGCCGGTGTGGCCGCAAGGCGTGGCAAGGCCCCAGCCGCAGGCGGCGCCGGGAAGCCTCGACTGGCCGACGTGGCTCGGCCCCGCGGACGTGAACTGGGGCTATAACCCCGACTACGCCCACTTCAACTGGCGCGGCTGGCTGCCCTTCGGCTCCGGCGCTTTGGGCGACATGGGCGCCCACCTGATCGACTTCCCGGTCTGGGCCCTGGAACCCGGCC
>DASRRU010000110.1:0-21509 GCA_035656795.1 Phenylobacterium sp. | reverse complement strand
GCGCCTGCGGTTCTCCACGGAAAAGGCCGGCCCCGACAAGCTGGTCGCCGAGGCTCTGACCCGCCATGCGGCCGGTGAGCTCAATCCCGACGCTTTCCTGCTGATCGAGGCCGGGGCTCTCGGCCGCGACTCCACCCTGCGCAAGGTCGCCGAGAAGGCGGCCGGTGTGGCGACCATCCCCTGCTACGAAGATGAGCCCGGCGATGTGGCGCGTCAGGTGCGAGAGGCGCTGGCCAGGGACAACCTGTCGCTCACCAGCGAGGCCCTGGCCCTGTTCGTCGCCCGAATGCCCAAGGAGCGCGGCGTGGCGCGCCAGGAGATGGAGCGGCTGGCGCTCTTCCTCGGCCCCGGCAGCGGGGCGACGGCGACTCCGGCCGACCTGGAGCCATTCCTTGGGGTCGAGCCGGAGGCCTCGCTGTTCGACGCCGCCTCGGACGCCTTCGGCGGAAGGCTGGGCGATGCGCAGGCGGGCCTGCGCCGCGCCGCCCAGGAAGGCGAGGGCGGTCCGGCGGCCGTCCGCGCCATGGGGATGCATCTGGGCAAGTTGCGCCGCGCTCTGACCCTGGCGAAGAGCGGCGCCGGCCTGCAGGAGGCGGCGAAGGCCGCGGGCGTGTTCTGGAAGCAGGAGCGTGAGTTCCTGCGCCAGGCCAGGTCCTGGAGCCTTGAGGAGCTCGACCGCATCCAGCCGCAGATCCTCGACGCCGATCGCCTGTGCAAGACCACGGGCTCACCCGACCATCTGATCGCCGAGCGATTGGCGCTCACCGTCGCCAGCCGCGCGCGCCGCCTGGGCCTGTAGACCTAAACACCGTCGACGCCCGCGTCTGGGGCCAGGCCCTTGCCGCGAACCCGGAACGCCGGGATACTTGCATCCATAAGCAGCAAAGACTGCAGGCGTACCGGGAGGCGGTGATGGTAACGAAGGGCTTGAAGACTCTGGCTGTTTTGGCGGTCCTCGGGACCCTGGGGCTGCCGTCCCTGGCCGGCGCCCAGCCGCCGGCCCCGCCCAAGACCGCCTACAAGGTCCCGCGCGACGCCTATGGCCATCCGAACCTGCAGGGCGTGTGGACCAATTCGTCGATCACCCGCCTGGAGCGCAATCCCCGCTACGGCAAGGACCTGGCCCTCACCGAGGAGCAGGCCCGCAAGATCGAGCACAGGAACGACGAGTTGGTCGCGCTGGGCTCCAAGCCCACCGACCCGAACGCCAAGGTCACCGACCTGCCGGCCGACTGCAGCGACGGCCGCGGCACCAATTGCAATTACAACTCCGCCTGGACTGATCCTGGCTCGACGGTGATGCGGGTGAACGGCCAGCCGCGGAACGGCTTCATCACCACCACCGCAGACGGCCGCGTGCCCATGCGCAAGGACCTGAAGCTCGGACCGTTCGGCCAGGAGGCGCTGCCCAAGGGGATGAGCCCCAGTGACAATCCGGAGACCCGCGCGCTCGGCGAACGCTGCCTGCTCTCCTTCGGGAACTCCTCGGGCCCGGTGATGATGCCGGTGCTCTACAACAACACCTACCAGATCGTGCAGACCAAGGATCAAGTCTCCATCGTGGTGGAGATGGTCCATGACGCGCGGATCGTGCGCATGGGCGACCAGCACCTGCCGGCCGCGATCCGCCCCTGGATGGGGGATTCCGTCGGCCACTGGGACGGCGACACTCTGGTCATCGAGACGACCAACTTTCACCCTGAGCAGGTCTTTCGCGGCGCCTCCGAGCACCTGAAGGTGACCGAGCGCCTGACCCCGATCGGCCCCGGCAAGATGCACTACGCCTTCTGGGTGGAAGACCCGACGGTGTTCAGCCAGCCGTGGGGCGGCGAATACGAATTCACCCGCTCCAAGGGCCCGGTCTATGAATACGCCTGCCACGAGGGCAACTATGGCCTGGTGGGCATCCTGCAGGGCGCTCGGCAGGAAGATCGCACCGGCGTGAAGACCGCGCCCACCAACATCGACCAGCGCGCGCGCGAAGCCGAGGAGGGCGAGGGCGGCGACGGGTTCTAGTCACGAACTCCGGCGTGGCCCATGGCCGAGCCCGGAAGCCGAAGTCGGCGGGGCCTCAGCGCGCCTTGCGCGCGGCGTAGCGCGCGTCGCGCTTGGTCTGGGCCTCAGCCTTGGTGAGCTGCTTGCGGGCCTTGCGGACCCCGCGCTTTTCGGCGAGCGCGGCTTCTTCGGCGGCCGCGATCACGGCGTGATCTGACGCCCGCGCCGCCGCCGCGGCCAGGCGGGCGGCTTCCTTCTCGTCGGCGCGCGCGACGCGTACAGCCTTCAACTCGGCCTCGCGCATGGCTCCCCGCTCACTGAACAGCGGGTCGGTGACCGTCGGCTTGGGCTTGAGCTTCGCCAGCAGTGCGGCCTTGGCGTCGGCGGCGGCGGACAGACGATCGGTCAGGCCGGAGCCCTTGAGGTCTTTCCCAGACATGGACAGCTTTTCGGGCGGAGCGCCGCGATTGCGCGACGCCCCACCTTACAGCATTACGCCGGTTTAGCCCCGCAGCTTCCGCAGCAACACATCCACGTCGCGGGCGATGGCCGGGTCTTCGGCCTTCAGGCCCTCGATGCGGCGCACGGCGTGCAGCACCGTGGTGTGGTCGCGCCCGCCGAAGCGACGGCCGATATCGGGCAGGGACCGAGTGGTGATCTGCTTGGCCAGCCACATGGCCACCTGCCGGGGCCGGGCCACCGCGCGGGCGCGCCGCTCGGAGATCAGGTCGGCCTGCTTCAGCCCGTAGTGCTCGGAGACCGTCTTCTGGATCTGGTCCACCGTCACCTTGCGCTCATTGCACGACAGGTGCGGGCGAAGGATCGTCTGGGCCTCGTCCAAGGTCAGCCGTGCGAGATCGCCACCGACGCGGGCCACCAGGGTGTTGAGCGCGCCCTCAAGCTCGCGGACGCTGTCGGTGAAGCGGTCGGCCAGGAACTGCATGACCTCGGGCTTGGCGGACGGCAGGAACCGGCCCTGTTGGGCCAGCGTCTGCAGCTTGCGCTCCAGGATACCCAGGCGCAGCGCCCGGTCGGCCGGCTCGATGCCGCAGACCAAGCCGGCCTGCAGGTGGGAGCGCAGCCGGGGATCCATCTCCGAGATCTCGGTGGGGGACCGGTCGGCAGTCATCACCACGCGGCGGCCGTCTTCGACCAGCGCGATCAGGGTGTGGAACAGCTCTTCCTGTGTCTGGGTCTTGCCGGCCACGAAATGCACGTCGTCGATCAACAAAAGGTCGGCGTTGCGAAGTTCATCCTTGAACGCGGCGGTCTGCTTGTCCTGCAGCGCCTTGACGAAGGTCGAGGTGAACCGCTCGGCGGTCAGATAGACCACACGCTTGGACGGATCGTTGCGCATGGCCTCCCAGGCGAGCGCGTTCAGGAGGTGGGTTTTCCCGAAGCCGTAGGGGCCGTGGAAGACTACCGGATTGAAGTGGCCATCGGCCCAGGCCGCCACGCGGCGGGCCACGGCGAAGGCGAATTCGTTGGAGGGGCCTGCGACGAAACTATCGAAGGCGAAGCGGTCCTGCAGGCCGAGCAGTCGGCCGTGACGCGCCGTGGCGGGCGTGGCTTCGGCCTCGATCTCGAATACTTCGGGGACTGTCGAAGCCTGGCCCGGTTCGGCCCTCGTGGCTTCGGCTGTCGCGGCGGGAGCCTCGAAATCGAACTCCATGCGCGACTTAAGGTCGAGCCTTCGGCCCAACGGATCGTTCTGCGCCCACAATTCTCCGATGCGCCGCCAAGCGTGACGAGCGATCCAGTCCCGCGCCACGCCCGTGGCGGCCACCAGACACACCTCGTCTCCGGTCTCCCGCAGAGCCGCCTGGCCCAGCCAGGAGCCAAAAGTCGCCTCGCCCAGCTCGCGCTTCAAGACCACGCAGGTCTTGCTCCACACGACTCCAGCTGGTGCGCTCGCCATAGCTCCCGCAACCCCCCCGCTCATCATTTCTTCCAATCCCGTCCTGCCCGCCTCACGGTCACAGCCCCACGCAGTGACCGCACCTTTTCTCAATGCAAACAGGCTCTTATCCGGCGAGCGCAAGCACTCCGCCGGCGCCCCGTTGTGATCCGGGATCAGATCGAAGACGCCTGTAAGGAGGCTGACACTAATGGGGGGCCGAGGCCGGTCAACGGTGATTCTTCGGCCGCTCGGACGATATTTTCGTTGACTCGCCGGGAGCCCTTTTCCGCCCTAGGGAAATGCCGAACAGCGGTCCGTGAACTGACAACATTCGACGAACATGTCGCACCCAGAGCGGGCGCCTCCACACGCGAAAGCGGCGCCCGGAGGGGCGCCGCTTGGCCGTTCGAATTCCGATGGAAGACGTAGAGGTTCGACTCCCCGTCACCCTATGTCAGGCAACCGACAGTTTCTTCAGCTGGGCGGCCAGGCGCGAGACCTTGCGCGAACCGGTGTTCTTGTGGACGACGCCCTTGGTGACGGCGCGCATCAGTTCCGACTGGGCCTTCACGAAGGCGTCCTTGGCCGCCGCGGCGTCGCCCGAGGTCAGAGCCTCATCGAACTTGCGCAGGAAGGTGCGCACCCGCGAACGGCGCGCGGTGTTGACTTCGGTGCGACGGGCGATCTTGCGGACCGCCTTCTTGGAGCCGGGCGTATTGGCCATTTAGGAACTTCTCATGCGAACGCGACCGGCGGGCCGGGCGGTGAAAATTGGAGGCGCGGATATACGGGAGGATGGGCGGCGGGTCAACGGAGGTCGCGGGGATTCCCAGCGCTCTTTTCGACCCCGGGTCCGCCCCCTACTTTCCCGTGAACTTCGCCGGGCGCTTGTCCACGAAGGCCGCCATGCCTTCCTTCTGGTCCTCGAAGGCGAAGAGCGAGTGGAACAGACGCCGTTCCATGGCCACGCCGGTGGACAGCGTGGTCTCGAAGGCGGCGTTCACCAGCTCCTTGTTCATGGCGACGGCCAGGGGCGATTGAGCGGCGATCTTGCCGGCGGCGGCCAGGGCCTCCTCCAGCAGTTTGTCGGCGGGAACCACGCGAGAGACGAGGCCTGCGCGCTCGGCCTCGGCGGCGTCCATCATCCGGGCAGTGAGCACCATGTCCATGGCCTTGGCCTTGCCCACGGCGCGAGGCAGGCGCTGAGTGCCGCCGATGCCCGGCATCACACCTAGATTGATTTCCGGCTGGCCAAACTTGGCGGTCTCGGCGGCGATGATGAAGTCGCAGAGCATGGCGAGCTCGCAGCCGCCGCCGAGCGCATAGCCGGCCACCGCAGCGACGATTGGCTTGCGGAAGCCTTCGATCCGCCTTGCGGCGGGTCCGAAGAAGTCGCTTACGAACATCTGGGCGTAGGTCTTGTCCGACATCTCCTTGATGTCGGCCCCGGCGGCGAAGGCGCGGTCTGAGCCGGTCAGCACCACGCAGCGCACGCTGTCGTCGGCCTCCGCGGCGTCCAGGGCGGCCGAAAGTTCGGTGAGCAGCTGGCTGTTGAGCGCATTCAGCGCCTGGGGCCGGTTCAGCCGGATCAGGCTCACTCCGGGCTGCGGGGCCTCTACGATCAGGGTTTCGTAAGCGCTCATCGGGGCCTCGCTTTTGTTAAGAGCCCTTCTTGTCCACTCAGGTCGATTCAACGTGGGCGGGCAGGACTCCGCTCCGCCGCCCTTAAGGCCCCGTGACCGAATAGCCAAGCGCCCGCAGCCGCGCTGGGACGCCGTCGGGGCCGATCAGATGGCCGACACCGACCACCACCACGGTCTTGCCGTGGCCCTTCATGCGGGCGTCCAGCACCTGGGTCCAGCGGGCGTTGCGGTCTGTGACCAGCCGCTTGAAGAGATCGGGCGAAGCCTTGCGCAGTGGGGCCAGCGCCTCCGCGTCGAGGGTGGCCACGTCGCCGTCGATCCAGGCCTTCACCAGCACCGCATATTGGTCGGGCTTGTCAGCCATCTCGTGCAGGGTCTCGCGCAGGGAGGCGACCTGCTCGTCGCTCGATCCAGACGAGAGCATGCCGATCTGCTCGGCCGGGGTCTCGAAGGCCCGCCTCTGGGCCTGGGGGGCCATGGCCGAGATGATCTTTTCCACGCCGGTCGTGGCGTCGGCCCCGACCTTGCGATAGGCGCCGCCCGCCAGCGCGATCTCCGCCAGCCAGGGCTTCAGCCGGTCCAACAGCACCGGTGAAACCTCATAGGTGGCGGCCACCTGGCTCATCAGGGCCGCGTCCTCGGGCGGCAGAAGCTTGAACAGCGATCCATCCGGCGGCAGGACGCCCAGCTGTTGGGCGAGGATCGCCGTGTTGGCCTCGCTCTGCGGGTCGATGGGGAGCTCGAACCACAGGTCGTCGGCGCCCTTGAGGGCGCGCTCGAGGGCCGGCGGCTCCCAATCCAGGTTGGCCGGCAGGACGTGGATCGAGCCGAACAGCACGATCTCGGAGTCCTTGTCCTTCACCACCCAGACCGGCGGCGCCGCCGCGGCCGCCCCCGCGAAGGTCAGGGCCAGGAAAAATCCGGCGAGGGCGCGGCGTAGGCGGCTCATGACGTGGATCATTTCTGGCAAACCGGACAATAGAAGGTCGATCTCCCGGCCTGCGCCTTGCGCGCTATCACGCCGGCGCACGGGTCGTTGAAACAGGGCTCTCCCTCGCGGTCGTACACCCTGAATCGATGCTGGAAATAACCCAGCGCCCCGTCTGTCTGGGCGAAGTCGCGCAAGGTCGAGCCGCCAGCGGCGATCGCCTCGGTCAGCACTGCGCGGATCTCGGCCACCAGTGTCGCAAGCCGCGGACGGGAAATCCCGCCGGCGGCCTTGAAGGGCGAAATGCGGGCCCGGTTGAGCGCCTCGCACACATAGATGTTGCCCAGGCCGGCGACGATCCTCTGGTCCAGCAGCAGGGTCTTGGGGCCCTGTTTGCGGCCCGCGAAGGCGCCATGCAGGCGATCGGGGCTGAAATCCTCGGAGAGTGGCTCCGGCCCGAGCCCGGCGAACCAGGGATGCAGGTGCAGGGTCGCCGAATTGACCAGGGCCATGTAGCCGAACCGGCGCGGGTCGTAATAGGTGACCCTGGCCCCCGCCTCGGTCGTGAAGACGATGTGGGCGTGCTTGGGGTCCGGGTCGGGTGCGTAGTGGAACTCGCCGGGCTGCTCCGTCCCCTCACGTCCCTCAGGCCGAGGCTGGGCGATCTCGAAGCGGCCGCTCATCCCCAGATGCATCACCAGGGTGTCCTCGCGGTCGAGGCTGGCCAGCAGGTACTTCGCCCGCCGCGTCAGGCGGGTGACCATGGCGCCCGTCAGCACCTGGACGAAGTTCGGGGGCAGGGGAAAACGCAGGTCGGGCCGGCGGGCCTCGACGCGGGCAAGTCGGTGGCCCTCCAGCACGGGCGCCAACCCGCCACGCACTGTCTCGACCTCGGGAAGTTCGGGCATGGCCCCCGCTTTCTGTATCGAGGAGCGGCTTGGCATGGCGGGCGACCCGCGCCAAGGGCCTTGGAGCCCTGCCGACGGGGGGCTAAGAGGCAACCCATGACCGGACCTGCCGCCACCTTCGGCTTCCGCGACGTGGACGCGAGCGAAAAGCCCGGCCTGGTGCGGGGCGTCTTCGACCGCGTGGCGCGCCGCTACGACCTGATGAACGACCTGATGAGCGGGGGCGTCCATCGGCTGTGGAAGGACGCCGTGGCCGCGCGGCTGAACCCGCAGCCGGGCGAGACCATCGTCGACTGCGCCGGCGGCACCGGCGACATGGCGCGGCGCTTCGCGAAGATGGCCCGCCGCGCCCAGCTGCGCCGCGGCGGGGACGACGCGAAGATCTTCGTCATCGACTACAACGCCGAGATGGTGGCCGCAGGCCGCGAGAAGGGCTCAGAGCCGGAGATCGCCTGGGCCGTGGGCGATGCGCAACGGCTGCCGCTGCCCGACGCCAGCGCCGAGGCCTATGTGATTTCCTTCGGTATCCGCAACGTCACCGACATTCCGGCCGCCCTGCGCGAGGCGCGGCGCGTGTTGAAGCCGGGCGGCCGCTTCCTCTGCCTGGAGTTCTCCCGGCCGGTCACCGAGGGCCTGCAAAAGGCCTATGACGCCTATTCCTTCAGGGTGATCCCGGAGATCGGCGCCCGGTTTGGCGGCGACCGCGACGCCTACCAGTACCTGGTGGAAAGCATCCGCCGGTTCCCGGATCAGCGGCGGTTCGCGGCCATGATCGGCGAGGCGGGCTTCTCAAGGGTCGACTACACCAACTTTACCGGCGGCGTGGCGGCGCTGCACACCGGCCGGGCGATCTAGCGCCATGGGGGCGTTCGGCGCGTTCGGCCGCATGACCGCCGCGGTCTGGGTGCTGGTGCGCAATGACGCCCTGCTGCCGCGCGAGCTCGACGACGCCTATCTCCCCTCGGTGGCCTTTATCGGCCGGACGCTGCGGCTGTTCGCCGGCCCCGGCGCGCGCCAGGGCCGGCCGGGCGAGCGGCTGGCGCGGGCCCTGGAGGGCACGGGGCCGGTGGCGATCAAGCTCGGCCAGGTGCTGTCGACGCGAGGCGACTTCTTCGGGCGGGAGTTCGCCGAGGACCTGTCTCGGCTGAAAGACCGCCTGCCGCCGTTTCCCACAGCGCTCGCCCGGGCCGAGGTCGAGAAGGCCCTGGGCCGGACCGTTGAGAGCCTCTACGCGGAGTTCGGCGAGCCCCTGGCCGCCGCCTCGCTCGCCCAGGCGCATGAAGCCAGGCTGCTGGATGGCCGCAAGGTCGCGGTGAAGGTGCTGCGGCCGGGGATCGAGCGGCGGGTCGCGGCCGACGCCGAGAGCCTGATGCTGGCCGCCAGGCTGATCGACCGCTGGATTCCGCCCGCCCGGCGGCTGGAGCCCATCGCCTTCGCCGAGACGGTGATCCGCGCGGTAAGCCTCGAGCTGGACCTGCGGCTGGAGGCGGCTGGAGCCGACGAACTGCGTGAGGTGATGGCCAAGGACGGCTACATGGCGGCGCCGCCGATCGTCTGGGAAGGCGTCGGCAAGCGGGTCCTGACCATGGAGTGGGCCAGGGGCTGGCCGCTCTCCGACCCGGCCGCCCTGACCCAGCCCGGGCTCGACCGCCAGGCTATGGCCGACAACCTGATCCGGGCCTTCCTGTCCCAGGCCCTGGATCACGGCGTGTTCCATGCCGACCTGCACGAGGGCAACCTGTTCGCCGCCGCGCCCGCCGCCCTGACGGCCGTGGACTTCGGGATCATCGGCCGCATCGGCCCGGCCGAGCGCCGATATCTCGCCGAGATCCTCTGGGGGTTCCTCAACCGCGACTACGAGGCGGTGGCGCGCACCCACTTCGACGCGGGCTACGTCCCGGCCCATCACAGCGTCGAGGCCTTCGCCCAGGCGCTGCGGGCGGTGGGCGAGGCGGTGTTCGGCCGCCCGGCCAGCCAGGTGCCGATGAGCCGGGTGCTGCTGCAGCTGTTCGAGATCACCGCCCTCTACGAGATGCGCCTGCGGCCCGAGCTGGTGCTGCTGCAGAAGACCATGATGACCGTCGAGGGCGTGGCGCGGCGGATCCTGCCCGACCACAACATCTGGTCGGCTGCCGACCCGGTTGTGCGTCGCTGGATCGCCCGCGAGCTGTCACCGGCGGCCAGGATCAAGCGCTTCGCCGACGAGGCGATGTCGGCGTTGCGGAATATTGCACGGCTGGCCGAGACCCTGCCGGCCGCGGGCGGGGCCGCCGTCGAGGCGCCCGAGATGCGGTCAGGCGGTTCGGCGCTGCTGTGGTTCGCCGCCGGTGCGGTCCTCGCCGGGGCGGCGTTCCTGGCGGCGGTGTATCTGCACTGAGGCCCAGATCCTCCCAGCGCCCAGCGCGGTCAGGGGGAGGTGACGCGCAGCGCCGGAGAGGGTTTCCCTCGCCGAGTCAGAAACACCCGAGATCCCGAACGCGGTGAGGAAACCCCCACAGTCAGCTTCGCTGACAGCTCCCCCTGCGGAAGAGCATCTGCCGCGCTTACTCCTCGATCATCGTCCGCGCCATCCACTCTTCTCCCGCCAATCGCTCCGCGCCCTCCGTATCGAACAGCTCCATCCTGCCGTTCCGGAAGACCGTGGTCTTGCCGATGGTCGGCATGTCGGCGATCTCCAGCGGGTCGCGCCGGCCGGCGGTGAGGTAGACGAGGTCGCCGGGGCCCTTCGACTTCAGAGAATGGACCACCCCGTCGATGGGGAAGCCCACGAAGTCGCCCGGCCCGACCGCATGACCCACGCCGTCCAGCAGCATTTCTCCCGCACCCTCGACGATAAAGACGAACTCCTCCGACACGGAGTGGGCGTGCGGGATGAAGCTCTCCTTGCCCGCAGGGATGCGGATCATATGGACGCCGAGCTGGCTCATCCCCGCCGGATCGCCCAGGGGGACCATCCGCATCTCCGAGGCCGGATTGAACGGATGGCGGCGGCGGCGGACCTTGGACCAGTCGATCTGGCCGGAACGCCGGATGTGTCTGGGGTCGGCCACTATCGCCTCACGATCCGTCACTCCGCATTGTCGTCGGCGTATTTCGACCGGCGCGCCGAGGCCTGGCTGTGCTCGTCGCGGTCCTTCCGCTTCTGCCAATAGGCCATGCCGTCGTCCGGCTTGAACAGGGTGCGAGGCGCCCCGTCCTTGCTGGCCGCCCACATGGGCTTGCCATCGTCGGTCTTGGCCACCTCGTCCTTGCGGTGGTCGACCTTCGGCGCAGGGTCGTCATAGCTGTTGCTGCGGCCAGACCCGTAGGACTGCTCCGGCGCGCTGGCCGAGGCCACCTCCGGTCCGGAGGCTTTCTTGCTCACCGCCGACGGGCCGTTATCGCAAGCGCTCAGCAGAGCCAGCGCCGAAATCCCCACCGCCAAGGGCAGCGCTGTTCTCAACCTAGCCCTCTTCCTCCTCCCACACAGCAGAGGTCAGGAACAAAGAAAGAACGATAATCACCGGTTGTCGAGTCCAAATTTGCGGGATTTGTCGCGGCTCCCCATTTGGCTTAAGTCGATCGCGCATCGATGAGGGGCCGAACGCCTTGGACCAAAAGCGGATTCTCCTGATCGTCGGCGGCGGGATCGCGGCCTATAAGGCGCTTGAACTCACCCGCCTGCTGCGCAAGGCCGGCGTCGGGGTGCGGCCGATCCTCACCGCGGCGGGCGCCCACTTCGTCACTCCCCTGTCGCTTTCGGCGCTGGCCGAGGACAAGGTCTATTCCGAGCTCTTTTCCCTGACCGACGAAGCCGAGATGGGCCACATCGAGCTGTCGCGCTCCGCCGACCTGGTGGTGGTGGCGCCGGCCACCGCGGACCTGATGTCCAGGGCGGCGCAAGGGCTGGCCAACGACCTGGCCTCCACGACGCTGTTGGCCACCGACAAGCCGGTGCTGATGGCGCCGGCGATGAATGTGCGCATGTGGCTGCATCCCGCGACCCAGCGGAACCTCAGCGTCCTCAAGGCGGACGGCGTCAGCTTCGTAGGCCCGGACGAGGGCGCCATGGCCTGTGGGGAGTTCGGACCCGGGAGGATGGCCGAGCCGCCCGCGATCTTCGAGGCGATCATGGCGGCGTTGGACTCCGGCCGCCCGCTGGCCGGCAGGCGCGCCATTGTCACCGCCGGCCCGACCGTCGAGGCGATCGATCCCGTTCGGATGCTGACCAACCGCTCCTCGGGCAAGCAGGGCTACGCCATCGCCGGCGCCCTGGCGGCCCTGGGGGCGGAGGTGACCCTGGTCAGCGGACCCACGGCCCTGGCCGGGCCTGCGGGCGTCACCCGTGTGGCGGTCGAGAGCGCCCGCGACATGCTGGCGGCCTGCGAGGCGGCGCTGCCCGCCGATGTCGCCGTCTGCGTGGCCGCGGTCGCCGACTGGCGGCCCGCCGAGGCTGGCGGCCAGAAGCTGAAGAAGGACGGCGGCGCGCCCGCGCCCATCGCCCTGGTGGAGAATCCCGACATACTTGCCGTCCTGTCGAAAGGTGCGCGCCGCCCGAGACTCGTCGTGGGCTTCGCCGCCGAGACCCATGACGTGGAGGCGCACGCCAAGGCCAAGCTGGCCAGGAAGGGCTGCGACTGGATTGTCGCCAATGACGTCAGCGTAGCGGGGACCATGGGTGGCGACGATAACGCCGTGGCCCTCGTCTCCGCCGGCGGAATCGAGCGATGGGAGCGGATGGCCAAGGAGGCGGTCGCCCGCCGATTGGCCGAGCGCATCGCCGCCGAATTTCGTTGAGAGAGTTCAAGTGAACCCAACCGTTCCGATAACCCGCCTTCCGCATGCCGAGGGCCTGCCGCTGCCCGCCTACGAGACCGCCCAGGCCGCCGGTATGGACCTGCGCGCCGCCGTGCCGGACGATGAGCCGCTGGTGCTTAGGCCCGGCTCGCGGTTCCCTGTGCCGACCGGCCTGGCCTTCGCGCTTCCGCCCGGCTTCGAGGGCCAGGTGCGGCCGCGCTCGGGCCTGGCGTTCAAGCACGGGGTAACCTGCCTCAATACGCCCGGCACTATCGACGCCGACTACCGCGGCGAGGTGAAGGTGATCCTGATCAACCTCGGCGAAGAGGACTTCGTCATCCGCCGGGGCGAGCGCATCGCCCAGCTGGTGATCACCCCGGTGGTCCAGGCCGCCTGGGCCGAGGTCGAGAGCCTGGACGAGACGGTGCGCGGCGTGGGCGGATTCGGCTCCACCGGCCGATGAGCGACGGCTCTCCCCGCAAGAAACGCCTCCCGCTGCGCTGGCTGAGCCTGGCGGAGCTGGTGGGCATCACTGCGGTGGTGATCGCCGGACTCGGCTATTTGGACACCCATCGCGAGCGAGCCCAGACCGCCCGCGAGCGCGCCGCCGAGGCCCGGGAGAAACAGGCCGAGGCCAAGGCCGGGGCGCTGAAGCTGATCTTTCTGATGACCGGCACGCCGGAGGCCGGCGGCGATCGTCTGCGCCTGGCGACCGTACATTCCGAGCAGGTGATCCAG
This sequence comes from Phenylobacterium sp., assembly GCA_035656795.1. Classification (GTDB taxonomy): domain Bacteria; phylum Pseudomonadota; class Alphaproteobacteria; order Caulobacterales; family Caulobacteraceae; genus Phenylobacterium. Next base: position 8,621 of record DASRRU010000110.1, on the reverse strand, counting down.
ACCCAGGCGGTGAGCTTCCCCACGGAGATCCGGGCCGACGCCGCGCAGACGACGGGCAACCCCCGCATCGAGGCGGGCTGGTTCGAGGGCGGCCTTTCGAAGGCCCTGCACGCGCGCGACGACAAGCGCCATCAGGGCCGCCTGCCGGTCGGCGTCGCCACCAGCTTCATTGAGGACGGCCAGGCCAAGACCGACCAGTCCATCTACCTGATCGGCTATTCCACCCACCCGCGCGTGCTGCGCTCCGACAAGGTGGAGATGGAGGGCCTGTCGCTCGTACGCCGCGGCGTCAGCGGCGACCTGCAGGCTGCGGTGGACGCGGTCTGGGCGAAGCAGAACCCGCCGCCGGCCAAACCGTGAATTCGGCCAGCTTCGCCACGGCCAATTTCACGCTGACGCCACTTTGCACGGCGGACCGCCAGGATCTCCTCGATCATCTGTCGGACCCGGAGACGGTGGCCTTCATGGACATTGAGCCCATGGTCGATCTCGCGGCAGCCGATGCGATGATTGGCTGGGCGGAACGGCTCGGGGCCACCTCTGGCGGCATCTGGTGGGCCATGCGCGACCGGAGCGGAGCCTTTGTGGGTACAGGCGGCTTCGCCGGCCTCGTTCGGGAGCGGGGGTCTCGCGGAGAGGTGTCCTACAACGTGGTCCGCAGCCGCTGGCAGCAGGGAGTGATGGCCGAGGTTCTTCCAACGCTGCTCGGCTACGGGTTCGGGCCGGCAGGACTCCACAGGATCGAGGCCACAGTCACGCCGGGCAACGTCGCATCCGCGGCGCTTCTTGAACGGTTCGGTTTTCAGCGCGAGGCCACGTTGCGCGACTACGCCTTATGGAAAGGGCGCTACTGGGACCAGTGGCTCTATGCGCGGCTCGCGCCCTAGATCGGCGGCGGCGTGAAGCCGCGGATGTTCTCGTCGATGGCCTGGGCGAGCGCCAGGGTCTTGCCGTCGCCGTTCAGCGGCCCGATCAGCTGGGCGCCCACCGGCAGGCCCGAGGCGGCCTTGCCGACCGGAATGGCGGTGGCGGGCAGGTGCAGGGCGGTGGCGAGTGAAATCCAGTTGAGCATCGCGGCGTAGGGGATCGATCCTCCGTCCGAGATGGCCAGGCTCCGGCGCGCGAAGGGCCGATGATCGTGCGGGAAGGCGGTGACCGGGGTGATCGGCGCCAGGATCGCGTCGAAGCGGCCAAACACTTCGCCGATCTCGTTGCGCAGCCGGTTACGTACAGCGTCGGCCGCCAGCCATTCGCGATGGGTGGCGGTGTAGGCGAGCGTCATCGCCGCCATGGAAGTCGGACCGGCGCCGCGCGCGATCCGCCAGCGGGCGATGCCGCGCATGCGCTCCATGGCCTTGATCGCCCCGTCCGGCATGTCCTCCCCGATGATCGCGCCCAGCAGGGTCTGGTAGGTGCTCATCAGGGTGGGCATGTGCAGCGGCGAGGCGATCGGGGTCACCTCGGCGCCCGCGGCTTTCAGATCCCCGGCGAAGCGTTCGATGGCGGCTCGCGCCTGTGGGTCCAGGGGGAAGCTGGGCTCGTCCAGCCAGAGCGCGATCTTAGCGGTCTTCAGGTTGGCGGCGGGCGCCTTGGCGGCCAGCGACCCGCCCTGGATCACTGAGAACAGCAGTCGAAGGTCGCGGGCCGAGCGGGCCATTGGCCCCACTACGTTCAGGTCGCGCTCGCTCCAGGAGCCGGGCGTGGGCGGCACCTGGCCGCGCTGGTTCACCAGGCCCCAGGTGGGCTTGTGGCTGTAGACCCCGCAGAAGCTGGCCGGCACGCGCAAGGACCCGCCGATGTCCGAACCGATCTCCAGGGACGTGACGCCGGCCGCCAGCGCCGTCGCCGCCCCGCCGGAGGAGCCGCCGCAGGTCAGGGCCTGGTCCCAGGGATTGTTGGTGGTCCCGTAGAGCTTGTTGAACGTCTGCCAGTCGCCGGCCAGGACCGGGGTGTTGGTCTTGCCCCAGATCACCACGCCCGCCTGTTTCGCGAGCCGGACGGCGGAGGCGTCCTCCGCCTGGCGCTGGCGATAGGCCTTGAGCCCCGATGAGGCGGGCATGCCGACCACGTCGAAGGTGTCCTTGACGGTCATGGGCAGGCCAGCCAGCAGCCCCAGGGGCTCGGTCTTGGCGCGCATCCCGTCGAGGGCGCGGGCGTGCTGCAAGGCGCGCTCCAGGTCGACGGCGACGACGGCGTTCAGCCGTGCATGGGTCTGTTCGTGGCGGGCCAGGGCGGCCTTCAGGAGTTCCTCGGCCGAGACCTTTTTCTTGGCGAGGGCCGCCAGCTGGCCGGTGGCGTCGCGGCTCTGGAAATCGTGGTCGTCCATGATCTGCCGCGCCTAGTCCGACAGGCCCAGGACGTCGCGCATGTCGTACTCGCCGGGTGGCCGGCCGGCGACCCAGCGGGCGGCGACCACCGCGCCGCGGGCGAAGAGGCCGCGGTCGCGGGCGGAATGCGACAGGATGAGGATCTCATCGTCGGCGGCGAAGGAGACGCTGTGCTCGCCGATCAGGCCGCCGCCGCGCATCACCGAAAATCCGATCTCCCCGGTCGGCCGCGCCCCGGTGATCCCGTCGCGAGCGTGCTTGGCCACCTCGGCCAGTTCGACATTCCGGCCGCGGGCGGCGGCCTCGCCCAGCATCAGCGCGGTGCCCGACGGCGCGTCGATCTTGCGCCGATGGTGGGCCTCGAAGATCTCGATGTCATAGGCGTCGGGCCCCAGCCGCCGCGCGGCCTGCTCGACAAGGCCCATCAACATGTTGACGCCGAGCGAGAAGTTGCCGGCGCGAACAATCGCCACCGTCTTCGCCGCCTCGGCGATGGCGGCGAGTTGCGCCTCGTCGAAGCCGGTGGACCCGATCACCAGGGCTGGCCCGCCGCGCGCCGCGCAGGCTGCGGCCAGGCTCGCCGAGGCCGCTGCATTGGTGAAGTCGATGACCACGTCGGCCGCGGCCAGCGCGGTGTCCTGGCTCACCAGGCTCTCGCCGGCTCGGCCCGCCCGGCCGAAGCGGGCAGCCAGCGCCAGGTCCGCCTCCTGTTCAACGGCGTTCGACACCGCCCGTCCCATGCGGCCGAGCGCGCCGGCCACGGCGATCCTGATCGGGGCCCCGTTAATGGCGAGAGTGGGCAGGGGCTGTCCTCCGGCGACGCGAGCTGTTGCTAGTCTCGCGAGCCGGAGGGGCGGGTCAATGCCAAGTTTAGCCGCCGGGCTTCAGGCCGCCGCCGTCTCCAGCAGCCGCTCCCAGCTGGTGTTCTGGACGCTGGGCCGCGCGGCCATGCGCTCCATCCAGCCCAGCAGGGGCGAGCCGGCCAGCATGTCGGCCCCCTCCGGCGTCTGGGCGAGGAATTCGAAGTGGCCGTAGGCGAACAGGTCGGCCAGCGAGACCGTCTCCCCGGCGAAGTAGGCCTTGGCGCCCAGGATGTCCTCCAGCGCCGCCACGCAGGTGCGCGCCGGGGGAACGCAGTCGGCGACCTTCTGCTCGTCCGGCTCCATGCCGAACTTCGGCTTGACCACCCTGTTGAAGGCGATGCCGGAGGTGATCGAGGGCATGACGTACCAGTCGACGATGTTCATCACCTGGTTCATGCGCGCCTGGGCGCGCGGATCGGCGGGCGTCAGGCTAGGCCCGTCGAACACCTGGTCGATGTAGCGGCCAATGGCCTGGGCTTCGTAGAGCACGAAGTCGCCGTGCTCGATCGTCGGGATACGGCCGAACGGATTGCGGCCCAGATACTCCGGCGTCTGGTGGGCCCCGTCGCCGAAGGTCATGGCCGCGAGGCGATAGGGCGCGCCCTTCTCCTCGCAGACCAGCAGAGGCTTGCGGACATAGGGGCTGCCGGGAATGCCGTGGACGATGATCGGGTCAGACATGGGAACTCTCCTTTCTCAGTTGGGATCAGGCGTTGGCGGCGGATGCGAAGCTGTCGAGGATCAGGCCCCAGCCGCCCTCCATCCTGCTGAGGGTCTGGACCGCCGCCTCGCTGTCGCCGAAGCGCTCGAGACCGCGGTGTTCGAAGTCCACGCGGGTCTCGCCGTCGCTGATCGCGGTGAAGCGGACGTCCACTTCGGTGAGCAGGGCCGGGTCGTAGGCGAACTCCGCGTTCAGCCGCCAGGCCAGGACCAGGCGGCCGGGCGGGTCCCACGTGAGGACGTCGCCCCAGGGCCGCTCCACGCCATCCTCATGTTCGCCGTACCAGCGGCCACCGGCCCGCGGCTCGATCACCGCTCCGGTCAGCGGTGAGTCGCCGACGTAGTGGGTCCTGGGCCACCAGCCACTGAAGCCGGCGGTGAACACCTGGAAGGCGCGTTCGGGTGAGGCGCGCAGGGTGAAGGTCTTGCGGATGGCGGCGGGTTGAATCGTGGCGTTCACGGTGCTTTCGGCTCCTCATCGTCATTGCGCTCAACCTCGGCCTTGAAGGCGTCGAGGGCGGTATCCCAGAAACGGTCGAGCCAGGCGCGGATCTGCCCCAGTCCCTGCGGGTCGATCTGATAGACGCGGCGCGCGCCGTCCGGCCGATCGGTCACCAAGCCGGCCTCCTTGAGCACCTTCAGGTGCTGCGACACCGCAGGGCGGCTGACTGGCAGGCCCTGGGCCAGTTCGCCCACAGCGCTGGGGCCGGCGGCGAGGCGCTCAAACACCTCCCGTCGCGTCGGGTCGGCCAGGGCTGCGAAGGCGAGGTTGTTAGCCATGGCTTACCGTAAGCCAACGCTAACATTAGAGTCAAGCCACTCGCTTCCGCGGTGGCGACGCCGGGACGGGCGCGTCCCGTCCCGGCGCGAAGCCGCTTACTTCATGGGCAGCATCTTCTTCAATTCTGCCTGGCTGGCGTTGATGGTCGCCACGCCATTGCCGACGCTCAGTTTGTCGACGTCGACGGAGAACGTGTCGGACCCCATCTTCACGGTGGCGACGCCGCCCTTGAGGCCGCTGACCTCCCCGATCAACGCTCCGGTGTTGTCCTTGACTGACATGCCAGTCGTCACGCCGCCGCCGCCGCCCACGTGGGCGGCGGTGTCGGCGCCGCTCGCGCCGGCGGCGCTCGGTGACGGCGACGTGGCCGATGATGAGCGGGCAGCCCCCGCCGCGGCGGGGGCTGGAGCCTGGGCCGACGGCAGGGGCGCCGCGGACGGTGGGGCGGTCAGCGGCGTGGTCGTCGGCGGCGTCGGCTGCAGCTCTGCGCTGGGGGCGGCGGGCGTCTGGGCCCGGGCCTGGCCGCCGAAAATAATCGAGGCGGTCAGTGCGGCTGTCGCCACGCAGGGTAAGAGGGTCTTCATGATGCGCTCCCGCTCATGCGCACCCCCAACCTCAGCCCAGCTAACAGGCACGCGCGCGAGATGGTTCCTGTCAGACGCCAGTCGCCCTGAACGCCACGGCTTCGACCGAGGTTGTTTCGCGAGGCTCGGGTCTGTAGGTTCCGGAACTCATCCCAACCGACGACTGAAGGACCCGCCGCCGCCATGAGCGACGCCGAGAAACGCACCTTTACCGACGAAGAAGCCCTGGCCTTCCATCGTCATCCGACGCCAGGCAAGATTGCGATCGCCGCGACCAAGCCGATGGCGACCCAGCGAGACCTGAGCCTAGCCTATTCGCCGGGAGTCGCGGTGCCGGTCCTGGCCATCGCGAAGGACCCGGACCTCGTCTACGAGTACACCTCCAAGGGCAACATGGTGGCCGTGCTTTCCAACGGCACGGCGATCCTTGGCCTCGGCGACCTGGGGCCGCTCGCGGCCAAGCCGGTGATGGAAGGCAAGGGCGTCCTCTTCAAGCGGTTCGCCGACGTCGACGCCATCGACATCGAGATCACCGCCACCGATCCCGACGAGATCATCACCGTCGTCCGGAACATCGGCCCGACCTTCGGCGGCATCAACCTCGAGGACATCAAGTCCCCGGAGTGCTTCATCGTCGAGTCGGCGCTGCAGGAACTCATGGACATCCCGGTGTTCCATGACGACCAGCATGGCACCGCGATCATCTCGGCCGCCGGCCTGATCAACGTCTGCCACCTGACCGGCCGCGAGCTGAAAGACGTCAAGGTGGTGCTGAACGGCCCGGGCGCCGCGGGCATCGCCACCCTCGACCTGCTGAAGGCCATGGGCGTGCCGCACGACAACTGTATCGCCGTCGACACCAAGGGCATCGTCTACAAGGGCCGCTCCGAAGCGATGAACCAGTGGAAGTCGGCCCACGCCATCGAGACCGACAAGCGGACCTTGCAGGAGGCGCTGACCGGCGCGGACGTCCTGATCGCCACCTCGGTGAAGGGCGCGATCACCCAGGACGACATCAAACTGATGGCCCCCAATCCGGTCATCTTCGCCATGGCCAACCCGGATCCGGAGATCCGCCCGGAGGAAGTCTACGAGGTGCGCCCCGACGCCATCGTCGCCACCGGCCGCAGCGACTACCCGAACCAGGTCAACAACGTCCTGGGCTTCCCCTACATCTTCCGCGGCGCGCTGGACGTGCGGGCCCGGCGGGTGAACATGGAAATGAAGATCGCCTGCGCCAACGCGCTGGCGATGCTGGCCCGCGAGGATGTCCCTGACGAAGTCGCCGCGGCCTACCAGGGCGTGCAGCTGAAGTTCGGACCGCAGTACATCATCCCGACGCCCTTCGACCCCCGGCTGATCTGGTACATCCCGCCCTTCATCGCCCAGGCGGCGATGGACACCGGGGTGGCGCGCAAGCCCATCGAGGACATGGACGCCTACCGCGCCTCCCTTGCGCAGCGGCTCGATCCCACGGCGGCCTTCCTGCAGAAGCTGCAGGGCGCGGTGCTGTCGGCGCCCAAGAAGCGGATCGTCTTCACCGAGGGCGAGGAGCCCAGCGTGATCCGCGCCGCCTACGCCTTCCAGAACGCCGGCCTGGGGACGGCCATACTGATCGGCCGCGAAGATCTGGTGCACGAGAACATGCTGGCGGTCGGCCTCGATCCCGCCGAGGTGAAACTCGAGATCCTCAACGCCCGGCTGTCGCACCGCAACGCCGCCTACGTCGACCACCTCTACGAGCGGCTGCAGCGCGTCGGCTACCTGCGCCGCGACGTGCAGCGCCTGATCAATCAGGACCGCAACGCCTTCGGCGCCTCGATGGTGGCGCTGGGCGACGCCGACGGCATGGTCACCGGCGTGACGCGGGCCTTCGACCAGGTTCTGGAAGAGGTGCTGCAGGTGGTCGATTCCGCCCCGGGCGGACGGATCATCGGCATGAGTGTGGTGTTGGCCAAGGGGCGCACCCTGTTCATTGCCGACACTTCGATCACCGAGATGCCCGAGGCCGAGGACCTGGTGGAGATCGCCCAGGAGGCGGCCCGCGCCGTCCGCGTGCTGGGCTATGAGCCGCGGGTGGCCTTCATGAGCTACTCGACGTTCGGCAATCCCATGGGCCTGCGCTCGGACAAGGTGCGCGAGGCCGTCGCGACACTCGACGAGATGGAGGGCATCGACTTCGAATACGAGGGCGAGATGCCGCCGGAGCTGGCCCTGCAGCCGGAAAGTCGCGGCAACTATCCGTTCATGCGCCTGACCGGGCCGGCCAATGTGCTGATCATGCCGGCGGTGCATTCGGCGGCGATCTCCACCCAGCTGATTCAATCGCTGGGCGGCGCCACGGTGATCGGGCCGATCCTGCTGGGGCTCGACCGCGCCGTGCAGATTTGCCCGCTGTCGGCCTCGGTCTCAAAGATCCTGCAGATGGCCACCGTATGCGCCTACGAGCGCCAGCTGGTGGACGGCGACGCCTAGTCCCAGATCCTCCCCTTTTGGGGGAGGGGGCCCGAAGGGCCGGAGGGGGTTTCACCCACCGAGTCAGCGGACTTTAACCCCCTCAGTCAGCTTCGCTGACAGCTCCCTCTGGGGGGAGCATCTGTCTTCGTGGAGCGCTTCGCGTGACGTCGCCCTTATCCCTCGGCATCGATTTCGGGACGACCAATACGGTCGTGGCGCTGGCTGACGGCGCGGGACCGGCGCATCTGGTGAAGTTCCCCGCACTGGAGGGCGAGCTGTTCGCCTTCCGCTCCTGCCTCTCGTTCCACGCCGGCGACAAGCCCAACGACCGGGCCATCGCCGCCGGGCCCTGGGCGATCGAGGCCTACGTGGAAGACCCGGCCGAAACCCGCTTCATCCAGTCGTTCAAGAGCTTCGCGGCCTCGGAAAGCTTCAGCGAGACCACCATCCTGAACCGCCGCTACCGGTTCGAGGACCTTCTATCGACCTTCCTCTTGAAGCTTCGCGACTACGCCGACGCCGGCATGGTCGAGCTGCCCGAGCGCGTGATCGTCGGCCGGCCGGTGACCTTCGCCGGCGGCGCCCCCAACGAGCCGCTGGCGCTCTCCCGCTACGAGACGGCCTTCGAGCGAATGGGGTTCAACGACATCCTCTATGCCTACGAGCCGGTCGGGGCGGCGTTCTTCTTCGCCCGAGAGCTGGACCACGACGCAACGGTGCTGGTGGGCGACTTCGGCGGCGGCACCTCGGACTTCTCGATCATCCGCTTCGAACGTCATGGTGGAGAGATCCGCGCCATTCCCTTGGGCCGTTCGGGGGTCGGCGTGGCGGGCGACGCCTTCGACTACCGGATCATCGACAACCTGGTCTCGCCGGCGCTGGGCAAGGG
>DASRRU010000109.1:0-10173 GCA_035656795.1 Phenylobacterium sp. | reverse complement strand
CAGCGCCTCCAGCGCCGGCGTCTCGCCCTCCAGCCAGAGCGAGTCGATGTTGGCGACGAAAATCGGGTCCTCGCCCAGCAGAGCCCGCGCGTGCTGGATGCCGCCGCCGGAATCGAGCAGGCCCGCCCGCTCATCGGAGATCAGGATCTCCAGGTCGTGACGCCCAGCCAGGTGCGCCTCCACCTGATCGGCGAAGTGGTGGACGTTGACCACGGCCCGCGTCACTCCGGCGTCGCGCAGCTTGTCCAGGACCCGGTCGAGCAACGTGCGGCCGGCCACCGGGATCAGAGCCTTGGGCAGGGCGTCGGTCAGCGGCCGCATCCGCGTGCCGAGGCCTGCGGCCAGCACCATGGCGGTGGTCGGTCCGGACGTGCTCACGCCCGCGCCCCCGCCGGCACATGGCGGTCGAACCAGGCCCCGAGACCGGCCAGGGCCGGGTCGGTCAGGTTGCGTTCGAGGTAGCGCCAGGTGCGGGGCATGAAGGCCTTGTACTGCGCGCGGCCCAGCAAGGCTTGCCGCGCAAAGACGCGACCCAGGATACGCGCTGCGTTGGAAGCCGCCAGCGCCCGGTAGTCGGCCAGGAAGCCCTCGCGGTCGGTCCCAGGTCGCGCCGCGAGGTAGCGGTCCAGCATCGACGCTTCGAGCTCGGGCGAAACGTCACGGCGGGCGTCCTGCAGCAGGTGCAGGAGGTCCCAGGCCGGGTGGGCCTTGAGCGCGTCCTGGAAGTCGAGCAGGCCGACGCGGGCGGGGCCCCTGCGGTTGGGCAGCCAGAGCAGGTTCTGGGCGTGATAGTCGCGATGGCAGAAGACGGCGGCGCCGGCCTCGCCGCGCACCCAGACCGGCGCCCACAGGGCGTCCCACTCGGCCACGGCGTCGGCGCCAAACGCCGCGATCCCGGCGAACTTGGGCCACCACGTCAGGAACGTGTCCGTGGCGACCTTCAGGGCCAGGGTGTCGTATGTCAGCAGCGGCCAACTCACCCCCTGGGCCGACAGAACGGCCGGCGGGGTCTCGGCGTGCAACTGCACCTGGACGTCGACGGCGGCCTCATAAAGCGGTGTCTCGGCCTCGCCCTGGTCGATCAGGGTGGCGAACAGGCCATCGCCCAGGTCCTCCAGCACGGCGAAGCCTTCATCCACATCGAACGCTTCGACCGCCGGGGCCGAAAGCCCGCGGGCGCGCAGATAGTCGGCGGTGGTGACGAAGGCGGCGATCGAGCCTGCCGCCAACCGCGCGGCGGCATTGTAGCCGAGCGCGATCCGCTCGGCGTCGCTGGCGCCGGGCGGACAGATCGGGGTCTCCAGGACCGGCGGCTGGTCCATCAGGATCAGCGGCCGCCCGCCCGGCGGATGCAGCCGTTCATAGCTCCGCGTGGAGGCGTCACCGGCCAGCGGCTCGCGCCGCGCCGCGCTGAGGCCGCAGTCCTTGAGGAACCGCGCCTTCGCCGCCTCACGCTCAGGGGTCAACCTGCCGTCCCTCCCAGGCGCCATGAGGCGTCAACCGCGCGACGCGGCCCGCCCCCTCGATCCCGATCTCTATATCGAGTCGATCCGGCGGGAGTTGTCTCCCCAGCCGCTCGGGCCACTCGATCACCGCGGCTCCCTCATCCAACGCCTCGTCCAGCCCGATTTCGTAGGCCTCATCGGGGCCGGTGAGGCGGTAGAGGTCGAAATGGGCGATCTTGAGTCCGTCTCCCTCGTAGAACTGGACCAGGGTGAAGGTGGGCGAGGGCACGTCCTCGGTCGGCGTCGTCAAGGCTCGCACCAAGGCGCGAGCCAGCGTCGACTTGCCAGCCCCCAGGGGCCCGGAGAGGCACACCGCCTCGCCGGGCCTGAGCGCGCGCGCGATGGCGCCGCCGAGCCGCGCGGTGGCCGTCTCGTCGGCGAGGATCATGTGTCGGCGAGGATCATGTGAAGGCCAGGTCCGGGTTGGCGACGATGCCGGATTCTACGTAGGCCTTCAGGCGCAGCGTCACCTCGGCGGGGTCGCCGTCCAGGCCGTCGGGCGAAATCGGGCGGCCGACCGTCAGGCTGAAGGCGCGGCCCTGCTTGTTCAGGAACTCGTGGAACAGGGTCACGTCCCGCAACTCGCCCGAGACGCGGTTGAACAGGTGGAACAGGCCCGACCAGGGCCCGGACAGATGCATGGGCACGACCGGCGCCTCGTACTTGCGGGCTAGCGAGACCGCCGTGGGCTGCCAGACAGGGTCGCTTAGCTCGCCGTCCGGCTGGCGTCGCGCCAGGCGCCCAGCGGGGAAGATCACCAGGCAGCGCTCGGCCTCCATGGCCTCGCGCGTGCGGATCAGGGTCTCGCGAGTCTTTTCGCGGGTGCGTTTGGTCTCCTGCCATTCGACGGGGATCAGGACATCGCTGAATCGTGGCGACACGCGGTGCGCGTCGGAGTTCGCGTACAGGCAGAGATCAGGGCGTCGAGGCTTCAGCGCGTCGTAGATCGCGATCCCGTCGGCGATGCCGGTCGGGTGATTGCATATGACCACCGCCCGGCCCGTCGACGGCACGTGGTCGAGACCCCGCACCGTGACCTGCAACCGCAACTGGCGCGAGACATAGTCGAGGGCCGCCGCGCCGGGCAGTCCGGCGATGGCGTCGACCATCCGAACGGCCTTGTGATAGTCCAGGACGCTGTAAAGCAGCGGTCGCAGCAATGGCCAGACCGCCGAGGCGGCCAGCGTCGGGGCGCGCTCCTCGATCAGCACATCGATGATGTGCGCGCGCCGCCGCGAGGCCTTCAGCGTATGGGTGTGCGAAGCGACCGTCATGGGACGGAGGATGCGCTGGCGTGGGGGCGATGAGCAAGCGGCGGGTCGGGCGTGGCTGTAGGCTTCGAAGCCTCGCGCGCAATCGGGCGAGGAATTGGGCCGCGCGTCGTGGACCTAAGGGCGGATTACACCCCGCAGGGATGCGCTATCAGGCCGGTCATTAGGCCATGATGTCCAGCAGGGTTCCGACGCCCGACGGCGGGGTCGAGAGAACCTTCCCCCCACCGCCGTCCGTGCTTTCACCGCTCGCCTGGCTCTTCACCGGCGCGACCGGCGGCACGGCCGAGACCGGTTGGTAGTAGGTCGGCCCGGTGGGGATGGCGGCGATTTGCAACGGCGGTTCCGGCGCTTGAGACCGCCCGAACATAGGCTCAATCCCTTAAGCGATCATGAGGCGGGTTCCCGTCCCGGCCCCAACGGTCTAAATCCCCGCCCATGCGCGAAATCACTCACTTCATCGACGGCGCTTCCGTCGCCGGCACGTCCCATCAGTTCGGCCAGGTGTTCAATCCGAACACCGGCGAAGTGCAGGCCCGCGTGGCCCTGGCAAGCACCGGCGAGGTGGACGTCGCCGTGCAGTCCGCGCTGAGGGCCCAGCAGCACTGGGCGCTGGTCAATCCACAGCGCCGCGCGCGGGTGATGTTCGACTTCAAGCGCCTGGTCGAGGCGAACATGGACGAGCTGGCCGAGTTGCTCTCCTCCGAGCACGGCAAGGTCATCGCCGACTCAAAGGGCGACATCCAGCGCGGCCTCGAGGTGATCGAGTTCGCCTGTGGCATCCCGCATGTGCTGAAGGGCGAATACACCGAGGGCGCCGGCCCCGGCATCGACGTCTATTCCATGCGCCAGCCGCTGGGCGTCTGTGCGGGGATCACCCCGTTCAACTTCCCGGCAATGATCCCGATGTGGATGTTCGGCATCTCCATCGCGGTGGGAAATTCGTTCATCCTGAAGCCCTCGGAAAAAGACCCCTCGGTGCCGGTCCGCCTGGCCGAGCTGATGATGGAGGCCGGCGCGCCCAAGGGCGTGCTGAACGTCGTGCACGGCGACAAGGTGTCGGTGGACGCGATCCTTGAGCATCCGGATATCAAGGCCGTCAGCTTCGTGGGGTCCTCGGACATCGCTCACTACGTCTATAGCCACGGCACGGCCAACGGTAAGCGGGTCCAGGCCATGGGTGGGGCCAAGAACCACGGCGTCGTCATGCCCGATGCCGACCTCGACCAGGCGGTGAAGGATATCTCCGGGGCGGCCTTCGGCTCGGCCGGCGAGCGCTGCATGGCGCTGCCCGTCGTGGTGCCGGTGGGCGCCAAGACCGCCGAGGCCTTCCGCGAGAAGATGCTGGCCGAGATCGAGACCCTGAAGGTGGGTATCTCCACCGACGCCTCGGCCCAGTACGGACCGGTGGTCAGCCAGGTGCACCGCCGGCGCATCTCCGACTACATCCAGCTGGGCGTCGAGGAAGGCGCCGAGCTGATCGTCGACGGCCGCGACTTCTCTCTACAGGGCTACGAGAAGGGCTTCTTCATCGGCCCCTCGATGTTCGACCATGTGAAGCCCGGCATGCGCACCTACCAGGACGAGATCTTCGGGCCGGTCCTGCAGATGGTCCGCGCCGAAAGCTTCGAGGAGGCGGTCGCGCTGCCGTCCAACCACCAGTACGGCAACGGCGTGGCGATCTTCACCCGCAATGGCCGCGCCGCGCGCGAGTTCGCCAGCCAGGTGCAGGTGGGCATGGTCGGCATCAATGTGCCGATCCCGGTGCCGGTGGCCTATCACACCTTCGGCGGCTGGAAGCGCTCGGCCTTCGGCGACACCAACCAGCACGGTCTGGAAGGCGTGAAGTTCTACACCAAGGTGAAGACCATCACCGCCCGCTGGCCGGAAGGCGCGCTCGAAGACTCCGCGTTCGTCATCCCGACGATGAAGTGAGCGCGTCGCGACTCATCCCGGCGCAGGCCGGAATTCAGCCCTCATCAGGTCCGCCGGCTGATCTGGTCCTTGGTCGCCGCGCGGGTTTTGGGACCGGAGACCCGGTCGGGCTTGTCGCCGCGGTTCGCGTGGTTGGCGTGCAGGACGGCGCCTGCGTCGCCGGGCTGGCTGCGTAGGTCCTCGACATTGTTGTCCAGTTCCAGCGGCGTCTGGGGCAGTTGATCGGGGTCGCGCTGCGCTTCGAGTTCGCGCTGGCCCATGCCCAGGCCTTGTTCGCGTCCACGGTTCGCTTCGATCTGCGATGGGTCGAAGGTGCGGTCTTCGTCGGCCATGGGGCGTCTCCTTGTGTGAGCCATCATCAACCCGCGGCCCTGGCGCCTGTTCCTTGGGCCGGTTCCTTGCGCCCAGCGCCGCCGCCCGCTAGGCGGGGCGTATGGCCTCCCCCTTGCAAGCCGCCTACGACGAGCGCCTCGCCCGGGGCGAGATCCGGCTCGACCCGGCGCAGTCCGATGGCCTGGCGGCGCTGGTCCGGCTGGAACGCGACCTGGCGCAAGCGCCCGCGAACGGAGGTCTGAAGGGCCTGTTTCGCAAGCCGCAGGCCGAGCGCGGCGTCTACCTCTGGGGACCGGTGGGACGAGGCAAGTCGATGCTGATGGATCTCTTCCTCGAGGTCGTCCCGGTCGAGAAAAAGCGGCGCACCCACTTTCATGTCTTCATGGGCGAGATCCACCGGCTGATCGGCGCCTGGCGCTCCAGCGATGCGGCGGCCCGCAAGGCTCGCTTCGGCCAGCATAGGGGCGATGACCCGATCCCGCCGGTGGCCGATGTCGTCGCGGCCGGCGCCCGCCTGCTTTGTTTCGACGAGTTCCAGGTCACCGACATTGCCGATGCGATGATCCTGGGGAGGCTGTTCGAAGCCCTGCTCGCCCGCGGCGTGACCCTGGTCGCGACCTCCAACCGCGCGCCGGACATGCTCTACAAGGACGGCATCAACCGCCAGCTCTTCCTGCCGTTCATCGACCTGCTCAAGCAGCGGCTGCAGGTGGTCAGCGTCGCGGGCGGCCACGACTATCGCCTGGACCGGCTGCGCGCGGCTGGGACCTGGTTCTCGCCCAACGACCCGGACAACCAACGGGCCTTCGAGACCCTGTGGCGCGACATGCTGGATGGCGAAGACGAGACCGGCGCCGCCCTGGAGGTGCTGGGGCGCAAGATCACCTTGCCCCACGCGCTCGGGGGCCAGGTGTTCGCGACCTTCGCCAGCCTCTGTTCGGTGGCCCTGGGCCCGAACGACTATGTGGCCCTGGCCGATCGGTTCCACACGGTGTTCCTTGAGGACGTGCCGAAGCTGACGCCCTCGCGGCGCGAGGAGGCCCGCCGTTTCGTCATCCTGATCGACGCCCTCTACGAGGCCCACGCCAAGCTGATCGTGCTGGCCGAAACCCAGCCGGCGCAGCTCTACCCAGCCGGCGACGGCGCCTTCGAGTTCGAGCGCACCGCGTCGCGACTGGAAGAGATGCGTTCGGCCGACTGGCTTGCCGAGCTCACGCCGGCCTTGAGTCCATTCAATCCAGCATAGGATTCAAATCGAGCGGCAGGGGGTCGTCTCGAGGCCTTGCAGAGGGCCGGCGGCCGGCTCTTGGCGATCTCCGCCCGTCTTAGTTGTGGGAGAATGCGCTGGGATCAGCGCATTTTCACGCAGGGAGGGCCGCCTGTTAACGTTGCGATAAGCGCGCTGGCGTCCAGTAGCGGGACGTCCGCCTCTTCGTCGGAGCGCGCCCAGAACGGGCCAGTCAGACGCCCTTCTCACCCTGGCTCCGGTCACAGGTTCTCCAATGCTGTTAGACGTCCCTGCCCTGTCGGTGGGATCGGCCGAAGCGCCCCCGGTCAAGCTCGCCCCGAGCCTCGGGCTGGCCCACCTTGGCCGGGTCATCTTCGAAGGCGCGCGCCTCGCAGAGGTCTGGGACCCACTCGCCAAACGCTTCCTCGCCGATCCGGGCGACGCCGGGGCGCTCATGGATCTGTCGATCCTGGTGCAGATGCGCGGCGACCGCGAAAAGGGCCTGGAGCTGCAGGCTTCCGCCATCGAACAGTGCCGGGTCTACCGCACCACGCACGGGACCGGGCGTGGCGCGAAGATCCTGGCCTTCATGGCGCCTGGCGACTTCATGACCAACACGCCGATCGACTTCCTGCTGGAAGGTTCGGACGCTGAGCTGACCCTCTACTACATCGACGGCGCCCTGCCGGCGCCGGACCAGGTTCCGGATCACGACATCGCCTTCCTGGCCATTGGCCAGGCCGATGATGGCTCGGCGGCGCTTGCCAGGCTGCGCGGCGCCTTCGACGCCTGGCCGCGGCCGGTGGCGAACGGGCGCCCGGCGCTGATCGCCGCGCTCAGCCGCGACGGCGTGGCGGACCGCTTCGCGGGCCATCCGCTGGTCGTCTGCCCGCCGACCCGGCGCGTCGGACGCGCCACCCTCGGCGCCGTCGCCACGGGCGCTCTGGCCCTGGAGACAGTGCATGCCGACCTGCGCTATCCGATTATCGTGCGCCCGATCGGCTCTCACGCCGGCAAGGGCCTGGAAAAGATCGACACCGCGTCCGAGTTGGCGGCCTATGTGGAAGGTCACCAGGCCGAGGCCTTCTTTGTCGCCGCGTTTCTCGACTACGCCAGCGCGGACGGCCTGTACCGCAAGCTGCGGGTGGTGTTCGTCAATGGCCAGCCCTTCGTCGCCCACATGGCGGTCTCAGCCCGCTGGATGGTGCACTACCTGAATGCGGACATGGCCGATCCGGCCAACCGGGCGGCCGAGGCCGAGATGATGGCCACCTTCGACGAGGGCTTCGCCGCGCGCCACGCCCTGGCGTTCGACGCGCTGACCCGGACCTTCGGCCTCGACTACTTCGGGATCGACTGCGCCGAGACCCAGGATGGGCGGCTGGTGGTCTTCGAAGCCGACGTGGCGATGATTGTCCACACCATGGATTCGGCCGAGCTCTATCCGTACAAGAAGCCGGCCATGGTGAAGCTGTTTGCCGCCTTCGTGACCGCCATGTCGCGGTGCGCCCAGCGCGGGCGGCTCGCCGCCTAGACCCTGTTCTTTCCCGGCTCGCCGCGCATAAGCTCGGCTGCCTTTCGCTGGGAAGATCGCCATGCCCAAGATCGACGTCGCCGCCGTGCCGGAGCGGAAAGGCTCCGGCTATCCGCCGCCCTTTGACGCGCCCTGCGCCGACCGCGTGCGGCAGCGGCTGGGCGATGCCGGCAGCCTCACGGATTTCGGGGTCAATCTCATGCGCCTGCCGCCGGGCAATTGGTCGAGCCAGCGCCACTGGCATAGCCACGAAGATGAGTTCGTCTATGTGCTCGAAGGCGAACTGACGCTGATCGAGGATGGCGGCGAGACGGTGCTGCGCGCCGGCGATTGCGCCGCCTTTGCAAAGGGCTCCGGCAACGGCCATCACATCATCAACAGGTCGGGCGCGACGGCGGCCTATCTCGAGGTCGGCTCACGCGCGCCCGCGGACCTCACGACCTGCTCCGATATCGACATAATGAGCGCGTCCGCCGACGGCCGGTTCGTTCACAAGGATGGCGCGCCCTATCCCGGCGGCTAGGCCGGCGTTCGCAAACTCTCCACCAGCGCCCGCGCGTAGGGGCGCAACTCGGCATCGGCGCGCACCACGATGGTCAGATCGCGCACCGCCCAGTCGTCGCTCAGCTCGACGACGCCCAGGGCCATGGTCCTGGCGGCCCGCGCGGCGGTAGTTGCGGGCACAATGCCCACGCCGACGCCGCATTCGACCATCCGGCAGGCGGCGTCGAAGCTGCGCAGCTGGACGCGCAGCCGCAGCGGACGACCCTCCCGCGCCGCCTTGCCGGCCAGGAACCGCTGCAGGGACGCCGCGCGGTCCAGGCCCACGACGTCGTAGTCCAGCACCTGCGAGAACCGCACGCTCTCCCGCCCGGCCAGAGGGTGGCCGGCGGGCGTCACCACCACGAAGCGGTCGGAGCGGAATGGATAGGTGGCCAGGGCGCCCACCTCCACCGTGCCGGCCACGATGCCCACGTCGGCCGCGCCCTCGGCCACCAGGCCCACGATCTCGTCGGAAAGCCGCTCCTCCAGGTCGACGCTGACCTGCGGATGGGCGGCCAGGAAGGCCGAAAGCGCCTCGGGCAGGAATTCGGTGAGCGCGTTGGTGTTGGCCAGCAGCCGAACCTCGCCGGAGAGGCCGCCGGCATAGGCGCTGAGGTCCTCGCGCAGGCGCGCGCTCTGGGCCAGCATGGCGCGAGCATGCTTCAGCAGGGTGCGGCCAGCCTCGGTCGGCGTAGCGCCCTGGCGTGCGCGCACCAGCAACGGTGCGCCCAGCGCCTCCTCCATGCCGCGGATTCGCGTCGAGGCGGCGGCGAGGGCCAGCGCGCTCCGCTCCGCTCCGGCGGTGATCGATCCAGCGTCGGCGACGTCGCAGAACAGTCTAAGGTCGGTGAGATCGAAGCGCATCCTCCGCCTTTCACGAAGGAACACTACAGCAATGACGCATTGTCTCGCTAGTCAGGTTCATAGAGGCTTCGCCGATTGCGAAACAAGATGGAGGTACGGCCCCGTGGCTGTGTTCCGCATCGAACCGACTGTTGCGCCGGTGTTCACGACCTTCGACGATGTCGGCGCGACGTGCTGCGCGGGCTTCGTTGACACCCCTCGCCCGGCGCTTAAAAGCGGTGTCGCCTTGGGACGGGATCAACGCAGGTCAGACGGATGACGGAAGCCTCCAGCACGCCGCGCGAGCGGCCAGTCTCGCCTCACCTGGTCACAGGGGGGCTCGGTTCGCCGCTGCTCTGGCGCTGGCACATCACCATGTGGACCTCGATCCTCCACCGCGCGACCGGCGTGGCGCTCTACGTCGGAGCCCTAATCGCCGCGGCCTGGTCGATCTCCCTGGCGGAAGGCCCGGACGCCTACGCCGGGTTCAAGGGCCTGCTCGGCTCGATCCCCGGCAAGGTGGTCATGTTCGGCCTGACGGTCAGCGTCTTCTACCACCTGGCCAACGGTATCCGGCACCTGGTCTGGGACACCGGCCATGGTCTGGACGTGAAATCCGCCAACGCCAGCGCCGTCCTCGTCTTCGCCTTTGCCGCCGCCGCCAGCCTGGCGATCTGGGGCATAGCCGGCATGACGGGAGCGCTCTGATGGTCAGCTATCGCACTCCCCTCGGCCGCGCCCGCGGCCTCGGCTCCGCCAAGCACGGCGCCGGCCATTGGGTCTCCGAGCGGGTCACCGCCATCGCGCTCGTCCCGCTGGTGATCTGGGCGGTCTATGCGGTCCTGCAACTCGCCGCCGGCGACTACGGCTACGCCGTCCACTGGATCCAGAGCCCGCTGAACGCCACCCTGACGGCCCTGACGCTGGCCATCAGCTTCTGGCACATGCACGCGGGCCTGCGGGTGGTGGTGGAGGACTACA
>DASRRU010000108.1:0-54273 GCA_035656795.1 Phenylobacterium sp. | reverse complement strand
GGCCTGATCATCGACGACGCCATCGTGATGATCGAGCACATCGAGCGCCGGCTGAGCGAAGACCCGGACAAGGGCCGGCTGACCATCCAGCGCGCGGTCGGCGAATTCCTGCGGCCTCTGGTCAGTTCCTCGGCCGCCACCATCGTCATCTTCCTGCCGCTGGCCTTTCTGAGCGGCGTCACGGGCGCCTTCTTCAAGGCGCTGTCGATCACCATGGCCGTCGCCCTGACGATCTCGTTCCTGGTGGCCTGGTGGCTGGTGCCGGTGCTCGTGGAGCAGTTGACCAAGCGGCGCGGGAAGACGGCGGATATCGATCCGGAGGGCCGGATCATGCGCCGCTATCGTGGAGCGCTGCAGGTGATGGTGGCCCGGCCTCTCCTGGCTGTTGCGGGCGTCGTGGTGCTCGCAGGCCTGGGCGGCCTGTGCTTCGTCAGCGTCGGCAGCGGGTTCATCCCGAACATCGACGAAGGCGGCTTCATCCTCGACTACATCGCCCCGCCCGGCATGTCGCTGACCGAGACCGACCGGCTGGTGCGCCAGATCGAGGGGGTGATCAGGGCCACGCCGGACGTCGACACCTACTCGCGGCGAACCGGGGTCCAACTGGGCGGCGGGCTCACCGAGCCCAACACCGGGGACTTCTTCATCCGCCTCAAGCACAAAGACCGCCGGCCGATCGAGGAGGTGATGACTGAGGTGGCCGGCAAGGTTCAGGGCAGCGTGCCCGGCGTCGAGATCGAGACGGCGCAGCTGATGGAGGACCTGATCGGCGACCTGACGGCGGTGCCGCAGCCCATCGAGGTCAAGCTCTTCAGCGACGACGCAGCCCTGCTGCAGAAAACCGGCCCTGAGGTCGCCGACGCTATCGGCAAGGTGAGCGGCGTCACCGAGGTGAAGTCCGGCGTGGTGATCGCCGGCGACGGGTTGCAGATCGAGGTTGACCCGCTGAAGGCCGAGTTGGAGGGCATCGACGCCGGGGAAGCCAGCAAGCAGATCGAGGGCATGCTGAGCGGCAATGTGGCGACCCAGATCCAGACCGGAACCAGCCTGGCCGATGTGCGCGTCTGGACGCCGGCGGCGACACGTGGCCGGATCGACCAGGTCGGCGGCCTGATGCTCAAGTCGCCCGCCGACGGCCACATCTTCCCCCTGTCGCGGGTGGCCAGCCTGCGCGTCGTCACCGGCCAGGCCGAGATCGGCCGCGAGAACATGCGGCGCATGGACGCCGTTACCGCGCGCGTCACCGGACGTGACACCGGCTCGGCCGCCCAGGACGTCCAGAAGGTCGTCGCCAAGCCGGGGCTGCTGCCCGCCGGGGTGACCTTCGAGATGGGCGGTCTCTTCGCCGAGCAGCAGTCAGCCTTCCGAGGGCTGGCGATGGTGTTCGCGGCGGCCGTCGCGGCGGTCTTCGTCCTGCTGCTGGTGATCTACGAGAGCTTCCGGACCGCCGTGACCATCCTTCTGATGCCGCTGGCCGCGGCCTCGGCCGTGGCGATTGGCCTGTGGATCACGGGGGTCGAGCTCAACATCATGGCGCTGATGGGCACCACCATGATCCTGGGCATCACGACCGAGGTCGCGATCTTCTACTTCACCGAATACGAGGCGCTGCTGGAAGAAGGGCTCGAGCCGGACCGGGCGCTGGTGGAAGCCGGGCTCAACAGATTGCGCCCCATCGCCATGACCACCCTGGCCGCGATCCTGGCGCTGGCGCCGTTGGCGCTTGCCCTGGGGGGCAGCGCCTCGATGGAGCGGCCGCTGGCGATCGCCATCATCTCCGGCCTGGTCGCGCAGGGCCCGCTGGTCCTGCTCGCCATGCCCGCGATCTTCAAGATCCTCGGCGGCACGCGGGCGCATCGGGAATCGGTCGGGGAAGCTGTCGCGACCTAAAGGGCCGGGACCTCAGGTCCGGTGCGCGAGCGCCTTCGCCACCACGGGAGCCAGCTTGCCGGCGATGATCTGCACCCCTTTGGCGTTGGGGTGGATGGCGTCGCCCTGATTGAGGGCCGGATTGCGCGCCACGCCTGCCAGCAGGTCGGGGTACAGAGTGACGCCCTCCGCCTTCGCCACAGCCGGGAACACCGCGTCGAAGTCGCGGGCGTAGCCGGCGCCCATCTCCGATGGGGCATGCATGCCGCAGAGGATCACCGCCATGTGGCGCTCCTTCAGCCGCCTGACGATTTGCTCCAGGTTGGCGCGGGTGATCTTTGGGTCGACGCCCTGCAGCAGATCGTTGCCGCCCAGGGCCACGATCACCACCTGGCTGTCCGGCCGAATGCTGAAGTCGACGCGGGCGGCGCCGTCCTGGGTGGTGTCGCCGGAGACGCCGGCGCCGCGCACCATGTTGGCCACGCCGAGTTTTTGCAGGGCCATATGCAGCTGGATCGGCAGGGACGCGGCCTGCGGCAGGCCGTAGCCCGCGGTGATCGAATCCCCCAGCATAGTGACCACCGGGCCGTTTGCGGCCAGCGCCCAGGATGGCAGGGTGACAGGCAGGGCCGCCAGCCCTGCGGCGATCAGAGTTCGGCGGGAAAGGAAGAGGGATCGTGTTTCGGCCATGCGTCTGTCCTATCTAGGGGATCGTGTACGCGACTTGAACGCTCGAAGGGGCCGACTTGACCGAAACTGACGCCTCCGATCCGCTGGTTCTCGAGAGGGTTTCGCTCACCCTGCCGTCTGCCGCCGGGCCGGTGGATATCCTGCGGGGGCTCGATGTCACCGTAGGGCGTGGCGAGCGTGTGGCGCTGGTCGGGCCCTCCGGATCGGGCAAGTCCTCGCTGATCGCCGTTGCGGCGGGACTGGAGCGCCCGACCGGCGGCCGGGTGCTGCTGTTCGGGAAGGACATGGCGGGGCTGGACGAGGATGGCCGCGCCCGCCTGCGCCGGGGGCGCGTGTCACTGGTGTTCCAGAGCTTCCATCTGCTGCCGAACATGACCGCGGAGGAGAACGTCGCGGCTCCGCTGGAGATCGCCCGCACGCCCGGCGCCACCGAGACGGCCAAGGCATGGCTGGAGCGGGTGGGCCTCTCGGCGCGGGGGCGGCACTATCCGCACCAGCTGTCCGGCGGCGAGCAGCAGCGGGTGGCCCTGGCCCGCGCCCTGGCCTCGCGCCCGGCGCTGCTGTTCGCCGACGAGCCCACCGGCAATCTCGACGCCGCCAACGCCGCCCACGTGGCGGAGCTGATGTTCGACCTGGTGGCGGAAACCGGCGCGGCCCTGGTGCTGGTCACTCACGATGAGGCCCTGGCCAGGCGGGCGGGACGCACCGTGCGGCTGCGTGACGGGCGCGTCGCTCAGGAAAGCACCACAACCGCATGACGCCGCTTAGTTTTCGGTTCGCGGCGCGCGAGCTGCGGGGCGGCGTTCGGGGATTCCGCATCTTCCTCGCCTGTCTTGCGCTGGGGGTGGCGGCGATCGCCGCGGCCGGTTCGACCGCCGAGGCCTTCCGCCGTGGCCTCGCCAGCCAGGCCAGCGAGATCCTGGGCGGCGACCTGGCGCTGAGCGTCCGTCAGCGGAACTTCAATCCCGCCGAGCAGGCGATCCTCGGCCACGCGGGGCAGGTTTCCTATGCGGTGGCGTCGATGGCCATGGCGCAGTCGCCCGCGGGCGAGCGCCGGCTGATCGAGCTGCGCGGGGTCAACGACGCCTACCCCCTGGCCGGCAAGGTGACGCTGAAGGGCGCATCTTCGCTGCAGGCCGCCATTGCACCGGTTCGCGGCGTGGCCGGCGCCGTGGTCGAACAACCTCTGCTCGACAAGCTGCACATGCAGGTGGGCGACCAGTTCCTGGCGGGCAACCTGCCCCTGGTGGTGCGCGGCGTGCTGCTGGAGGAGCCGGACCGCCTGTCGCGCGGCTTCGCGCTTGGCCCGCGGGTGATCACCAGTCTTGCCGCGGTCCAGCGAGGCGGGTTCATGGCGCCGGGGCTGCCGTTCGGCGTGACTGCGCGCGTCGAACTGCCAGCCGGAACGCCGCTGGCGGCCGCCAAGGCGGATCTGCATCGGCGGATGGGCGGCCTGGTCCGGATACGAGACCGCGAGGACGCGGCGCCTGGCATCCACCGGTTGATCGACCAACTGGAGTATTTCCTGGGCTTCATCGGCCTGGCCTCGCTGGTGGCCGGGGGCCTGGGCGTCTTCGGGGCGGTCAGCGCCTATCTTGAGGTCCGCAAGCCGGTCATCGCCACGCTGAAGGCCCTGGGCGCGGAGGGGCAGCTGGTCCGCGACATCTACCTGATCCAGATCGGCCTGCTGGCGGCGCTCGGCGTCGCCATCGGCCTGGCGATCGGCGCCGCCGCACCGCTGGCTATGGGCGAACTCATCAAGAACAACCTGCCGATTCCGGCCCTGTTCGCGGTCTACCCTGGGCCCCTGGCCAAGGCCGCGGCCTTCGGCCTGCTTTCCGCCGCGGCCTTCTCGCTCGCCCCGCTGGGCCGCGCGCGGTCGACGCCGCCCGCCAGCCTGTTCCGCAGCGACCTGTCGGGGACCTTCAAGATCGGGCCGGAGATCGTGGGCGCGGTGCTGGCCGCGGTCGGCCTCGCCGCCATGGCGGTGGCCACCGCGCCAACACCCCTGGCGGCGGCGATCATGATCGCCGGCGTAGCGGTCTCCTTCGGCCTGCTCTGGGCGCTGGGCTGGGGCTCGGCGGTGCTGGCTGGCAAGGCCAGGACCCGGGCGAGGGGGCCCTTGCGCATCGGTCTCGCCAACCTTGCCGGACCGCATTCGGCGGCGAGAACCGCCTCGCCGGCCATCGGCCTGGGCGTGGCCTTGTTGGCCGCGGTGGTGCTGATCCAGTCGGCGCTGCTGAACCAGGTGGCCGAGGTCGCCCCGCGCACCGCGCCGGCCCTGGTGTTCACGGATATTCCGGGCGACCGGCCAGCCGAATTCGACGCTGCCGTGCGCCGCGGATTTGGCGCGCCCCTGACCTCCAAGACCTATCTGCGAGAGCCGTTCGTCACCGGCCGTATCACCAAGGTCCGCGGCCAGCCGGTGGACACACAGAAGATCGCCAGGTCCGATCGCTGGGCCTACGACAGCGACATCTCGATGTCCGCCATCGGGCCGGAGCCGGAGGGCGCGGGGATCGAGAACGGTCGTTGGTGGCCGGCGAACTATGCAGGCCCGGCGCAGGTCGCCATCGACGTGGATGTGGCGCGTGGCGAACAGATCAAGGTCGGCGATCAGATCACGCTGTCCGTGCTGGGCAACGACATCGACGCCAAGGTGGCGGTGCTGCGCAAGGTCGACTTCGGCGGCTTCGGCGCCAGCTTCCCGCTGGTGATCACGCCTTCGGCCATGGCGGGCGCCAACCTGCGGCAGGTCGCCATCGCCAAGGCCTCCAAGGCGCAGGAGGCTGCGGTCATCCGCGAGCTGGGCCACAGCTTTCCGACCGTGAACGTGATCTCGGTGCGCGAGCAGCTGGAAGCCGCCACCGACCTGTTCGACCGCCTGGCGCTGGCGGTGCGCGGGGCTGCGGCGGTCGCCGCGCTCGCCGGCCTGCTGGTCCTGACCGGCGCCATCGCCGCGCGCGCCCGGGCCCGGACGCGGGAGGCCGCGATCCTGAAGGTGCTGGGCGCCTCGCGTGGCCAGATCCTTGGCGCCTATGTCCTCGAGTACGGCGCGGTCGGTGTGATTGCGGGGGCCGCGGGCGTGGCCCTTGGCTATGCCGCCGCCTGGCCGGTGGTGGTGAAAGTCTTCCACGCCAAGTGGAGCATGGACTGGGCGGGCGTCGCGGCCCTTGTGGCGGCGGCGGCCCTCGTGGCGGGGATCGGTGGCTTGCTCGCCGCCTTCCAGGCGCTTTCCAAGCGGCCGGCGCCGGCGCTCAGGGCCGAATAGCAAAGGGGCGCGTCGCCGCTGATCCCGGACAGAAGTCGTCTCCGACGCGAAATCTGTGAAGTTGCGGCCGATGCTAAGTGACGCCTGAATCGTAGCGAATAGGGGATCTGAACGTGAAGCTTCGCCTTGTCTCGGCCCTGCTTGCCGGCGCTGTCGCGCTCGCCGCGCCGGCGGCTTCCTGGGCCCACTTCATCCTGGTGACGCCGAAGTCCTGGATCGAAGAAGACCATCTGGGCGATCCGCAGAAGCTCGGGCCCTGCGGCGGGACGAGCGCCAATGCGGGAACGCCCACGGCCTTCATCACCCCCGTCGCCGGCGGCGAACTCCTGCGCGTGAAGGTCAAGGAGACCGTCTACCACCCGGGCCATTTCCGGGTGGCGCTGTCGGTGCTCGACCGCTCGGAACTCCCGGCCGATCCGGAAGACGTGACGAAGGACGGCCCGCACGGCCCGGTCTCGGTGTCCGGCAAGATCGATCTCAACCCCAAGCCGCCGGTGCTCGTGGACGGCATCTTTGAGCACCATCAGCGCCAGCCCGGCCAGGCGTTCGACACCTACGTCAAGATCCCCAACATCAACTGCGACCACTGCTCGCTGCAGATCATCCAGTTCATGGAGGAACACGGCGTCAACACCGACGGCCGCTTCACCTACCACCACTGCGCCGACCTGAAGATCACCGCCAATCCACGGCTGGCGATCGACACCGCCTGGCCCGGCCAGACGAAAGCCAAGGCCAAGAAGGCCAGGGCCAAGACCTGAGCGCCAAGGGTTTAGCCGAAGCCTGACATGTCGGGGCTTCGGCCATTCCAGCCGCTGACCTTTTCGAACGCCGCGCCCAGGGCAACGACGCTGGCCTCGTCGCGCGGTCGGCCGATGATCTGCAGGCCGGCCGGCATACCTTCGCCGGTCAGGCCGCAGGGGACGCTGATCCCGGGCAGGTCGAGATAGTT
Organism: Phenylobacterium sp.; assembly: GCA_035656795.1. Classification (GTDB taxonomy): domain Bacteria; phylum Pseudomonadota; class Alphaproteobacteria; order Caulobacterales; family Caulobacteraceae; genus Phenylobacterium. Next base: position 47,491 of record DASRRU010000108.1, on the reverse strand, counting down.
GGCGGCCCGCGTCAGGCGGCTGAGCGGAGAGGTGGTCTCGTCCACCTGGTCCATCGGCGGACCGGGAATCGGACAGGTGGGCGTGGCCAGTCCGTCGTAGGCAGCGAGCCAGGCGTGGAATTCCCGCTGGTCGGCCGCGCGCTGGTCGTGGGCTTCGGCGAGCCGCTCATCGGAGATGTCGCGGCCGACCTCGAAGCGCTTGACGATCCAGGGATCCATGACCTTGCCGTGTCGCTCGACGCTCGCGCCAGATCCGCCAGCCTTCGCCAGCCATCAGCAGGCCGTTGGGCGCGAAGCTCTCGTCCAGCGCCTTCGGCGGGCGGACCATCTGGACGGTGACGCCGACTTTGCGCAGGCGGTCCAGCGCAGCCAGATAGAGGCGGCCCACGTCGGCGTCGACCTCGCCCAGGTGTTCGAGCGGGATGGCGGCCAGGCGCCGGCCCTCGACCTCGCCGGTCAGGGCCGCCTCAGCGTCGAAGGGCCCGCGCCCGGCGGCCGCGCCATCGGGGCCTGAGATGATCCCCAGCATCCGTGCGGCGGTGGCCACGTCCTTGGCGAGCGCGCCCACGGTGTCCAGCGCCGGCGCCAGGGGATGGACCCCCTTCAGGCTGACCAGGCCGCGACCGGGCTTCAGTCCCACGACGCCGCAGGTCGCCGCCGGGATGCGCACAGAGCCGCCGGTGTCGCTGCCCAGGGCAGCGTCGCACAGCCCCGCCGCCACCGCCGCCGCCGATCCGGAGGAGGAGCCGCCGGGCGCCCGGTGAACCTTCGAATCCCAGGGGTTCCAGGGCGCGCCCACCGCACGGTTCGTGCCCCAGCCGCCGTAGGCCAGCTCAACGGTCTGGGTCTTGCCCACCGCCCGCCAGCCGGCGTCGAGCAATTGCTGCACCACCACCGCGTTGGCCGCGGGATCTTCGCTCAGAGGAACCTGCGCCCCGCCGCCGGTGGGGACGCCCTTGACGTCGAACAGGTCCTTGATGGCGAAGACCGGCCCGGCGCCGTCGCCCAGCGCCGGATCGAACACCCGGACGAACGCGTTCAGTCGGCCATTATATCGGCGAATGCGGGCAAGCGCGTCGTCGGGTGTCATGAAATCCTTTGGGGTGGGCTTTGAGCCGTCCATCGTGGAACGGGAGACTATCGCTGCTATGGCGTCAGGAAACCAGATGACGCGCACGATCGGCTGTGGCCATCGTTCGAGCATGGTCACGCCGATGCCGGATCAGCTTCGCGCCACGACCCGGTTCCTGGGGCGCGTGCTGGGTGACGTGATCCGCGCCGAGGATGGCGAAGCGGTGTTCAACCAGATCGAGGATACCCGCAAGGCCTCGGTGGCGTTCCACCGCGAGGGTACGAGCGCCGCCGCCAAGGCCATGGCCGAACGGCTGGGCGCGCTCAGCCTGCCTGACACGGTGCGCTTCGCCCACTCCTTCGCCTGCTTCCTGCAGATCACCAACATCGCAGAGGATCAGATCCAGCGTCGCCGTGGCCGCGGCGGCGACGATCGCCCCGACACCCTGGCCGGGGCGATCCGCGCCCTGGCGGTGGAGGGCGTCGGTCTGGACCAGGTGGTGGCGCTGCTGCAGGGCGCGCTGGTTGCGCCGGTGATCACCGCCCACCCCAGCGAGGTGCGCCGCAAGAGCGTGCTCGACCGGGTTTGCGCCATCTCCACCGAGCTTGACGCCTACGACCACGCCCGCACCGATCTGGAGCGGAACGATATCGAGCGGGAGTTGAAGCGCCAGGTCTCGATCTTCTGGCGCACGCGGCTCCTGCGTTCGGTGAAGCCGGGCGTCGATGACGAGGTGGAGAACGCGGTCTCCTACTTCGAGCGCAGCTTCCTGCCGGAGCTGCCGCGGCTCTACGCCCATTGGATGGAGGTGCTGGGCCATCCACCGGACCTGAACAGCTTCCTGCGGGTTGGCTCCTGGGTGGGCGGGGACCGGGATGGCAATCCGTTCGTGACCGCCGAGGTGATGCGCGCGGCGATGGCGCGGCAGGCCCGCGCGGTGATGGCCAACTACCTCGATGGTGTGCACGCCCTGGGTGCGGAGCTCTCGCAGTCGGCGCGGCTCGCCACGGTGAGCAACCAACTGCGGGCGCTGGCCGACCTGGCGCACGACGCCTCGGCCCAGCGGGCGGACGAACCCTATCGCCAGGCCCTGACGGGCGTCTATGCGCGCTTGGCGGCGACCTATCAGCTGTTGGTGGGCGAGGCGCCGGCGCGGCCGCCTGCCGTCCAGGCTGAACCCTATGGCTCGCCCGACGCTTTCAAGGCCGACCTGGAGACCGTGCTGGCCAGCCTGATCGCCAATCACGGTGACCTGTTCGCCCGCGGTCCGCTGCCCGACCTGATCCGCGCGGTGGACACCTTCGGCTTCCACCTGGCCCGCCTGGACATGCGTCAGAACTCGTCGGCGCACGAGCGGGTGGTGGCGGAGCTGCTGAAGACGGCCGGCGTCTGCGCCGACTATGCAAGCCTGGACGAGGCGGCGCGCTGCGCACTCCTCTTGGCGGAGCTGGGCCACGGGCGGCTGCTGCATTCTCCCTACGAGGCCTACGGTGAGGAGACGGTGCGGGAGTACGCCATCCTGCAGGCCGCGGCGGACGTGAAGCGGCTCTACGGGCGCGACGCCATCCGCTCCTACATCGTTTCGAACACCACCTCGGTCTCCGATCTGCTGGAGGTCTATCTGCTTCTGAAAGAGGTCGGCCTGTTCACGCCGGGCGATGGGGCGAGCCGACCGCCAGTGGCCCAGATTTTCGCCGAGCCGCTGTTCGAGACCATCGTTGACCTGCGCGCTGCGCCGCAGACCCTGAAGGCCTATCTGGCCCTGCCGCTGATCCGCAAACTGGTCGAGCCGATCGGCCTTCAGGAAGTGATGATCGGCTATTCGGACTCTAACAAGGACGGCAGCTATCTGACCTCGACCTGGGAGCTCTACCAGACGTCCCGCGCGCTCGCCGGCGTCGCCCGCGACGAGGGACTGCGGCTGCAACTGTTCCATGGCCGGGGCGGGGCGGTGGGACGCGGCGGCGGCTCCAGCTTCGAGGCCATTCTTGCTCAACCAGGCGGCACGGTGAACGGGCGTATCCGCGTCACCGAGCAGGGCGAGGTGGTGGCCAACAAATACGCCGACCCGGAGCTCGCAAGGCAGAGCCTCGAAACGCTCACCGCCGGCATGGTCCTGGCTTCATTCCGCGACGAGTCGCACGCCACCGTCGCCGAGCCGCACGCCCGGGCCATGGAGGCGCTCAGCCGGGGTTCGATGGCCGCCTACCGGGCCCTGGTCCACGACACCCCGGGGTTCATCGACTACTTCTATGGCGCAACCCCGATCACCGAGATCGCCGACCTGAACATCGGCAGCCGACCGACCTCGCGCCAGACCACCCGCAGCATTGCGGGCCTGCGCGCGATCCCTTGGGTGTTTTCCTGGGCCCAGTCGCGGATCATGCTGCCGGGCTGGTTCGGCTTCGGCTCGGGCGTGCGCGACGCCGGGGTTCCAATCGAGGAATTGGCGGACCTGCACGCGACATGGCCTTTCTTCTCCTCGGCGCTGGCCAACATGGAGATGGTGCTGGCCAAGTCCGACATGGCCATCGCGGGGCGCTACGCGGGTCTCATCGAGGACAGGGCGCTGGGCGACCACATCTTCGGGCAGATCAAGGCCGAGTGGGAGCGGACCTGCGAGGCGTTGCTGACCATCACCGGCCAATCGCAGATGCTGGAAAAGGACCCGGACCTGGCCGCCGCCATCCGCTCGAGGTTGCCCTACATCGACCCGCTCAACCACCTGCAGATCGAGCTGATCCGCCGCCGCAGGCGAGGCGATCAGGACGAGGCGGTCAAGGAGGGCATCCACCTGACCATCAACGGTGTGGCGGCGGGTCTCAGAAACACCGGCTGACCGCCTGACCCCCCTTGCAAGGAATCCCAATGGACGAGGCTTACGTCCGTGTGCGGAGAATAGATTTGGATCCTAAATTGATATCTCGGCGTGGATGAGCTGAGGGGTCACGCGAGGCGCGGCGTTAAGTCCTGAAGGGTGATATCCGTTCGGGAGAGTACGTGTGCTGATCAGTGTTTTCCGCCATGTTCGGCGGATCGTCGGCGCATGAGCGCCTTTATCCTCGTCTTCGAATGGCCAGCGGCCACAAAGATCGCGGCGCGCACCGAACGGCTTGAGGCCGAAGACGCGGACGACGCCAAACTGCAGGCCGCCATGTTGTTCGCCTCCGAGACGTTCGAGCACGGCCCGCCTGTCAGATACATGGTGTTCGACGGCCGCGGCGGCATGGTGTTCCGCTATCCCGACGGTCGCTGAGCCCGGCGGCATGCGGGAGACTGGCGCAAAGACGGCGCCGGCCATAATGGAGAGGGATGAACCTTTACGACCTTCTGGCAGGCGGCTTTCCGGCGGATCGGTCCAAACCGGCGTTCCTGCTGAGCGACGGCGGTGAGGTCAGCTACGCCGAGCTGGAAAGCGGCGCGGCCCAGGCCGCCGGCCACCTGACGGCCAAGGGCGTCCGGCCGGGTGACCGGGTCGGACTACAGGCTGATAAATCGGTCGAGGCGGTAATGTTCTATCTGGGCGTGCTGAAGGCCGGCGCGGTCTTCCTGCCGCTCAACGCCGCCTATACGGCCGCCGAGGTGGACCACTTCGCGGCCGATGCCGAGCCCGCCCTGTTGGTCACCGATCCGAAGACCTTCCTCGCCGAGGCGCGATCGGCTGCGCCGCTGGAGCAGGCCGTCGCGCGCCAGGACGGCGACCTCGCCTCGCTGATCTACACCAGCGGGACCACGGGCCGCTCCAAGGGCGCCATGCTGAGCCACGGCAACCTGGCCGCCAACGCCGTGGCCCTGCACCAGGCCTGGGGGTTCACGCCGGACGACGTGCTGCTGCATGCGCTCCCGATCTTCCACGTCCATGGGCTGTTCGTGGCCCTGCACTGCGCCTTCCTCTCCGGCGCTCCGATGGTCTGGCTGCCCCGCTTCGAGGATGCCCAGGTGATCGCGGGCCTCGCCCAGTCCACGGTGATGATGGGGGTGCCGACCTTCTACACCCGCCTGCTGGCCAACCCGGAGTTCACGGCCGAGCGCGCCGCGCACATGCGCCTGTTCATTTCAGGCTCCGCACCGCTGCTGGAATCGACCTTCACGGAGTTCGAAGGGCGCACGGGCATGCGTATCCTGGAGCGCTACGGCATGAGCGAGGCGGTGATCATCACTTCCAATCCTCTGGACGGTGCGCGCATCCCCGGGAGCGTCGGCTTTCCCCTGCCGGGCGTGGAGCTGCGCATCGGTGGCGGCTCGGCGACCGGCGTCATCGAGATCCGCGGGCCCAGCGTCTTCTCCGGCTATTGGCGAATGCCCGAAAAGACCGCCGAGGAGTTCACCGCCGACGGCTTTTTCAAGACCGGCGATGTGGGCCATCGCGACCCGGACGGGCGCGTCTGGATCAGCGGCCGGGCCAAGGACCTGATCATTTCCGGCGGCTACAACGTCTATCCCAAGGAGATCGAGCTGGTGCTCGACGAACTCGGCGGCGTCGCCGAAAGCGCGGTGGTTGGCATTCCGCACCCTGACTTCGGCGAGGGCGTGGTGGCGGTGGTGATCGGGGCCGGGGACGAGGCGGCGATGATCGCCGAATGCCGCCGCCAGCTCGCGCCCTACAAGTCGCCCAAGCGGATCGTTTTCGTCGACGAGCTGCCGCGCAACGCCATGGGCAAGGTCCAGAAGAACCTGCTACGCGATCGCTACGGAGACCTGTTCAAGACAGGCTGACATCAGAAGAGGCATCCCTATGGATCTGCAACTCAAGGGCAAGACCGCGGTGGTGACCGGCGGCACGCGCGGCATCGGCCGTTCGATCGCCGAAGCCTTCGCCGATGAAGGCGCCAATGTCGCCATCTGCGCCCGCAACGCCGAACAGGTCGCCGAGACGGTCAAGGCTCTGGAAGGCCGGGGTGTGAAGGCCTGGGGCGAGGTGGTGGATATCGCCGACGGGCCGGCCTTGCAGGCTTTCGTCGTCAAGGCCGCCGAGACCCTGGGGGGCCTCGACGTCCTGGTGTCCAACGCCAGCGCGCTGGTGCAGGGGAACACCGTGGCCGACTGGCAGGCGATGTTCGACATCGACATGCTGGGCGCCGTGCGGACCTGGGAGGCGGCCAGGCCGCTGCTCACCGCCGCGGCCGCCAAGACCGGCGACGCCGCCTTCATCATCACCTCGTCGGTCTCCGCGGTGAACTCGGACAATCCCTCATCCTACGGCGCAATGAAGGCGGCGCTGATCCATTTCGCCAAGGGCGTGGCGCGGCAGAACGCGGTCAACAAGGTGCGCTGCAATGTGGTCTCGCCGGGGACCGTGTTCTTCGAGGGCGGCGTCTGGGGCAACGTGAAGGAGAATATGCCCGGGTTCTTCGACCAGATGATCAAGCGTAATCCCACCGGCCGGATGGCCACGCCGGAGGAGATTGCGGCCGCGACCGTGTTCCTGGCCAGCCCGCGCTCGGCCTTCACGACCGGGATCAACATGATCGTCGATGGTGCGATCACCCAGCGCGTGAATTACTAGGCGCAAGGCCATGGAATATAACTACTATGAGCTGCACCTTAGGCGCGATCGCGCCGCTCAGAAGGCCCTGGCCGACCACGTCCATCAGACGCTCGGGCCAGCGGCTGTCGCGGTCTTCTCGCCGCTGCTGGGCTTCGCCTCCAACCAGGCGCTGGTGCTGACCTCGGCGAGTGCGCCGGTCGAGGCGGTGATGCGCGCCCCCGGCGTCGTCTCTGCTGAGCGCCACCGGTTGACGCCGACCATCCGCCCCGCCGATGGCGCGCGGCCGGCGGCCATGGGGGTCTATGTCCACAACTGGTTCACGATCGACGCGAGCGGTTTCGACGAGTTCGTCAGGCTTTCCGGCGAGGCCTGGCCGGATTTCGAAGGCCACTTCGAAACGAGGATCTTCGGCCTGTTCGCCGCCGAACCCAGCAAGGACGATCTGCTGGAGGGCGCGCGGCGTCTGCTGCTGATGACCGGCTACAGGGACCTGAACGAATGGCAGAAGAGCCGCAGTCCGGCCGAGACCGCCCGCGCCGCCTTCGCGCGCCGGCGCGACCTGACCCGGGTCTCGCTGGCCCGGGCCTGCGTCCTGGCGCCGGCGGGCTAGGGAGGAACCGGCCATGGGGGCGCTGACCGGTCTGAAGGTTCTGGATTGCACCCATGTCATCGCCGGCGCCTACTGCTCGATGATCCTGGCCGACCTGGGCGCCGACGTGGTCAAGATCGAGCCGCCTGCGGGAGAGAGCACGCGCGGGATGGAAGGGGCGGCCTTCCGCGCCTTCGACTTCGTGAACCGCAACAAGCGCGCCATCGCACTCGACCTGACGACCGAGCGCGGGGCGGCGGTCGCTCGCAGGCTGGCCGAGACAGCGGACGTCTTCGTCGAGAACTACCGCCCCGGATCGCTCGACCGCATGGGCCTGGGCTACGGCGAGCTTTCGAAGATCAACCCGCGGCTGGTCTATTGCTCGGTTTCCGGCTTTGGCCTGGACGGGCCCTACCGCAGCCGCGGCGGCTTCGACCTGATCGCCCAGGCGATGAGCGGCATCATGAGCTTCGTGGGCGAGGCCGGCAGTCAGACCCCGTGCTCGACGGCGGTGCCGATCTCCGATCTCAACGCCGGGCTGTTCGCCGCCGTGGGCGTGCTGGCCGCGATCCAGAGCCGCCACGCGACGGGCAAGGGGCAGCAGGTGGAGAGCTCGCTGCTGGAGTCGGCGTTGGCCTACACGATCTGGGAAAGCGGCATGTACCTGACCACTGGCGCGGTGGCCGAGCGGAACGGCGCGCGCCATCGGCTGGCGGCGCCCTATGAGGCGCTGAAGACCGCCGACGGTCACATGGTGGTGGGCGTGAACAGCCAGCGGCTGTGGCGGCGGTTTTGCGAGGCGCTGGGTGACACCGCGCTGGCCGATGAGCCCGGCTTCGACTCGACGGGTGGCCGGATGAAGAACCGCGACGCCCTGCAGGCGCGCATTGAGGCGATCCTGACCACCGACACCTCCGCGAACTGGGTGTTGAAGCTGGAGGCCAAGGGCGTCCCCGCCGGGCCCCTGAACACGATCGCCGAGGCTTGGGACGATCCGCAGATCAAGGCCCGCGGCCTGCTCGCCGAGGCCGGCGGGCGGTCGTTCCCGCGCACCCCGATCAAGCTGCACGACACGCCGGTGGCCCTGACCCGCGGCCCCGCCGAGGTGGGCGAGCACACGCGCGAGGTGCTGATCGAGGCGGGCTTCTCGGCCGCCGAGATCGACGCCTTGATCGCCTCCGGCGCGGCAGCCGTCGAACGCAAGATGGAGAGTCCCGCATGAGCGGTCAGGTGCATGTCCAGCCGGTCAGCGAGGCCGTGGTTCTGCTGGAGATCGACAACCCGCCGATGAACCCCCTGGGCGAGGCGATGCGCCAGACCTTCATGGCGGCGCTGGACCAGATGGAGGCCAACGACGCGCTCCGCTGCCTGATCGTCACCGGCAAAGGCCGCGCCTTCTGCGCCGGCGACGACCTGAAGAACACCGGCCCTGGCGGTGAGGACCTAGCGGGGTTCGGCCGGCTGCTCGACCGGTTGGAGGCGACGCGGGTCCCGGTGGTGGCGGCGGTCAACGGCTGGTGCGTCGGCGGTGGGTTCGAGCTGGCGCTGTGCTGCGACATCCGGCTGGCCTCCACCGAGGCGAAGTTCGTCTGCGCCGGCGTCAATGTGGGGCTGATGGCCTCGACCTATCGCCTGCCGCGTCTGATCGGCGTCGGCCGCGCCAAGGCGATGCTGCTGACCGGATCGCCGCACGACGCCGAGACCGCCGAGCGCTACGGCCTGGTCACCGGCCTGCACGCGCCGGACGACCTGCGCGCCGCGGCCATCGCGCTCGCCGAACGCATCGCCAGCCGCGCGCCGCTATCAGTGGAGGCCAGCAAGCGCACCGCCAACCGCGCTCCGGACCTGTCACCCGAAGAGTTCAACGCCATGGCCGCGCCGGAGCTTCGGACCCTGCGTCGCTCCGCCGACCACAGGGCCGCCGTCTCCGCCTTCCGCGAACGCCGCGAACCGGTCTTCACCCGCAGCTAGGAGCCGTCCCACGTGCGCTATGTCCGAATGCCGATCGAGGTGGAGAGCCCGGAGGAGTACGGCTACGCGCGCATCCGCTGGAACCTCTCGGAAAGTTCGGTGGCCGACCAGAAGCTGTCCGACCTCGGCCTGACCATCCCCGACATGCCGCTGCTCTATGGCGAACACCGGGGTCGCGAGCGGCTGCGCGAACTGATCGCGGCGGACGGGCAGGGGCTCTCATCCGGCGACGTGCTGGTGACCACCGGCGCGGCCGGCGCGCTGTTCATCATCGCCACCTCACTGCTGGGTGCGAGCGACCACCTGGTGGTGGTCCGGCCCAACTACGCGACGAACTTGGAGACTCCGCGAGCCATCGGCTGTGCGACCACGCATGTGGACCTCGCGTTCGAGGACGGCTTCCGCATCGACCTCGAGGCGGTGGCCGCCGCCATTACACCGGCCACGAAGATCGTCAGCGCGACCTGCCCACACAATCCGACCGGCGTGATGCTGACCGAGGCCGAGTTGCGAGCGCTGGTCGACCTCACGGCCGCTCACAACTGCCGCCTGCTGGTGGACGAGACCTATCGCGACCTTTCCTTCGAGGGCCCGCTGCCGCCGGCGGCCTCGCTGGGCAAGCATGTGATCAGCGTCTCGTCGCTTTCCAAGGCCTATGGTGTGCCGGGCATCCGCATCGGCTGGCTGATCACCAGGGACCCGGCATTGCAGGAGGTGTTCCTGGCGGCCAGCGAGCAGATCAGCATCTGTGGCAGCGTCATGGACCAGTGGGTCGCCGAACAGGTGATGGAGAACCGCGCTGCGATCCTGGGGCCGCGGCTGGTCGAAATGCGGCGGCGCCTGCAGCGCGTCAGCGACTGGATGGCCGGCGAGGACGGCCTGGAGTGGGTGAAGCCCAGCGGCGGCGTCGTCTGCTTCCCACGCATGACCGCCGAGCCCGCGGACGGGACCGAGGGCTTCTACCGCCGCCTGCTGGAAGATCACGGCGCCTACGTCGGGCCCGGTCACTGGTTCGAGCAACCCGACAGCTATTTCCGCCTGGGCTACGGCTGGCCGACGGCCGATGAGCTCGATGCCGGCCTGGCGGCGATCTCGGCGGCATTGCGAGGCTAGAGGCGCGGCCATGAGCGTGCTCGAGACCCGTCAGGCTCAGATGTTCCCGGTGTTGGACGCGGCGCAGGTCGAGGCCGCCCGGCGGTTCGCCAGCGGCCCAGCGCGCGAGTTTGCGCCCCGCGAGCTGATCTATGATGTGGGCGAGCGGAACGTGCCGTCCTGGCTGTTGCTGGAGGGCGCCATCGAGATCACCCATCACGATGGCCTAGGACACCAACACCCGATCGCGGTGGAGCACGCGGGCCAGTTCACCGGGGAGGTCAGCCAGCTCGGCGGCCGCGGCACGCTCTCCGCCGCCCGTGCGGGCCCGGACGGCGCCGTCGCGCTGCCGTTCGACGCCGCGCATCTTCGGGCCCTGCTGATCGGCGCCGCTGAGCTCGGTGAAATGATCATGCGCGCCTTGATTCTGCGGCGGATAGGCCTGCTGGAGGAGGGTTCCGCAGGGGTGATCCTGGTCGGCCCGCCCGACAATCCCGACCTTGTACGCCTGCAAGAGTTCCTGTCGCGGAACGCCTATCCCCATGCGGTCCTGGAAGCGATCCGCGACGGGGAGGGCCATGCCCTGGTCGAGCGGATGGGCGTTTCGCCGCAGGAGCTTCCGCTGATGGTCTGCCCGAACGGAGCGGTGCTCCGTCGTCCGTCGAACAGCGAGGCGGCCGCCTGCCTGGGTCTGCTCGTCCCGCCTGATCCGGACAAGGTCTATGATGTCGCCGTGGTGGGCGCCGGTCCGGCCGGCCTGGCCACCGCTGTCTATGCCGCGTCCGAAGGGCTGTCGGTGCTGGTGCTCGACCAGCGGGCGATCGGCGGCCAGGCAGGCGCCTCGGCGCGGATCGAGAACTATCTCGGCTTTCCGACCGGTATATCCGGCCAGGCGCTGGCGGGCCGGGCGTGGAACCAGGCGCAGAAGTTCGGGGCTGAGATCGCCGTGCCGTTGGAGGTCGCCAGGCTCGATTGCGACACGCCGCGGTCCGGCGATGACCCGCTTCAGCTGGAACTCGGCGATGGCTCGCGGGTGCGGACCCGGACGGTGGTGATCGCGTCCGGCGCACGATACCGGCGCCCAGCTATTCCGGACATAGAGACGTTCGAAGGCGCGGGCGTGTCGTACTGGGCGTCCGCCGTGGAGGCCAAGCTCTGCGCTGGCAAGGATGTGGCGCTGGTGGGCGGCGGCAATTCTGCGGGCCAGGCCGTGGTTTTTCTGGCGCCAAGGGTCGAGCGCCTGCATCTGATCGTTCGCGGCCCGGGGCTGGAATCGACCATGTCGCGATACCTGGTCGACCGGATCGCCGCCTTGCCGAACGTCGAGTTGCACACCCACACCGAGATCCTCGCCGTGGAAGGCGACCGGGCGCAGGGCCTGACCGCCGCGACCTGTCACAACCGCCAGACGGGCGAACGGAAACACCGGCCCCTGCGCCACCTGTTCCTGTTCATCGGCGCCGATCCCAACGCCGATTGGCTGCAAGGCTGTGTGGAGACCGACGCCAAGGGGTTTGTCGTGACGGGCGCGAACGCCGGCAGGCCGCTGGAAACGGCGATGCCGGGCGTCTTCGCCATCGGCGACGTGCGTGCGGGCTCGACCAAGCGCGTGGCCGCGGCGGTCGGAGAAGGCGCGGCGGTGGTGGCGCAGATCCACGCCTTCCTGGGCGGCCTCACCACGACGGCCTAGACTCTCTCCCGGCTAACCTGAACCAAGTCAGCCGGGAGAGAACAGGGGGCGTCGGCTATATCTGGAGCTCGTCTCGTCTTGCGAAGCCTGGCCCCTCGGGCTCATGAAGGCGGCATGGATCGCCTCTTCTTCGACCTGCGCGCTACGCACAACCCGCACCGCTGGTTCATGCCGTTGACCCCGGACGTCTGCGTCGGGCGGCCGGACGAGATGTTCATGTTCGGCGGCGTCGGCCTGGCCTCGGCGATCGGGGCCATGGAGCGCACCACCGGCCGACCCGTGGTCTGGGCCACGGCGCAGTACCTGTCGTTCGCCCGCCCGCCCAGCGTGGTGGACCTGGACGTCTGGGTCCCGGTCGCCGGCAGGCACAGCAGCCAGGCTCGGGTCATCGGCCATGTGGGCGACAAGGAGATCTTCACGGTCAACGCCGCCCTGGGCGCGCGGCCGAGCGAGCTTTCCCGCCAATGGCTCACCATGCCGGACGTCCCGCGCCCAGAGGACTGCGAGCCCGCCGAGCACTGGCGGGCCGCGCACTACGGCCTGCACAGCCGCATGGAGGTGCGCGTCGCCAAGGGCCACTACGGCTTCGACCGCCAGGGCGCGGCGGAGGAGGACGGGCGGCTGCTGATCTGGGTGCGACCGCGCGAGCGGTTCGCCATCGACGCGACGATGCTGGCGATCATCGCCGACCACGTGCCCTCGGGCATCGGCAATGCGCTGGGCCAGAACGCCGGCGGCAACAGCCTGGACAACACCCTGCGCATCCGCCGGATCGTCCCCACGGAGTGGGTGCTGTGCGACATCCGCATCCTGGGCGTTCACGGCGGGTTCGGCCACGGCGCGATCTCTCTGTTCGCCCAGGACGGCGAACTGATGGCCACCGCCAGCCAGTCGCTGATCGTGCGGGTGCGGGAGAGCGCGGAGGACCGCTAGGTCCGCGTGGGGATCACCACCGGCAGGGTCTCATAGCCCTTCACGAAGGTGGAATAGACCCGCTTGGGCTCGCCCACGACCTCGATGGTCGGGAAGCGCTTGAGGATCTCTTCCCAGATCACCTTCAGCTGCAGCTCGGCCAGGCGGTTGCCGACGCAGCGGTGGATGCCGAAGCCGAAGGAGATGTGATTGCGGGGCCGCTCGCGGTCGATGATGTACTCGTTCGGCCGGTCGATGACCTCTTCGTCGCGGTTGCCCGAGACGTACCACATGATGACCTTGTCGCCTTCCTTGATGGTCTTTCCGCCGAACTGCACGTCCTCCAGCGCCGTGCGGCGCATGTGGGCCAGCGGGGTCTGCCAGCGGATGGTTTCGGAGACCATGGAAGGAATCAGGCCCGGGTTCGCGCGCAGCTTGGCGTACTGGTCGGGGTTCTGGTTCAGCGCCAGGACCGAGCCGGAAATGGTGTTGCGGGTGGTGTCGTTGCCGCCGACCGTCAGCAGCACGACGTTTCCGAAGAACTCGCGCGGCTCCATGTTCCGGGTAGCCTCGCCGTGGGCCAGCATGGAGATGAGGTCGCCCTTGGGCGGGGCGTTGACCCGTTGGTTCCACAGGTTGGTGAAGTAGGCGTGGTACTCCACGAAAATCGCCATCTTCTGTTCGATCGTATCGATCAGCCCCTGGCCGGGCGCCGCGGTGACCACGTCGGACCAGTAGACGAGCTGGCGGCGGTCTTCTTGCGGCATGTCGAATAGGGTCGCCAGCGTCATGCCGGTGAGCTCCTTCGAGACCAGGTCGACCCAGTCGAATTGCTCGCCGATCGGCAGGCCGTCGAGGATCTTGCCGGCCCGCTCGCGGATCAGCGGCTCCATGGTCGCCAGGTTCATTGGCGAAACCGCCGGACTGACGACCTTGCGCTGCACATCGTGCTTGGGCGGGTCCATGGCGATGAACATGGGCAGCGGGTCCATGTTCGCCTGGCCGCTGGCGATGGTGATCCCGCCCTTCATGAAGTCGGACGAGAACTGCTGGTGGTTGGTGTCCACCGCCATGATGTCGTTGTACTTGGTGATCGACCAGTAGGGGCCGAACTCATGCTCCCGGGTGTAGTGCACCGGGGCCTCGGCGCGCAGGCGCTCGAAGATCGGCCACATGGCGTCGGCCTGGAAAAGCGCCGGCTGGGCGGGATCGAGGTCCGCGAGCGGGGTCGCGTAGGCCTCTTCGCGCGCCTGCGCCAGGTTCGCCAAGTTACCGTCGGCCATGGTTTGTCCTCCCGGGGATTTAAGCATCGTATAGATCGTAAAATGACGCCAGCGTCAACTTTTCGAGGCGCTGGAGACCTTCGGCGGAGCATGAGAGAACCGCCGCCGTGCCGCCCTTGATCCAAATCAACGATCCCGACGATCCCAGGCTGGCCGACTACCGGCAGGTGCGCGAGCGCGACCTGGTGGGCCGGGCGGGTGGCTTCATCGCCGAGGGCGTGGTCGTGCTGGAGAAGCTGATCCGCGCCGGGCGCCATCCGCTGCGCTCGGTGCTGGTGGCGGAGAAGCGGATCGAGGCCCTGACGCCGCTGCTGGCCGGCCTGGCGCCGGACGTGTCCGTCTACGCGGCCGGGCAGGCGGTGATGGACGCGGTGGTGGGCTTCCACATCCATCGCGGCGTGCTGGCGGCGGGGGTTCGCGCCGAGATGGACCTGGAGAGCCTCCTCGCCGGCCTGCCGCCCCGCGCCCTGGTGGTCGGCCTGGCCGGAATCGCCAACCACGACAACATGGGCGGCCTGTTCCGCAACGCCGCCGCCTTCGGAGCCGACGCGGTGCTCCTGGATGACGACTGCTGCGATCCGCTCTACCGAAAGGCGATCCGCGTCTCCGTGGGTGCGGCGCTGACGACGCCGTTTGCCCGTGGTGGAACGGCGGCTGACCTCGCAGCGCGGCTGGTCGGCGAGGGCTTCGAGGTGCTGGCGCTGTCGCCACATGGCGACACCGAGCTGGCCGACGTCACTCCCGGGCTGCGCATGGCGGCGCTGTTTGGCGCCGAGGGCTCTGGACTGTCGCCTGCGGTCATGGCGCGGGCGCGGGGCGTGCGGATCGGCATGGCCGGCGGTTTCGACTCCCTGAATGTTGCAACCACCAGCGGCATTGTCCTGCACCAGCTCGTTGCGGGTCGTCAGGGTTGTAAATCTGATTAAAGCCCTTTCTTAACCGGCATGAGTCAGGGTTAGCTCGAACGGCGTTCAGTCGCCTTTTTCGGGAAAGCGAATGGCCGGCGAAGTTCGCCCGCGTGCGCCGGAAGGCCTTGAGCAGTCGGGACCGGTCTTCGACCGGATTCGGCGTCTCGCCCGATCCCTGTTCCAGGACGTCGATGCGGGGGTCGTGTTGCTGGGCGAGGGTGACCACGCCTGGCGCAGCCATGACGCGTCCGGCAAGGCGCCGAAGGATGCTCCGATCGCGCGCCTTGTGGTCGACAGCGGCGAGCTGCTTTGGGTCGCCGACGCTACCCGGGACGAGCGTTTCCGCCACCGCGCCAACGTTGTCGGTCCGCCGGCTGTGCGGTTCTATGCCGCTGCTCCCATTCGGCTGGAGGACGGATCCATTCCCGGTGTCTTCGCGGTCGCCGGGAAAGAGTCCAAGGCCTACGATGAGACCCTGGCGGCGCGCCTGCAGGATCTCGCCGACGTCGTCGCCGATGAATGGAGTCGCGTTCAGGCCAGGATCGCCCGCGAGACCGCGCGACGTGAAAGCGATGTCGCCCAACGCATGGTCGCGCAGATCATAGAAACCGCACCACTGGCGCTGTTGATGACGGACCGGGAGATGCGGGTCCTCGCCGCAAGCCCCCGCTGGATCGAGAGCCGCCGGCTGGGCGACCGGCCGATCATCGGTAAATCGCTCTACGAGCTGTTCCCCAGCACCTACGAAAGATGGCGCCCGGTCTATGACCGTTGCCTGGCTGGCGAGCCGATCCAGGCGGATCGGGTGGAATTCCACCGCCCCGACGGCTCGGTGATCTGGGTGCAGGCCGAGTTGACGCCCTGGCGCGAAAGCAGCGGCGAAATCGGCGGCCTGATCATCAGCTCGCACGACGTGAGCAAGATGGTCGCGGCGTTGGAGCGTACCGAGCGCTCCGAGGAACGTCTGCGGCTGGCGATCGAAATCGCCGACCTGCACGTCTGGGAGGCGGATTTCCGCCGCCGCGAACTGTTTAGCCTCGGGGCGGCCGCCGACTTCTACACCGAGGCCTTGACCTACAAGAAGATCACCAGCGACATCTGGGCGTCGATCGACGAACGCGACCGGCCGAGGGTCCAGGAGGAGTGGCGTCGGCACATCGAAGAGGGCGCCCCCTACCGGCCAGAATACCGCGTGAACCGGTCCGACGGCCGCGAAGTCTGGCTGCAGGGCGCGTTGCGCTTCCTGACGGATGAGGATGGCAAGCCGTTGCGGATGATCGGCGCGCTGCAGAACATCACCGACCGCAAGGCCGGGGAGTTCGCTCTGGTCCGCGCCAAGGAAGAAGCCGAGTCCGCCACCCGCGCCAAGAGCGCCTTCCTGGCCACCATGAGCCATGAGATCCGCACGCCGCTCAACGGCGTGCTCGGCATGGCCCAGGCCATGGCCATGGGGGAGGTGACCGAACAGCAGCGCGAGCGGCTGGAGGTTATCCGCCAGTCCGGCGAGAGCCTGCTCGCGATCCTCAACGACGTGCTGGACCTGTCGAAGATCGAGGCCGGCAAGCTGGAACTCGAACATTCCGAGTTCGACATCGACGAGCTGTCGCGCGGCGCCATCGGCGCCTTCGCCGCCACCGCCGAGGCCAAGGGCCTGTCCTTCGAGCTGAAGGTCGCCCGCGGCGCGCGCGGCGTCTATCGCGGCGACAGCGTTCGCGTTCGCCAGATTCTCTACAACCTGGTCTCCAACGCGCTGAAGTTCACCGAGACCGGTGGCGTGAAAGTCGCGGTGAGCCGCAAGCGTGCGATGCTGTCCATCGCCGTGCGCGACACCGGCATCGGCATCGCGCCGGAGAAGCTGACCGGCCTGTTCCAGAAATTCGAGCAGGCTGATGCTTCCACCACGCGTCGCTACGGCGGCACGGGGCTTGGCCTGGCGATCTGCCGCGACCTGGTCGACCTGATGGGCGGCGCGATCAGCGTCGACAGCATCCTGGGTGAAGGGACGACCTTCACTGCCGACCTGCCGCTCAAGCGGCACGCGGCGGCGCGGTCGAACCCGGCCCCGCCGCCGGCGGACGCTTACGCGCCAAGCGACGGCGTCACCATCCGGGTGCTGGCGGCCGAGGACAACGGCATGAACCAGCTGGTCTTGCGCACCCTGCTGAACCAGGTCGGCGTCGAGCCGATGATCGTCGATACCGGCCGAGCGGCGGTCGAGGCTTGGGCGCGCGAGCCCTGGGACCTGATCCTGATGGACGTGCAGATGCCGGAGATGGACGGACCCACCGCCACCGGCGTGATCCGGGCCCGGGAACGGGCCGAAGGCCGGCCGCGCACGCCGATCGTAGCCCTGACCGCGAACGCCATGTCGCATCAGGTGGCGGAGTATCTGCGCGCCGGCATGGACGATTTCGTCGCCAAACCCATCGAGGCGGCGCGCCTCTACGAGGTCATCCAGCGCGCCCTGGACAAGGCCCAGATCGGCCAGGCGACCGCGGCGGCTTAGAACGCGATCGGGTCAGGCGGAGCCGCCGAATTCGTAGCCGCTGATCGCCACGTCCATCGCCACGTCGCGGAACGCCAGGCGTCCGGCCTCACCCTCCGCCGCGCCGGCGGCGACGAACAGCGGCGCAAGATGCTCCTCGCGCGGATGGGCCTCGCGGGCGTAGGGGCCCTGGTCCCAGTGACGGATCGCTTCGTCGCGGTGCGCCGGATCGACCATCGCCGTCTCCAGCCAGGCGTCGAACGCCTTGGACTTCTCCGTGAAAGCCGGGCTGAAGCCGCGCATGTTGTGCCAGCTCATCCCGGACCCCACGATCAGCACGCCTTCGTCACGCAGGGGCGCAAGTGCGCGGCCGGCGGCCAGGTGCGCCTCGGGGGCAAGGTCAGCGCGCAGCGACAGCTGGACGACCGGAATGTCCGCCTGTGGGGTCGCGAGCAACAGGGGCACGAAGACCCCGTGGTCGTAGCCGCGCTCGGGGTCTTCCGCCGTCGGGATGCGCGCCGCGCCCAGCAATTCGCGCACTCGCGCTGCGAGCTTTGGCGACCCCGGCGCGTCGAAGCGCAGGCGGTAGGTCTGTTCCGGGAAACCGTAGTAGTCGAAGATCATCGCAGGCTTCGGCGCCGAGCCCACGGTGAACACCGGCTCCTCCCAGTGGCCGCTGACGATCAGGATGGCCTTCGGCCGTTCGGGCAGGCCGGAGACCAGTCCCTTCAGCCAGGCCGCGGTCCTGTCCCAGGTGTCGGCGGGACCGCGGGTCCAGTCCATGAAAAAGCAGGGACCCGCGCCGTGCGGGATGAACAGGGTGGGCAGCGTCATGGGCCTAGCTCAGGTGCTTCTCGATGCCGTCAGCGAAGACCTGGCCAAAGCCGACGAGAAACTCGCGGGTGGCTTCGCTGGTCAGCTCTCCGCTCTCGTCGAACATCGCCGCGACGCCGCCGACATAGGTCTCCGGCTGGTTCACCGTCGGCATATTCAGGAACACCAGTGACTGGCGCAGGTGGTGATAGGCCCCGAAACCGCCGATGGCGCCGGGCGAATTGCTGACCACCGCGGCGGGCTTGCCGTTCCAGACGCTCTCGCCATAGGGGCGCGAGCCCACGTCGATGGCGTTCTTGAGCACGCCGGGGATCCCGCGGTTGTACTCCGGCGTGACGAAGAGGACGGCGTCGGCCGCCTTCACCCGGTTGCGGAAATCGGTCCAATTCTGCGGCGGCGTGGTCTCAAGGTCCTGGTTGAAGCACTGTAGCTCGCCGATGTCCACGAAATCGAACGTCAGGTGCGTCGGCGCCAAGGCCGAGATCGCCTTGGCGAGCTTTCGGCTGAAGGATTCCTTACGGAGGCTGCCGACGAGGACGGCGACGGTGCGGGCTTTGGCCATGTGTTTCGTCCCTTGGGAATTGGTGTGACCGCTAGATGCACCCACGCCCCCTGGTTGATAATCCGGCCTGGCTGCACAATTATGTTTCCGGTTGGGAAGCAATAGAGTGCGACGTTCATGGACCGGTTCGACGAGATCAACGCATTTACCGCGGTGGCGGACGCCCGCAGCTTTACGCAAGGCGCGCGGCGCCTCAGCGTGTCCAGCGCCCAGGTCTCGAAGCTGGTGGCGCGGCTGGAAAACCGGCTGGGCGCGCGGCTGCTGAACCGCACCACGCGCGACGTCTCGCTCACCGACACGGGCCGGGCCTATCTGGAACGCGCCCGCGGCCTGCTCGAGGACTTCGAGGCGCTGGAGGGGTCGGTGCGCGACCAGAGCGGGCCGCGGGGCCTGCTGAAGATCTCTGCGCCGGTATCGTTCGGCGCCGTCCAGCTGATGCCGGCGTTGCTGGATTTCGCGGCGGCCTACCCGGAGGTGTCGCTGGACGTCTCCGCCACCGACCGGATGGTCAATCTGGTGGAAGAGGGCTTCGACGTGGGTGTGCGCATCGGCCAGCTCGGCGACTCCTCGCTGATCGCGCGCAAGCTGGCGGCGGTGCGGCTGGTGACCTGCGCCTCGCCTGGCTACCTGCAGGCGGCCGGGGCGCCGGCCACGCCGCACGACCTGTCGAACCACGAGGCGATCATCGACACCAACGCCCGCGATCCGTTGGTTTGGCACTTCGGCGCGCGCAACGACCGTATCGAGGTGCGGGTGCACGGCCGGCTGCGGTTCGGCGGCGCCGACGCCTGCGTGGCCGCCGCGCGGCGGGGGCTGGGCATCGCATGCACACCCGCCTTCGCCGCCGCCGATGACCTGAGGGCTGGGCGCCTGGTCCCGCTGCTCTGCGCCTACGAGCCGCAGCTGATCCATGTGCACGCTGTCTATCCGCACGCCCGCCACCTGGCGTCCAAGGTGCGCGCCTTCGTGGATTTCCTCGCCGAGCGCTACGCCGGCGAGCCGGAGTGGCACCAGGGCTGGGGCGCGGCGGACCGGCCAGGCGGTTAGGAAATCAGCGCCCCTTGGCGGCCGCCCGCTCGGCCAGGAAGCGGGCCATGGCGGTGGCCGGCTCGTCGGTTGTCCAGGCGTGCTCGAAGGCGTCGACACCCGCCGCGATGGCGCCTGTGACCGGCAGGTCCTCCCAGGCGCGGATCAGCGCTTTCTGGATACGCACGGCCCGCGGCTCGGCCTCCAGCAGCTTGTCCAGCAGGTCCTCGACTGCCGCGAACAGGAGGGCCGGTGGATGGGTCTCCTCCACCAGGCCCCAGGCCAGGGCGTCGGCGGCGCTGAAGGTCTCGCCGGTCATCAGGATGCGCCGTGTGCGGCCCCAGCCGATCAGCGAAGGCAAGAGCGCGGCCTCGACCACGGAGGGCAGGCCCAGCTTCACCTCCGGCATGCCGAAGACGGCGGTCTCGGCCGCCAACCGCATGTCGCAAGCCGCGGCGATCTCCAGGCCGGCGCCCAGGCACCAGCCGTTGACCGCGGCGATCACTGGAACGGCCAGGTCGCGGATCGCCCGGCAGCAGCCGTGCACCTTCAGGATGAAGACTCGCGCGGCCTCCGGCGAGACGAGCTCGGCCATCTCGTCGATATTGGCCCCGCCGATGAAGGCCTTGTCGCCCCCGCCGGTCAGCACGACCGCGCGCAGGTCGGGGTCCGCCGCCAGCTCGCCGAAGGCCTCGGTGAACTGCGCCATCACTTCGGACGACAGGCTGTTCAGCTTCTTCGGGTTGTCGATGCTGACGATGGCGACGCGGCCGCGGACGCCCGTTTCGCGCCGGACTGTGATGTAGGAGGTCATGGTCCCATGCTTTACGGATTGGCCGGCTCCGCGGCCAGAGCGGGTTCCGCTTGATTTTCATCGGCTGGATGGCTCGTTAGGCCCATGACGCGCGGCGCAAAGGTGATCGTGGCGGGGGCGGGCGCGCTGGGACTCAGCACGGCGCTGGTGCTGGCCGACGCGGGCTGCACCGTGATGGTGTGCGATCCCGCGAGCGGACCCCGGGCCTCGGCCGTCGCCGCTGGGATGCTCGCGCCGGTGTTCGAGACCGTCCTGGACGGCGGAGAGCCGGTCGATCTCGACCTGCTGCTTGCGGCGCGGAATTTGTGGCCGGCGCTTGCCGGCCGGGCCGGGATTGAGATCGACCGATCCGGGGCCGTGGCCGTGGGCCCCCCGGCCTGGCTGGCGGGTGTGCGCGCCGGACTGACACGGCTGGGGCTGAGCGGCGCCGACCTGCCGCGGCCCCTGCTGGATGACCTCGCACCGGGAGTGGCGGCGGATGCCGAAGGCGTGCTTTCGCGCGAGGATTGGCGGCTCGACCCGCGGGCGGCGCTCAATGCGCTGCGGCAAGCGGCCGAGGCGGCGGGCGTGGTCTTCCGGACGGAGGCCGTCACCGGGCGCGGCGACGCCGACTGGCTGGTGGTCGCCACTGGCGCCGGGCAAGGGCTCGCCGGCCTGGCGCCGGAGCTGCAGGCGCTCACGCCGATCAAGGGCCAGATCCTGCGCTATGCCGATCGCTGCGGCGCTCGGGTCAGCCTGCGCGGGGAGGGCGCCTATGCCGTCTCCGGGACGGACGGCCTGGCCATCGGGGCTACGATGGAGCCGGGGCGGACGGACACCGAGGCGGACCTTGCGAGCCTGGCGCCGCTGATCGCGGCGGCGGAGCGGCTGTTTCCAGCGCTGGCGGGGGCGAATTTCAGTATCTCCGCAGGGGTTCGCGCCGCGACGCCCGACGGCCTGCCGCTGGTGGGGCCTGCCGCGGCGCCGGGCGTCATCCTGGCTGTGGGCGCGCGGCGCAACGGCTGGCTTCTGGCGCCGCTGGTCGCACGGCTCGTGACGGCTTGCGTGATCGGGGCTGATGCTGGTCCCTATGCGGCGCGGCTGGACCCGGAGAGATTCGCGGGCGACCGTGGCAAGGGGCAGGTGAGATGACGGCCTTGGGCTTCACCGACGAGCAGCAGGCGATCCGCGAAGGGGTCCTGCGGCTCTGCGCCCGCTTTGACGCCGAGTACTGGCGGCGCACCGACGAAACCGGCCGGTTCCCGGAGGACTTCGTCGCGGAGATGGCTGGGGCCGGCTGGCTGGGCGCGGCCATGCCGACGGCGCTGGGCGGTTCGGGGCTGGGCCTGACGGAGGCCGCCATCGCCATGCAGGCGGTGACCGAGAGCGGCGCGGGATTCTCCGGCTCCAGCGCTCTGCACCTCAACATATTCGGGCCCATGCCGGTCGCGAAGTTCGGCTCCGAGGCCCTGAAGGCGCGCGCCATCCCGCGGCTGATCAGCGGCGAGGACAAGCTCTGCATCGGCATCACCGAGCCGGACGCCGGCCTCAACACCACGAGCCTGACCACCAAGGCCACCCGCACCAATGACGGCTATCTGCTCTCGGGCCGCAAGGTGTGGACGACGTCGGCCCAACGGGCGAACAAGATCCTGATCATCGCGCGCACCACCCCGCGCGCCGAGGTGAAGAAGGCCACCGAGGGCCTCAGTCTGTTCTACACCGACTTCGACAGGGCCCGGATCACGGCCACACCGATCCCGAAGATGGGCCGCAAGGCGGTGGAGTCGAACTCGGTGTTTATCGACAACCTGCCCGTGCCCGCCGAGGATCTGGTGGGCGAGGAGGGGCGCGGCTTCTACTACCTGCTGGAGGGGCTGAACCCCGAGCGGGTGCTGTTCGGCGCGGAGGCCGTGGGCCTGGGCCGCGCGGCGCTGAACAAGGCGTCGGCCTACGCCAAGGCGCGGATCGTCTTCGACCGGCCGATCGGCATGAACCAGGGCGTCGCGCACCCTCTGGCGCGGGCCTGGATGGAGCTGGAGGCGGCGAATCTGATGGCCTTCAAGGCCGCGGCCCTGTTTGATGAAGGCCGCGACTGCGGGGCGGAGGCCAACGCCGCCAAATTTCTGGGCGGCGAGGCCGGGTTCCACGCCTGCGAAACAGCCGTATTCACTCTGGGTGGCATGGGCTACGCGAAGGAGTTCGACGTCGAGCGATATTTCCGCGAATCCATGATCGCGCGGCTGGCGCCGATCAGCCGCGAGATGGTCTTCAACTACATCGCCGAGCGCGTGCTGGGGCAGGCCAAGAGCTACTGAGTTTAGTCAAAACGGGGGAGCGTATGCGTATCAAGGGTCTTCTGGTGGGCGCGGCTTCGGTGGCGGCGCTCTGGGCGGGCGGCGTGGCCCATGCGGCGGACAGCTTCAGCGTGGCGGACGCGCTGGCCTATCCCTTCACCGTCGGCCTGGTGAGCGCCGAGCACGCCGACCGCATCGCCTGGGTGCGCGACGTCAAGGGCGTGCGCAACGTCTGGTCGGCGGAAGGGCCGGACTTCACGCCCAAGCAGGTGACTCACTTCACCGCCGACGATGGACAGGAGCTGACCCAGCTCACCTTCTCGCCGGACGGCAAGATCCTGATCTTCGTGCGTGGCGGCGATCATGACGGCAACTGGCCGGCCGTGGGCAACCTTTCGCCGGACCCGGCGCTGTCCGCCGAGGAGCCGAAGGTGACGCTGTGGCTGGCCGACCCCACGGGCGCAAAGCCCGCGGCCAAGATCGTCGAGGGCGATGCGCCGGCGATCTCGTCAAAGGGCGACCTGGCCTATCTCAAGGACGGCGCGGTCTGGACCGCCAAGCTCGACGGGACGGGCGCCAAGAAGCTGTTCTTCGACCGTGGCAAGGACAGCCAGCTCACATGGTCGCCGGACGGGACGAAGCTGGCGTTTTCGTCCATGCGCGACGGCGACCACGCCTTCGTCGGCCTCTATTCCGGGGCCGAGCAGCCCATCGAATGGCTCGCGCCCTCGACAGGGATCGACCGTGAACCCGTCTGGTCGCCGGACGGCAGGTCCGTGGCCTTCACCCGCGAGCCGGGCCGCGGCGGGGCGCCGCAATCGCTGCTGGTGCGTCAGCCTCGCCCCTGGGCGATCTGGACGGCCGACGCCGCGACGGGATCAGGCAAGCGGGTCTGGAAGAGCGGCGAGGACCTGCACGGCTCCTATCCGGACGTCGCTGGCCAGGCGAACCTGGCCTGGTCGCCGAGCGGCAAGCTGGTCTTCCTGTCGGAGGCCGACAACTGGCCGCACCTCTATTCGATCCCAGCGGCCGGCGGCGAAGCGAAGCTGCTCACTCCCGGCGCCTTCATGGTCGAGCACATCGCCATGGGCCGCGACGGCAAGTCGGTTATCTATTCCGCCAACACCGGCAAGGATCCCGACGACAACCAGCGCCGTCACCTCTACCGCGTCGCGATCGACGGCGGCGCGCCCGTCGCCCTGAGCAGCGGCTCGGCCCTGGAATGGAGCCCCGCGGCCCTGTCGAGCGGCGTCGCCTTCATCGGGGCCGATGCGAAGAACCCGCCGGTGGTGGACGTGATGGCGGCCAACGGCTCGGGGCGCCATGAACTCGCCGGTCAGGCGCCGCCCGCGGAATTCGCCGGCGCAAAATTCGTGACGCCCAGGAAGGTGAGCTGGAAGGCGCCGGATGGCCTGACCATCGAGGGCCAGCTCTTCCAGGCCCGGGGCGCCAAGAACACGCCCGGGGTGATCTTCGTCCACGGCGGCTCGTTCCGGCAGATGATGCTGGGCTGGTCCTACATGGACTACTATTCGAACTCCTACGCGATGAACCAGTACATGGCCGCCCACGGGTTCACCGTGCTCTCGGTGAACTATCGCCTGGGCATCGGCTATGGCTGGGACTTCCAGCACTGGCCGAAGGGCGGCGCGCTCGGTTCGTCGGAGTACCAGGACGTCGCCGCGGCCGGCGGCTTCCTGCAACAGACGCCAGGCGTGGACCCCAAGCGGATCGGCATCTGGGGGGGCTCCTACGGCGGCCTGCTGACGGCGCTGGCGCTGGCGCGCAACTCCGACATCTTCAAGGCCGGGGTCGACTTCCATGGCGTGCACGACTGGTCGCGCACCGTCGCCCGCCAATATGGCGCGCGGACAGACCGCTACGAAAAGGGCGATCTGGCGGAGGCGTTGGCCGTCGCCTTCAAGGCCTCGCCGGTCGCCGACATCGCCACCTGGACCTCGCCGGTGCTGCTGATCCAGGGCGACGACGACCGCAACGTCCACTTCGCCGAGATGATCGACCTGGCGCGGCGGCTGGAGGCCAAGGGCGTGGACTTCGAGCAGATGGTGATCCCCGACGAGATCCACGGCTTCCTGCGCTACACGTCCTGGCTGAAGGCGGACACCGCGACGGCCGAGTACCTGACGCGCAAACTGGGCGCTTCCCCTGGGAAGTAGGGAAGCGCCCAGCCGGGTCCCGATCAGCGCAGGCTGAAGCGGATCGGAATGTTGACGGTGGCGCCGTCAACCGCCTGGCCGTCGAGGGTCTGGGGGCTCATGCGGAAGTAGCGGGCGAGCTTCTGGGCCGCGGGCCCGAAGCCTGCTGCGGCCGGTGTCTCGGCGCCCACGCGGCAGTCGTGGACCGTACCGGCGGCGGCCACCGTGCAGACGAGGGTCGCCGAGCCGCTGAGATCCCGCCGCAGCGCGGCGTCTGGATAGACGCCGGCCATCTCCTCGCCGGTGGGCTTCCGGAGCCAGCTGGGATTGCCGATGGTGTGCGACAGCGGCTGGGGCGGATCGCTGATCGCCCCTGCCGTCTGCA
Organism: Phenylobacterium sp.; assembly: GCA_035656795.1. Classification (GTDB taxonomy): domain Bacteria; phylum Pseudomonadota; class Alphaproteobacteria; order Caulobacterales; family Caulobacteraceae; genus Phenylobacterium. The sequence goes on along the minus strand of DASRRU010000108.1, from coordinate 21,948 downwards.
GGATCGTCTCGACCAGCTTGAAGACGGGTGGCGTGTCGATCTGGACCGGCTTGGTTGGCAGCGGCTGGATCGGCGGATCCTGCGGGATAAGCGTCTGATGAAGCTTCAACGGTGGCGGTGGCTGCGGCGCGAGCTTCGGATGGGTTGGCTGCAAGGTGACGATCGCGCCCGAGAAGACCTCATCCGGCGTCTCGACCGCCGGCGCGGGCGGATTGAACCTGGCGTAGGCGAGGTAGAGCACGGCGACGAGATGCAGGCCGACGGAGGCGGCGACGGCGCCGCGGACGTGGGGCGGCAGGCGAGGCTGGCTCTTGCCTGGCTCAAAGCCCAGCGGGACGGCTTGACGGATGACCATGGCGCACTCCGTTGGAATATCACGACTGTAATAAATTACGCTCGTGAATGTGATCGTCAAGGGCTTGCGTTTGCTGCATCGCAGTCTCGTGAAGGCCACGTTCCGGCGCGGTTCATGTTCGACGAGTCAGGTTGCGGAAGGCAAATTCGGAACAGCGAAGCTTTTGCGGGGTTTGTAGTAGATGTCCTGTCGCCGCCTTCTCCTGACCGCCGCCGCCACGAGCCTGATGCTCGCCGCGTGCAACCAGCAATCCGCCCCTCCTGTCACCGGTGCGCCGATCGCCAGCCTGCCGCTGGCTGAATCCGCCCCGCCGCCCGAGGTCACCGCGCCCTCGGCCGACGAGTTGCCGCCGGCGCCGCCGATCACCCGCGCCTCCGCCCCGCGCCGGGCGGCCTACAGCTATATCGATGACGCCTACGACCTGGGCGACACGTTCGCTGACAGCCCGCCGGACTACACGGTCGCCTACGAGGGCGAACAGCCCTGGGTGTGGCGCTCCAGCGGCGGCGACTACCGGGTCGTCGAGCAGACTCCCTATGGCGAGCGCGAATACTTCTACCACGCCGGCAGCGACTATCCGTTCCTGGTCCGCGACCACGACTATTCCTACGCCTATGACAGTGGCGCGCTGGTCGAGGTCTACGACAGCTACGGGCGGCCCTATCCGAACTACGGTCCGAGCCTGGTCGACCTAGCCGCCCGCTATCTGTTCCGCGCCCATCGGCTCCACGACGCTGCGATCCACGAGCAGCGCCAGGGGGCCTACGCCGCCGACTGGCGCGCGCATCGCGACGATGTGCTGGCCGCCCAGCAGCGCTGGGGCGCGCAGCAGCAGAGCAACCCGGACTGGCGCCGCTTCCACGATCAGCATGTGCAGGTTCAGCAGCCGCAGCAGGCGTCTTCGTTCCAGCAGGAGCGCACCCAGCGCCAGGCCTATGCCCAGCGCACAGCGCCCCTGATCGCCGCGGCGCCGCCTGCGCCTCCGCCGCGCGGTCCGTCGCCCACTGGTCAACGTCCCGAGTTCGCCCAGGATCGCGCGGGGCCGCCGCCCGGCGCCTTGCCGGGCCGTGACCAGCCGCAAACGCGAGCCGACGCCGCCAACCAGGTCCGAGGCCAGGCCCAACGCCAACAGCAGGCGCAAGCCACGGCTCAGGCCCAAGGCCAGGCCCGCGATCAACAGCGGGCTCAGGCCGACGGCGCCAACCAGGCCCGAGACCAGGCCCAGCGCCAGCAACAGGCGCAGGCCGCGGCCCAGGCTCAGGGTCAGGCCCGCGAGCAGCAGCGGGCTCAGGCCGACGCCGCCAACCAGGCCCGAGGTCAGGCCCAGCGCCAGCAACAGGCGCAGGCCGCAGCCCAGGCTCAGGGCCAGCGTCAACAGCAGGCCCAGGCCCAGCAGCAAGCCCAGGCCCAGGCCCAGGCCCAGCAGGCCCAGGCTCAACAGCGCCAGGCGCAGGCTCAAGCGGCAGCCCAGCAGCACCAGGCTGCGGCGCAGCAGGCCCAGGCTGGCGCCCAGCACGCCCAGGCCGTCGCCCAGCAGGCGCAGGCCGCTGCGCAGCACGCCGCCCAGGCTTCGGCTAAGGCGGACAAGAAGCCGGACGACCAGAAGAAGTAACGCCCGCCTGTAAGTTTTCCCCCGTCCGTCGGACTATCTCTGCAGACCGGGCGGGGACGACGGGTGGACGCAGGCTCCGGACAGGACGAACGCTGCGCGACGGCCGCCGCTCCCCTTCCTCGGCGGAGCCAGATCGATGAAATCGATGCAATCGGGCGGGATTAGGCGATGATGGCGAAAATCCTGGGGGGTTTCGGATGCGCGAACTGTTGGCCGCTATCGCATCGGGGCTGCTGATCGTGACCGGTGCGCCGCCGGCTTCGGCGCCATCGCCGGCGGCCGCCGCGTGGGTCACGCCGAGCGACGCGAAGATCCGCGGCATCCTCGCCCAACGCATCGACGCCGAGCACCGCGGCGTCGGCATCGTGGTGGGCGTGATCGACGCGCGGGGCCGCCGCATCGTGGCCTATGGCGTGAGCGACAAGGGCGATCCGCGGCCGCTGAACGGCCAGACCATGTTCGAGATCGGCTCGATGACCAAGGTGTTCACCTCGCTCGTCCTGTCGGAGATGATCGAGAGCGGCGAGGTGAAGCTCGACGATCCCGTTGCCAAGTTCCTGCCGCCGGGAACGAAGGTCCCCGAGCGCGGCGGCAGGAAAATCACCCTAATCGACCTCGCTACCCACACCTCCGGGCTCCCGCGCATGCCCGACAACTTCAGGCCCAAGGACCCGTCTAACCCGTACGCCGACTACACCATCGACCAGCTCTACGCGTTCCTCGGCGGTTACACCCTGCCCAGGGATATCGGCGCCCAATACGAGTATTCGAACCTTGGCGGCGGACTGCTGGGACAGGCGCTGTCGCGGCGCGCGGGCCTCGACTACGAGGCTTTGGTGAAGCGGCGGATCACAGGTCCGCTCGGCATGGCTGACACGACGATAACCCTTTCGCCGAGCGAGAAGGCGCGGCTCGCCGAGGGGCACACCGCGACCCTGGAGCCCACGGCCAACTGGGACCTGCCGACGCTCGCTGGGGCCGGCGCCTTGCGCTCCGACGCCAACGACATGCTGACGTTCCTTGCCGCTGAACTCGGCTATGTGAAGACCCCACTCGCGGCGGCCATGCAGGCCCAGATCGAACCACGGCGTCCGTCAGGGTCGCCCAACCTCAGTGTCGCGCTCGGCTGGCACATTCTTTCACGGCCCGGGAAGGACGAGATCGTCTGGCACAACGGTGGCACCGGCGGCTATCGCACCTTCATGGGCGTCGACGCGAAGGCCGGCGTCGGCGTCGTTGTCCTGACCAACGCCGCCACCGTGACGGGCGGCGACGACATCGGCTTCCACATTCTCGCGGGCGTTCCGCTGCAGGCGCCGCAAAAGCCGCCGTCCGAGCATCACGCCATCATGCTCGACCCCAAGACCCTCGATGTCTATGTGGGCCGCTACCAGTTCGCGCTCCAGGCGATCCTGACGGTCACGCGCGACGGCGATCGTCTGTTCACCCAGCTTACCGGCCAGCCGTCGGTCGAGATCTTCCCGGAAAGCCGCACCGACTTCTTCTTGAAGGTGGTCGACGCCCAGCTCAGCTTCGATCTGCCGCCCACAGGTGCGGCGGTGGCCGTGACTCTGCACCAGAACGGCCGCGACCAGATGGCGAAGCGGGTCGCCGGCCCCTGAGGGGATGGGCGCTCTCTTCATCATGGTTAGCGGCGCATTAACCACGATGGTTCAGGACTCCGGTCCATGGCCGCGATCGAGGGAATCCGCAGCGTCGTTGAGTCGGCGATCCAGCGCGCCGCCCAGTCGACGGGAGTCGACTTCTCGTTCCTGATGAAGACCGCCGGCCGCGAGAGCGGCATGAACCCGGCCGCCAAGTCCGGCGCCTCGTCCGCCGCGGGCCTGTTCCAGTTCGTCGAGCAGACCTGGCTCTCCACCCTCAAGCAGCACGGCGCCAAGCATGGCTACGCCCGCTACGCCGACCTGATCGATAAGGGCTCCGACGGCCGCTATCACGTGGCCGGGGCCGACGCGCACCGGGCGGTGATGGACCTGCGGCTCGACCCGCACGCCGCCTCGCTGATGGCCGGCGAGATGACCTCCGACTCGGCGGCCTATCTGAAGGGCCGAATCGGGCGCGCGCCCACGGCGGGGGATCTCTACGCGGCCCATTTCCTGGGCCCTCAGGGCTCGGCCAAGCTGATCGAGGCGGCCGAACGCCAGCCGGGCGCCACCGCCGCCCACCTTTTCCCCGACGCCGCCCACGCCAACAAGGCGATCTTCTATCCGGGCGGCCAGGCCGCGACCGTGGGCCAAGTCTATGCCAACCTGACCAAGACCGCGGGCTCCGGCCAGCCGATCGAGCCCGCGGCGCCCGCGGCCTCACCGGACGGCGGCTTCATCCAGTACGCGTCCGCCCGCGCCGCCGACCACCAGCTGCAGCAGGAGCAGTTGATGTCGCTGATCCTGCGCGGCAGCCAGTCGACCGCCGAAATGGGCGTCGGCGCGCGCCTGACCGGCTCGCTGTTCACCAGCGAGATGCTGAAGATGCTGTCGGAAAGCCGGAAGGGCTGACCGCCCCGGAAGGGAAGTCAGGCCGCCGCTTCAGCCGCGAAGATCGCCTCGATCTCGCCCTCCGAATAGCCAATCTCGGCCAGCACCTCACGGGTGTGTTCGCCGAGGGTCGGCGATCGGGGCCGGACCTTCTGGTCGGCGCCGGGGAACTGCGCCGGAGCGGCAGGCGAGGGGAAGGTCCCGCCCTGGCCATCCTCGACCTGGATGATGGCGCCGGAGGCCATGACCTGCGGGTCGGCGGCGACTTCGGCCGGGGTCTGCACCGGCGACCAGACGAGATCCGCTTCATCCATTCGGCGCGCAATCTCCTCGAAGGGCAGGGCGGCGAAGGCCTTGTCGAACTCGGCGACCAGGATCGGGGAGTTTTCGCGGCGTGAGCGGCTGGTCGCGAAGCGTTCGTCATCCACCAGCTCGGGGCGCCCGGCCACCCCGCAGAAGATCGGCCAGTCCTTGTTGCCGCCGCGCGGGTTGTGCACGAACCAGCGATCGTCGGCGCTCTTGAAGAAGGTGGCGATGGGATTCATCGGCCGCTCGCGGGTGCGGATCGAGGCCAGGCGGCCGAACTTCAGCTGCACCGCCAGGTCCGACCCCATGACGTAAACGCCGGTGGCCAGCAGGGATGTCTGAACCATGCGCCCCTTGCCGGTCTGCTCGCGCTCGTAGAGCGCGGCCAGGATCGCCGAGACGGTGGCCAGAGTGGTGATGTGATCGCCGAACCCGGAGCGCAACATGAAGGGGTCCATGCCCTTGGGCGCGGTCATGTTGGCGACGCCGGCGCGCGCCCAGAAGGCGGTGACGTCGAAGCCCGGCTTGTGGGCGTCCGGACCCTCCAGGCCGTAACCGGTGACCTGGCAGTAGACGAGCCGCGGATTGGTGGCGCGGATCGTCTCTTCGTCGAGGCCCGCGCGCTTCAGGGCCGCAGGGCGAACGTTGGTGATGAAGACGTCGGCCGTGGCGGCCAGCCGCGCCAGCGCTTCGCGGCCTTCGGGCTTGCTCACGTCCAGCACCACGGCGCGCTTGCCGCGGTTGTCCAGGTCGAAGGTCGGATTGCCGACGAGTTCGCTTTTCACGTCGGCGAACACGTGGCGCATGGAGTCCCCGCCCGGTCGCTCGACCTTGATCACGTCGGCCCCCCAGTCACCGAGCATGCAGGCGGCCCCGGGGGCGGCGATATAGGAGGCGAACTCGACAACCTTCAGGCCTTGAAGCAACACGCGTGGGTCTCCAGATTTTTCCGCATGCTAGAGCACCAGGCCCGGCGCAATGGAAGAGCTTCTAGCCCTGCGCCCGCATCGCGACCGTGGCCGCGGCGGCGTATCCGGCGACGGCCATGGCGATCACGACGAGCCGCCAGACCCGGGGACTAAGCCGCTTCAAGACGGATCGCCGTGGTCAGCGCCTGGCTGATCTGGCGTGGTTCGCAGGGCTTGGCGACGAACTGCGAGCGCGCGATGCCGTTGACCGCGTATCGCGGATCCATGATCCCGGACATGAAGACTATTGGCAGGTGAGGCAGGTGCGCCCGGGCGTATCGCGCCAGGTCGACTCCGTCGGGACCAGGGCCGAGGTCAATGTCGGTCACCAAGGCGGAGAAGTATTCGCCTCGGTTGATAGCTTCGAACCCTGCCTTACCACAATATACTGTCTTAACATCGTATCCTTCTGCGCGCATAAATTCGCAAAGTGCGTGGCTGAGGATGACATTGTCCTCCGCGAGAAGGATTCGATTGCTGTGCATGAGTCGTTCCTCCCGATAGGGGACAACGCACAATTGCATATTTGTTTCCAATAAATCTAAAGAAGTGCGACAATAACTACCGAATACTTGTCTGTTTCTTGTCGAATTCCTGTCGGAAAAGCGGCGCGCTGTCGAGCGTCGTCACGACTTGCTCCAGCGGCTGCGCTGGTTCCCTAATCCACAGATTCGGTTCCTAACCCCGCGTTAAGCGTGGTCGCGGACAGTCAGACTCGTGGGAAGGCGAGGCTCGGGGTGGGTTCGCGCCCACATCTGGGACCGCTAACCGGCATGGCGACGACGCGCTCAGCGCTGACGCAGGACGACATCCGCACGCTGGTGAAGGGCGTGACGCCGGACGTCCGCGCCGCCGCGGCCTACAAACTCTGCCGCTCCATCGAGGCGACCAAGCTGACCATCGACGATCGCGCAACGGCCCAGGAGATCCTGCGGGTCATGGCCGGCGACGCTGCCGAGCTAGTGCGGCGCGCCCTGGCGGTGACCCTGAAGGCATCGCCCCTAGTGCCACGCGATGTCGCCCTCAGGCTCGCCCGCGACGTCGAGACCATCTCCCTGCCGATGCTGAATTTCTCGCCGGTGTTCCTGGATTCCGACCTTGCGGACATCGTCCGTCTGGGCGGCCCGGTGCGCCAGCTGGCCATCGCGCGCCGCCCGATGCTGTCGCGCACCGTCACCGACGCCATCGCCGAGCATGGCGGCGAGCGCGCCGTGCTTGTGGCCTGCGCCAACGACAACGCCGACTTCGCCGAGGGCGCACTGCAGCAGGTGATGGCCCGCTTCGAGAGCCACGAGAAGGTGCTGGCGGCGATCGCCTACCGCAATGTCCTGCCGCCATCGGTCAGCGAAGCGCTCGTCACCCAGGTGGGCGACCAGCTTCGCGATCATCTGATCGCTCATCACGCCGTAGAACCGGAGACGGCGCTCACCCTTGCCATGGGCGCCACCGAGCGCGCCACCGTCGACCTGATCGACCAGGCGGGCCGCGCGGCGGACGTCCGCGGCTTCGTGAGCCACCTGGCGGCGCATGGGCGGCTGACGCCCTCGCTCATGCTGCGCGGCGTGGCCCAGGGCCATATGACGTTTTTCGAGTGGGGCATCGCCGAGCTCGCCGGCGTGCCGCACCACCGCACCTGGCTGATGATCCACGACGCCGGGCCCCTGGGGTTGCGGGCGATCTACGAACGCGCGGGTCTGCCGGCGCGGCTGTTCCCCGCCTTCCGCGCGGCGGTCGACACCTATCACGCCATGGAATTCGACGGCGGAGCCCGTGACCTGGAGCGCTTTCAGCAGCGCATGCTGCAGCGGTTCCTGACCCAGCCGCAGACCGCCTCCCGCGAAGACGTCGACTACCTGCTCGACAAGATGGATCAGGTCTCTCTCGAGGCGGGGGCCGAGGCTCAGGCCAGCTAGAGCCCCGGCTTGCGCCGGCCGCCGCACCGCCCCAAGCTGCCGCGATGACTGACGCTCCCAAGACCGCCGAGATCAAGCCGGCCGCCACTATCCTGCTGTTGCGCGACGACCCCGCCTTTGAGGTGCTGATGGTCAAGCGCCACCACCAGATCGACTTCGCATCCGGCGCCCTGGTCTTCCCGGGCGGCAAGAGTCACGTCGGCGACCACGATCCCAACTGGGCCATCCACACGGTGGGCTGGGAGGCCTACGACGCCGATCAGCGGGCCTTGCGCATCGCCGCCATCCGAGAAGTGTTCGAAGAGGCCGGCATATTGCTCGCGCGCCGGCGCGATGGAGAGCCGATGAGCGGCGAGGCCTGTCCGATGGCGGTCCGGCAGGCAGTGGACGCGGGCGCAACCCGGTTCATCGATGTGGTGTCCGGCCTCGACGCCTATCTCGACCTCGATGCGCTGACGGTGTTCGCCCGATGGATCACGCCGCCGCTGACGCCCAAGCGCTTCGACACCTGGTTTTACGCCGTCACCGCGCCGGCGGAACAACTGGCGGCGTGCGACGGGCGCGAAACGGTGGATGCGGAGTGGATCGCGCCGGCGGAGGCCTTGCGCCTGGCCGCGGCCGGCGAGCGCAAGGTGATCTTCCCGACGCGGATGAACCTGCAGCTGCTGGCCGAGGCGAAGGGCGCGCAGGATGCCGTGGCGCGCGCGGCGGCGCGGACCCTGGTGACAGTCCAGCCGCAGATCGAGCAGCGTCCGTCAGGGCGCGTGCTGGTGCTGCCGCCCGACGCCGGTTACGGCGCTGTGGCGGAGCCCCTGGAAAACGTAATGTAGCTGATAGCTTGGGAGGGGCCCTTAGGCTCCCATCGCCTTCACGCGGCGCTCCAAATCCTCGACCAGCGCGCACCCGACCGGGTGTTCGTCCGACTTGATGTCGTCGCGGACGGCGGCCTTGATCCCGTCGATGTGGGCGTCGACCAGATCCAGCGGCGCAGCGGTGCGCTTTTCCTTGTCGTCGATCATCCGGCAGAGCGAACCGGCGATGCGGGTGATCAGCTGGTAGCCATAGGTCGTGCCCAAGCCCTTCAGGTCGTGGGCGCGCAGGTAGAGGCTTTCCATCGTCTCAGGCGTCGCGCCGGCGTCCGTGACCTGCGCGCGCGCGGCGTCGAGCTTGACGATCTCGTCGTTCAGCCATTGGGAGAAGTTGCCGGCGAGACTCTTCAGCGCGGCTTCGGCCTTGGCGATGGCGGACGGATCGATGGCGCCCAGACGGCCGCCGCCCACCTTCAGGCGCAGCGCATTGTTCGGCTGGACCAGTTGACCGGAATTCTGCTGGCTCACGAGACGCCCTCCAGATGACCAGCACGCAGGATAGGCGGCAACCTGTTAATAACCGGTATGAAGCAACCCACGGTTTTGACAGGATTTCCACGGCAGCGCTCGCCGCGCGGGCGGCGGTTTGCCGCAGCTCAGGCGGAGAACTGCTCGGCGATCACGCGCTCTTCGAGGCTGCGGCCTTCGTCGAACAGCATGTGGAGCGCCACCTCGCGGTCCTCGGCGATGTGCACAGCGAGCACGTCGCGCACCTCGATGTTGTCGGCCACGGCGCTCACCGGGCGCTTGCTGGCCTCGAGGATCTCGAAGGTCACCTTGGCGGTGTGAGCGAGAAGCGCGCCGCGCCAGCGGCGGGGGCGAAAGGCGCTGATCGGGGTCAGCGCCAGGACGCGCGCGTCCAGGGGGATGATCGGGCCATGAGCCGAGAGGTTGTAGGCGGTCGAGCCGGCCGGCGTGGAGACCAGCGCCCCGTCGCAGGACAGTTCGCTCAAGCGCAGCTTGCCGTCGATGGAGATCCGCAGCTTGGCCGCCTGCCGGGTCTGGCGCAGCAGGGAGACCTCGTTGATCGCCAGCGCAACGTGGCTCTGACCCTCAGCGTCGGTGGCGGTCATCCGCAGCGGGTGGATCACCGCCTTCTCGGCCGCGGAGATACGCTCCAGGAGGCCCACCTCGCTGTAGTCGTTCATCAGGAAACCGACCGAGCCGCGGTTCATGCCGTAGATCGGAACGCCCAGCGCCATGTGATCGTGGAAACATTCCAGCATGAAGCCGTCGCCACCCAGGGCGACGATCACCTCGGCCTCATCGACGGGAGTCTCGCCGTAGCGCTTGACCAGGCGGGCGCGGCCTTCCTGCGCCTCGGGGCGTTCGCTGGCGGTAAAGGCGATGCGCGTCACGACGAGGCTCGGGTCAGGCTGCAGTGCGATCGGCAGAAGCGGTCAAGCCCGACGGCTTGTCAAACCGAGAGCGCGGCCTGGCGAAAGGCGGTGGCGGCGACCTGCGAGCTGACCGGTCCGAAGGCGCCGCTGGCGCGTCGTGCGCCCTCCGGCCCGCCGCCGGGCCGACCATTGTTCAGACTACGGATCATCTCCAGAATTGAGGGGAACACGCTCCGATCGATGCCCACGGCGGCGCAGGCCAGGCCCAGCAGTTCCGGGCGGTCGGAATCGATCACTCGGCGCACATGGTCCATCTCAAAGCGGCCCAGGGTCGCCAGCGCCACGACGAACAGCGACAAGCGGCGCTCCTGCAGGGCGCGGACCAGGTAGCCGGGGCGCAGTTGGCCCGCGGCGTGAAGCTTCTCGATCAGCCGGGCCTCCATGGCCTCTCGCTCGCCGTCACGGGCCATGACCACGGCGCCCTGGCCGCCTGGTGCGGCGATATGGGCTTCCTTCACAGACCGGGCGAGGGCGGCCTCGATCATCTTGGGATCGAGCCGGAAGCGGTCGGCGAGCGCCTGGCGCAGCGCCTGGCCCACCCAGATGTAGAGCTGCATCGCCAGATCGTCGGTCAGATTGGGATGTTTCGACAGCGGTATTCCCAGCGAGGCGATCTCGCGCGCGGCCACCACCAGCTGCTGCATCTCGGCCGGCGCCATCTCGGCGGAGTGGTTGCCGGCAAGCGCGGTCATCACCGCCGGCTCCGCGGACTTGAGGATGGCCGCGACCACGCTGGGGCCCAGGTTCGGGCGGCGCGCCACCTCGATCTGGTGCTCGATCGTCGCCTCGATCAGCAGGCGGACGAGATCGGTGTCCTTCAGGAGCGGGCTGGCGGCGATCACCGGCCGGGCTATCTCGATCTCATCGAGGGCCAGGACGTTGATCAGCGCCGGCGGCGCCCATTCGGCGGTGGAGAGCTTCTCGGCCAGGCGCTTGCGGATCTCCCGCTCGGCGCCGGCGACCAGGCCCAGGAAAATCGAATTCAGCAGAGCCTGGATCTGCGGCGAAACCTTCGCGACGGCCCCGTTGTCAGCGTCGCACAGTTCCACAATGCCCAGCAGCAATCGCTCGCGATCCGCGGGCATGCGGCTCTTGGCGAGTTCCAGCAGGCTTTCGCTGCTCATCGCGACGCTCAAGCCCATCCCTCCATTCTGTCGGTGAGGCTGAACGGGCAACATGGGCGACGCGGATGAAAACATGTTTAAACCGCGGGCAACGAAATTGGATGGGGGATGGCATGGCCGAGCCGCTGATCCTGGCGCTCGATCAGGGAACCACAAGTACAAGGGCGATTCTGTTCGACGCCGCGGGCCGCGCCCTGGCGGAGGCGGGCCGGCCGCTGGAGCAGTTCTACCCGGCTGACGGCTGGGTTGAGCACGACGCCGACGATATCTTCCGCGCCTCGGTGGAGGTGCTGCGTGAGGTGGTGCGGAAGGCGGCCCGGTCCATGGCCGAAGTGGCCGCCATCGGCGTGACCAACCAGCGCGAGACGGTGGTGATCTGGGACCGCGCCACCGGCCTGCCGATACACAAAGCCATCGTCTGGCAGGACCGACGCACCTCCGACGCCTGCGACAATTTGCGCGCGGCGGGCCGCGAGGCCGAGGTCACCGAGATCACCGGCCTGCTGCTCGACCCCTATTTCTCGGGGACCAAGATCGCCTGGCTGCTGGACCATGTGGCCGGCGCCCGCGCCCGGGCCGAGGCCGGAGAGCTGCTGGCCGGGACCATCGACTCCTGGGTGATCTGGAAGCTGACAGGCGGCCCAGACAACCGCGGAGCGACCCACGCCACCGACGCCACCAACGCTTCGCGCACCCTGCTGTTCGACATCCGCCGCCAGGTCTGGTCGCCGGCGATGGCCGAGATGCTCAACGCGCCACTTGCCCTGATGCCGGAGGTGCGCGACTGCGCCGGCGACTACGGCGAGACGGACGCCGGGCTGCTGGGCCGGGCGATCCCGATCCGCGGCGTGGCGGGCGACCAGCAGGCGGCGCTGATGGGGCAGGGCTGCATCCGGCCCGGCGAGATGAAAGCCACCTACGGCACCGGCTGCTTCATGCTGCTCAACACCGGCGAGACCGCGCCGGTCTCAAAGGCCCGGCTGCTGACCACGGTGGCGGCGCGGGTGAACGGCAAGGCGACCTTCGCCCTGGAAGGCGCGATCTTCATCGCCGGCGCGGCGATTCAGTGGATGGAAGAGGGGCTGCAGATCGGCGGCGGGCCGCAGGGCGTCGAGAAACTGGCCATGGCGGCCCGCGATGACCTGGGCGTGGTTCTGGTGCCGGCTTTCACCGGCCTCGGCGCGCCCTGGTGGGACGCGGGCGCGCGCGGCGCCATCGTGGGCCTCACCCGCGACGCCGGCCTGCCGGAGATCAGCCGGGCGGCCTTCGACGCCAGCGCCTTGCAGACCCGCGACCTGATCGAGGCGATGCGCGCCGATGCGCCGGACGCCTTCCACGCCAAGCTGGAGCTGCGCATCGACGGCGGCATGTCGCGCAGCGCCTGGTTCAGCCAGCGGCTGGCCGACCTGACCGGCGTCTCGGTCGGCCGCGCGGCCTTCGGCGAAATGACGGCGCTGGGCGCGGCGATGTTCGCCGGGGTGGGCGCAGGCGTCTACCGCGACATCGAGGAGGCGGCCAGCGTGCGGCCCAGCACGGAGGTCTACAGCCCCGTCATGGACCCTCATCGCCGCGAGGCGGCCTACGCCCGATGGCTCGATGCGGTGGCGCGCACACGCAGCCAAGCTTGACGCCGAAGCCTACGGGGCGGAATCTGACCTCGAACCCTATGAATGGAAGGCCAAGCCATGGCGGATGGATCGGTTGCAGGCGTCGTCTCGCTCAAGGGCAAGGTCAGCGCCGAGGAGTGGCAGGTCCGGGTGGAGCTGGCGGCCCTCTATCGCCTGGTGGCGCTCCATGGATGGGACGACCTGATCTACACCCACATCTCCGCCCGCATCCCTGGGCCGGAGCATCACTTCCTGATCAATCCCTACGGCATGCTGTTCGAGGAGATCACCGCCTCGTCGCTGGTCAAGATCGACCTGGATGGGAACATCCTCCAGGAGACGCCCTACTTCATCAATCCAGCGGGCTTCACCATCCACTCGGCGATCCACCACGCCCGCGAGGACGCCAAGTTCGTCATGCACCTGCACTCCGACGACGGGGTGGCGGTGGCCGCGCAGGTGTCCGGCCTGATGCCCCTGTCGCAGCACGCCCTGATCGTGCTGCCGCGTCTCGCCTACCACGACTATGAAGGCATCGCGCTGAACCACGACGAGCGCGAGCGCCTGGTGGCGGACATCGGCGACAAGACCCTGGTGTTGCTGCGCAACCATGGCACGCTGGCCGTGGGCGACACCGCCGCCAACTGCTGGGTCGGCATGTACTATCTGGAGCGGGCCTGCACGATGCAGGTGAAGGCGCTTTCCGGCGGCAAGGACGGCGTGCTGATCGCGCCTGACGCCGCCCAGGCCGAAGTCAGGAACCAGGTCGCCCGCGGCATCGGCGGGGCGCTGGCCTGGCCGGGCTCGCTGCGCAAGCTCGACCGCGAACTGCCCGGATACGACGCCTGATGGCGCTATAGCGGCGAGCGACGGCGGTTGAACGTCGGCCCGCCCTACGGCTTGAAGCCGGTGCGGATCATCACATAGGCGATGACGTCGGTGCGGTCCTTGGGGTCCTTCAAGCCGGCGAAGGTCATCTTGGTCCCTGGGGCGGCGACCTTCGGATCGGTGATCCACGCATCCAGATGCTGGGCGTCCCAGGTCCATCCGGCGGCCTTGAGCGCGTCGGAATAGGTGAAGCCGGCCAGGGTCGCGGCCTTGCGCCCGAACACGCCGTAGAGGTTCGGTCCGGTCATGTTCGGCCCGCCCTGCTGCAGGGTGTGGCAGGCGGAGCAGAGCGCGAACTTCGATTCCCCGTTGTCCAGGTCGGCGGTGTTGTAGGGCGCGGGCAGCGCGGCAAGCGCCGCCTTCTTCTCGGCGTCGGTCATGGGCGCCGGCGCGGCCGTGGGCGTCGATGCGGTTGTGGTCTCGGCCGGGGGAGCTTTCGCGGGCTTGTTGCATGCCGACAGCGCGGTGGTCGCGGCCAGGGCGGCGATCGTGAAACCCATCCAGCGCATTGGCGAAGCTCTCCTGCAGCGGTCTATCCGGGCAGCCCATACCCGCGCGGGGCGCGATGAGGCAAGGCGAGCCTAGCGTCGCCTGCGCTTCTCGCGGTTCACCGCCTCATCCAGGGCCTGCAGAAAGCGGGAGCGGTCGGCCTGGGCGAAGGGCTTCGGGCCGCCGGTCATCTCGCCCATGGAGCGGATGTGCTCCGCCACCGCGCGGGAGGCGAGCGCCGAGCCGATGCTGTCGGTCGTGAATTGCCGCCCGTTCGGCGCGATCGCCACGCCGCCGGCTTTCAACACCCGGTCAGCGAGAGGGATGTCGTTGGTCACCACGATGTCGCCGGGCTCTGTACGTTCGGCGATCCAGTCGTCGGCCACGTCGGGACCGGCGTCGACGATCATCCGCTCGATCAGCTTGGAGGGCGGGATGGCGATGAAGCTGTTGGAGACCACCGTCGTGGTCAGGCCGTAGCGCGCGGCGACCTTGTAGATCTCGTCCTTCACCGGACAGGCGTCGGCGTCGATGAAGATGCGCATGGCGGGCCTAAGTTGAGGACTGGTGCCGGATGCAGGACTCGAACCCGCGACCTTCGGTTTACAAAACCGCTGCTCTACCAGCTGAGCTAATCCGGCACGCCAATAAGATCAATGACTTAACATTTTCGGCTCGGTCCAGGTGCGCGTTTGGGGCACACATGGGGCACAAGCCGAAAGGCGTCGCCCCGATCTCTTCGGACGGATGCCATGAAGGGGCACAGGCGGCAACCCTGGACGATGGGAGCCGTGAGTCGGCAGACCGGGCCTCAGAAATGCCCGTCCATCTGTGCCCCATGTGTGCCCCAAGGAGCCGGCGAGGCGCTTAGCGCGGACGCCGCAACGGAGTGAAGCGCCTCCGAGTCGCGCACCGGCATACAAAATGGATATCGTTCGAAATTCGAACCAGCGGCAGAGTTGCGCACCTGGGCACGTGTTGGCGATCTCGTTCCGAATAGGTGGAGGAGTCTGATGCGAGATCTGATCGACCTGATTTCCGACCGACAGAAGGGCATCACCCGCCTCACGGGCGTGGCGTTCTCAGACGATGGCGAACATACGGACTCATATTGAGCCATGGCGGTTACGTAGCGCGGACTCGAACGCACGCCATAAATTCCAACTGATCGAATTTGTCGGGGACTTTTTTAAAGCCACTAATTCGCGGCTTATTTTTCGTCATACTTTTTGATCAGGGGATTTGATCGAGGCCGTGGTACGTTTCCCGTGAATTCGGACACCCTTAAAAAACTGGCTACGACCTTCAGAGCCTGTTCACGTCGCGAAACTATCGTCGGTTTTAGTACGTGAATTTTCGTTGGCGATGATCCGTTGGGTGTTGCGGACGTTGTAGGTGGGAATTACGTTTTAGTTGTCGATGGGATTTTGAGTCCCGTTGAGAGGCGCAAGATGGTTGAATTTAGCAACGGCTATAAGGACAACGCCCGGCGCAAACAGGAAGCGCTGGAAAAGGGCATGACTCAAAAGGGCGTGGCCGTGGCGCGTGGACTGTTTGGCCACTTCGATAAGTCGTCGACGAAAACCAGCACCGAGCGCAAAGCCGGTCAGGAGGAAGCGGCCTAAGGCCGTACTTCGATTTGTCGGCGGCCTCGTTCGCCGGCGGCCATGGCCACTAAGATTTAGTTGGCCAACGCCCAGCAAGAATTTCTGATACGCCGGCCGCGTGGCGGCCCGAGAGCCGTACGGGCTGCAGTCCACTCAACCGCCAGGACTCGGCGCACCCGCCGTCGCCGCGTCCATCCAGGGTGTGCTCTTCGAAACACGTCGATTGCAGGCTGAGGCAGAGCGCCTGCGCGTCCGCCGGAATGGACAACTCGATCGTCTCGCCCCGATCGTCGCGCCATAGCCCGATCATTCGGCTGGCCGGAACAAGGCCGGTGGCGTTGGACCGCTCGATCAGGCCGAGCGAGGTGAAACTCAGCACCGACGAACCGGGATCCTCAGCGAGCACGGTCGCGTACCGCGCCGGCCAGCGCGCCTTTAACTGCGGCCCGTCCATCAGCAGCGCGAACACCAGGTTGGGGCCGATGCCGCGCACCAACTCCTGACAGGGGTCGTGCCGCGCCAGATCTTCACAGATCAGGGTGGTGACCGTGGTCGAGCCGCGCAGGACATAGACATCCAGACTGCGGCTGAGGATGTCGATGTCCTCCCACCAGCCGTAGTTCGGATCGAGCGACGCGCCGAGCGCGTAGGTCTGGATCTGAGAGCGGTCGAGCCGCCAGCGGTGATGTTTCTCTCGGTAGGAGATCAGCCCGTCCGCGCCGATCACGCCAAGAGCCGCGAAATTCCCGTGCCGATAATTGCCGCCGTCGGCGGTGGTGGAATCGAAAAGGCCGGCGATCAGCAGCTCGACATTTGTGACTTCGAGCCGCTGCTTCAGTTCGCGGAACACGGCCGAGCTGAGAGCCGCTTCCGGGAACACCAGGACATGCACCTGGCCGACATCACGCTCCGCCTCGGAAATCAGGCCGTGGACGAAGGCCCAGAACATGTCCATCTCATAGGAGAACGTGTCCGCCGTCGCGTCTTCCGAACCCGCACACCAGGTGGGTTGGATCCGAAACCAGCCCCACCGCTCGTCGTCCTTGCGCACGCCCTGGATAGAACTGGCCTGGACGCGGAACGGCATGGGGATCAGCAGGCAGTTGAGAGGCCGAGACCCGCTGTCGAGCGAATCCCGCGGCGCCTCGGTCCAGGACCCTGACTCGCCTTCATCGCCGTTCGCACCGGCCGCCTTCTCAGCCTCGGCGCCCGAGGCGTAGGGCAGCCAATAGGCGCGCGCGAGACCGCGCGGCGGCAGGAGCGCCAGATTGTGGGTCAACGAGCGCAAGGTGCAGCCGACCATCGGCGTCCGGCTTTTCGGCAGGACACAGCAGAGGTCGGTTTCCGCCGTGGAGAAGCTGAAGATCGCTTCCCCTTCGGCGATACGGCGCTGGATCAGGGAGCTGATCAATCGGCTCTGGAAAGAAGGGGCAGACTTCTCCGGCGGTTCGAAGCCCAGGCCGTGCGCCGCTTCGTCGGCGATGCAGAGGAGCGACAACGCCGGCCGCCACCAGGCTGGCGGCTCACCCCCCACCTCGACCGCCGAATAGACGTCGCTGCCACGTAAGGCCCAGAACGCGCGCCAGATCTCTACAAGCCCTGCCGGGGGCGCCTTCCCAAACGACGTCGTGTCGCCGCGCCAACGCCGGCCGAGGTCGACCCACTGCCGGCGGTCGTCGTCCGAGACGCTGAGCGTCCGTTCGGCATGCGGACTGTGGGTGTCGGGCGCGACATGGTGATAAGCGCCGCTGCGCTGCAAATGCATGGCCACGATCGCGAAGAGGTCGGTACAGAGGTAGGGCAGGTGGCCCGGCTTGCTGAGCGGCAGTTCTTCGTTGCTTCCACGCTCCGCAGCCGGGGCGTTCAGCGCCTCATAGTCCACATAGCCCTTGGGGAAGAGGGCGGCGATGAGGGTGGATATCTTCATGGCGCCGCCTCGGCCGGCGCCGTGGGATCGAGTTCGAGCGCCAACCGAAGGGCCAGCGCGCGACCCCCGATGAGCTGGGCGAGGGCCTCTTCGCCCAGGCCGCGGAGTTGGCTTGCGTCCGTCACGCCGGCATTGAACAACGCCAGCCGCTCGCCGCGCGTCAGGGGCGCGGGCAAATTGACGAGCGGAAGCGCCGCCGGCGGGAGGCCGGTGTCCAGCCGCAGCAGAAGCTCGCGGACCGAAGTGTCGTCCGGCGCGGCCTCGCCCAGCACGAGGGCGGCGACACGGCTGGCCGAGTCCAGGAGATATCGCGTGCCGTCTGCGAAGCCGCGGATGTCGGCGGACGCCATGGGCGAAAAGGCGTTGGGCGTGTAGCGCGCCTCGATATCCTGGATCGGCATGCCGTCGATCCAGTCGCCGCAGACCAGGGCGCGCTTGCAACGTGCATAGTAGGCGCGGTCGTTTTCAGCGCGCCGCCGCAGCGCCTGAACAAGCTCACTCCCGTGCCGCTGGCCCAGTTCATATGGACGGTTGGACTCGCCGCCACGGCCTTGCGGCGTGTAGTCGGTGTCGCGCTCGGGCAGAGCCTCGAGCAGGACCATTAGGTCGAGCGCCGTACGCGGCTGGCCCTTCAGCGGCTCAAGCAGCGCCACCAGCTGCAGGCAGGACTCCAGGGACAGCGGAGATTCGGCGCACGCGCGCCCCAGCATCGTCAGGCGCGACTGGCCGTCATCGACCTCGACGAGGCCATGGTGGGCGAGCCGGTCGAGGATCTCTTCCGCGCGCGTCGCCATATAGGTCGGCCAGGTGGCGTCGGCCTTTGTCGCCTGGAACCCGCCGAAGGTGTCCGCGACCAGGTCGACGATCCGGTCCCGCGGCGCCGACGGGACTTGGGCGAGCAGCCGCAGGATCCAGGTCTCGGGGTGACGGGAATCGAAGGAAGAGACGACGGCTTCCGGGGCACCCCGGACGTACATCCGGAACAGGCGCTCACGCTCAAAGGCGTTGTCGGCGAGCAGGATCGAACGGCCATGGGCCTCGAAGCCCACACGTCCCGCGCGGCCGGCCATGTTCTTGTATTCCGCCACGCTGTAGGGCGTGCCGCCGCCGGGCCCAGAGAAGGCGGTTTCGGTGATCACCACGGTCGAGGCTGGCGTGTTGACGCCCGCCGCTACGGTGCTGGTGGCGACCAGGACCTTCACGCCACTGTCGCCGGAGCGGAAGGCGCCCTCGATGGCGATGCGCTCTTCCCGATCCAGGTCGCCCGTGTGGAAGGCGACGCCGCCGGCCAGGCTGTTGCGCAGGCGTTGCGAGGTGCTCGACGTGTCACCGGTGGGCAGGGACGCCAAGACGGCCGTGGCGGGCGGTAGCCCAAGCTCGCGGGCGAGGTATTCCGCGCAACCCGAGGAAGCGCCCCGCTGGTTACGGAAGATGATGATCTTCTCGCCGTCCGCCACGAGCTTCTTGGCCAGAGGCACCAGGACATCCTGCGCCGAGGGCTGCTTGCCGCGAACCCGGACATCCCACCGACCGAGCAGCTCCTCGGTGCCCTCGGTCCCGTCGGCGTCGAGAAAGTGATAGGCGCCGAAGCGGTCGAGGACCCCTTCACGCAAGGGAACCGGCCGATCACGAGTGACCAGCAGGCGGCAGCCCAGCCAGGTCTCCAGGCCATTGGTCGCCCCGATGACCGCGCTCAAGGCCACCAGCTGCGGCGAGACGCCCTGGCGGCGGGCCGCGACGAGGTTGGTCAGCAGAAGCTCGACGGACATGCCGCGGTCACGGGCGGTGATGAACTGGGCTTCGTCGATGACCACGAGGCCGAGCTGACGCAGCAGGTGCGGGGCGCTCAGCGACATCGCCAGGAACTTCTCATAGGTGAAGAAGGCGATGTCGTACTTGCCGCGCAGGACGGGACCGACCTGGTCTTGCCAGTCGCCGCTGCAGCGCGCGATCCTGAGGCCGAGATTCTTGCCGTAGACCTCGGAAAACTCAGCGTACTTCTCGTTCACTAGCGCCTTGAAGGGCAGCAGGAAAACCGCCTTGCGGCCCTCGGCGATCGCCTGGATGGCCGCAAGTTCGCCGACGAACGTCTTGCCGGCGCTGGTGGGCGCCACCGTTAGCAAGGATTGGCCGCGGAGCACCCCGAACTCGTTGACCGCGCGCTGCTGCAGGGCGTTCAGGCCGGTGGGGAAGCGCGCCGACCACAGGGCCAGGACCTCGTCGGGGAGGTCGTAGGCGCGAAGGTCCGCGAAACCGGCGCCGACCTGGTGCTCGGCTTGTTCTGGGAAGTGGACGGCGAAGCGCGCGCCGCGCCGGCCGGCCGGCAGGCTGAGGGCTCCCTCGATCAGGCCGAACATCATCGGATTCTGGACGTGGCCAGTACGCCGCGCCGCGGCCTGCACCCGCTCGGTGACCTGCTTCACGAAAGCCAGGGCGTCGATTTCGCCGACCGCCTCGACGAGCACGTCGATGACCGCCTGCGTGAAATAGCCGTGCCGTGACTGCGGGTCTTCCAGCGCCTCTTCGTCTTCCGCCGCGGCCGCGAAGAGGATGCGGCCCTTGCCGGCGATCGAGGTCAGGGACAGGGCGCCGTCGCGAGCCGCCGGAGCGTTGTCAACCACCCGGGCCGGCGCTCCGCCGCTGAAACAGCAATCCAGCAGGCACACGACGGCGCGGGCCTTCGACGTCTTGAACCGCTCCGCCAGGTCCGCCATCGAAATGGTGGTGCCCGGCAGATCGGCCATGCGGCTGTCGGCGAGGACCAGACGGTGGTCCGGCGTGCCGTGTCCGGCGAAACCGAGGACCACGACATCGTCGGGCCCGGCCTCGCCAAGGGTGCGGTCCAGCAAATCGAGGGCCGCAGCCCGGGACGCCGCCTCGTCGACCAACAGGGCAGCGTCGTTGGCATCCAGGGAGTCGGCGATCAACGCCCACAGCGCCGTGGCGTCGCGCCGCGCGCCGCTCAGGTCGCGGATCTCCGGATCGCCATAGCGGTCGATGCCGATGAACCCGGCGCGAACGGTCATGCCTTGGTGTCCTCAGGGCACCAAGCTGCAACGGACGCGACCCCTTGGCGCGGCGGGCGACTCGGACGACAAGAAACCATCTGGCACGCAGCCCCGTGGTTCGTGGGTGCGTGGCCGATTTGCCCCCGCCGCAAACGGCCACAGTAAGGTTAGCATCGTAGCTGACCCTACATATTGTTAGCAACCAATCTGGACGAACTACATGTGGATATCTGCAACCGACGGGCGTAGTGGTTCGCCGCTAAAGGGACGGGCCTAGCTGAGGATTGCGTTCAGCGTCGCGGCTATCCGTACGCCGGCTTTTTCCAGTTGCGCCGCGCTGTCCTACAGGGCTGTGGCCTGGTCGGCGTCATACGGCGCGACGGTCCTTTCTATGTGCAGGTCGGAATGCGGCGTCCGCTTTGGCAATGAGGGAACTCTCCTGAGCCCGGGTGCGAAGATCGCCCTTCGCCCAGGCCCTCGCGTCGGCGGCGGTGATCTTAGACGTCCGGTCTTGGGGCGCGGCGGACCCTATTTCGGAGCGCCGATGCTCCGGTGACGGAGCCGGTTCTAGGATTTCCGCCTGCCGGTCGGGCTCCACGGTCCGCCGGCGTACGACGCTCTCGACGACCCGCATCCGGTCACTGTCGCTGCGCAGATTCAGCGAATTGAAGCGCTGCGGCTCTCGCTGCCGACCTTCGGGGTTTGCCGTGGCGTTGAACGCCGCCCTGACCCGGTCGGCGCCCAAGGCATGAGAGCGCCGCGCGAGGGGGCGCGGCGGCTAGTCGGCCGCTAGCAGTCGCTCCGCCTCGGAGCCGTGGCGGCGGAACTCCAGAAGGTCCGCCTCACTGACAAATTCACGCTTTCGGATCTGCTCGTAGATTTGAAGAATTTTCTCAGGCGTGACGTGAGTGAATTCGCTCGATCGGCCAGCGCGCAAATAGAGATGAAGCCCAACCCAGGCGAAGGTGTCGACGAAGCCATCTGGCCACATCCGCCAGTCTTCGGAATAGAGCTCCTTCACCTGGCGAACGAAGGCGACATAGGTGCGCAATATGATTTCGGGGTAGCTTGAGAACCGCTTCGGAAAATCGGCGAAGTGCACTTCGGCGATATCCAATTCGTTGAGATAGTAGGCACCCTTGTTGAGGAGCTCGCAGGTCTCATACGACGTTCCGCGTTTCTGCAGTTCCGTTTCGGCCTGCTGAAGTAGGCCACCGAGAAGTTTTGAATGGCGCGTCATCGCCTTTGACGCGCCATCAATGGACGCCTGCTTCAGAAGCAAAGCCTCGTATGAAAGCTTTTCGCCCAGGAAACGGATGTAATAGTCGCCGTCTCTTGGGGCCTTGCTGGTGAGCTCCTGCAGCGCGCCCTCAAGCGACA
>DASRRU010000107.1:0-5448 GCA_035656795.1 Phenylobacterium sp. | reverse complement strand
TCGACGACCTGTTGCGGGGTCTTGCCGGCGGTCTCCAGCAGCCGCTCGGCGGCGGCCTGGCGGCGCTGCGCCCGGGGCCAGGCGGCGAGCTCGCGGCGCGCGTTGTCGACCTCGTAGAACCCCACCGCGTCGGCGTCGCAGTCCACCAGCACCCAGGTCGCGGTCTTGCGCGCCAGCGGGTCCGTCATCTGGGAGATGGCGTCGCGCGCGCCGTTCACATTGGCCCGGCGCGCCGCCTCGATGGCCTGACGCAGCAGGCCGGCGTCGCGGTCGCTCAGGCGGTGGGAGGCGTTGGCCGGCTGCAGAGGCGCATCGCCCATGATCGAGGGCTTGGTGACGCTCTCCAGCAGGTCGCCCAGCGGATCGACGGTCTGGGCGCGCGCAGCCACGCTCGCCATGACGGCGACCCCGGCGATCAACACGGACTTGCGGGCTAGTCTGTTCAAGCGACGCCCCAACGGAACCGGAAGCGAATCAATAGGACATTGCGGGCAATGCCTAGGCCAACATATTGTCCCGGCGAATCTGAACGACGCCTTGATAAGCGTCCAATCACGGCAATTTGCATTCCATGACCGAGCCTATGTTCCGGGGCGTTCTTCCCGCTCTCGTCACCCCCTTCCGCGACGGGGAGGTGGACGAAGACGCCTTCGTGCGCCTCGTAGAGCGCCAGATCCAAGGCGGCGTGCACGGCCTGGTCCCCGTGGGCACCACGGGCGAGAGTGCGACTCTTAGCCACGACGAGCATCGCCGTGTGGTGGAGCTCTGTGTCGCCACCGCCGCGGGCCGAGTGCCGGTCGTCGCCGGGGCCGGCTCGAATTCCACCGACGAAGCGATCGAGCTGATGCGCCACGCCAAGGCCGTGGGCGCCGACGCCGGCCTGGTGGTGACGCCCTACTACAATCGACCCAGCCAGGAGGGCCTTTACGCCCACTACTCGGCGATCAACGACGCCGTGCAGCTGCCGGTCCTGGTCTACAACGTGCCCTCGCGCTCAGCCGTGGATATCTCAAACGACACGCTCGCGCGCCTGGCGAAGCTACCCAACATCGTCGGCATCAAGGACGCCACCGGCGACCTGGCCCGGGCCAGCCAGCAGCGTCTGATGTGCGGCGAGGGCTGGACCATGCTGTCCGGCGACGACCCGACGGCGCTGGGCTACATGGCCCACGGCGGCCACGGCTGCATCTCGGTCACCGCCAACGTTGCGCCCGAGCAGGTCTCGGCCTTCTACAACAACGCCATGGCCGGCCAGTGGCAGGGCGCGCTCTACGGCCAGGACCGGTTGATCCGCCTGCACAAGGCGCTGTTCGCCGACGCCTCGCCGTCGCCGACCAAGTTCGCCCTGACCCACCTCGGGCTCTGCCAGGAGGATGCTCGCCTGCCGATCGTTCCCTGTTCCGAGGCCGCCCGCGCCGAGGTCCTGGCCGCCATGCGGGACGCAGGCGTGATCTGAGATGTCCGGCAAGCTGATCGCCGAGAACCGTCGCGCGCGGTACGACTATTTCCTGGAGCAGTTCTTCGAGGCGGGCCTGGCGCTGACCGGTTCGGAGGTGAAATCGCTGCGCAACGGGCGCGCCAACATCGCCGAGAGCTATGCGGCGGTGGAGGGCGACGAGATCATGCTCGTCAACGCCGACATCCCGCCCTACGCCCAGGCCGGCCCGCACTTCAACCACGAGCCGCGTCGGCATCGGAAGCTGCTGCTCAAGCGCAAGGAGATCGACAAGCTGATCGGCGCCGTGCAGCGTGACGGGCGCACCATCATCCCGATCAAGCTGTTC
This sequence comes from Phenylobacterium sp., assembly GCA_035656795.1. Classification (GTDB taxonomy): domain Bacteria; phylum Pseudomonadota; class Alphaproteobacteria; order Caulobacterales; family Caulobacteraceae; genus Phenylobacterium. The sequence goes on along the minus strand of DASRRU010000107.1, from coordinate 3,664 downwards.
TGGAACGACCGGGGCCTGGCCAAGCTTGAGGTAGCTTTGGCCAAGGGCAAGAAGGAACACGACAAGCGCGAAGCTACCGCCGCGCGCGACTGGCAGCGCGACAAGGCCCGGCTGATGAAGGACCACAGCTAGGTGCGTCCGGCCGCCATCGAGGCCCTGGAGCGCGACACCGTCGCCGCCGTCGCCCCGCCGCAGACCCTGGAGATCGGCGGCTGGCTGGTCCCCCTCGACGACGGGACCATCGGCCGGGCCAAGAGCGCCGCGCCGCTCAGTCACGACATGGGCCCCGAAGCCATCGGCGAGATCGAGGCGACCTATCGCGACCGGGGTCTGAAGCCCGCCTTCCGCGTCGCCGATGTCCCGTCTCTGGCCGCCGTTCGTGAAGACCTGACCCGTCGGGGGTTCGCGCCTGAGCAGCCGACGATCTTCAAGACGGGCTTCACCGCGGAATTGGCCGAATTTTCAGAGGCCTCCGCGCGTATCCTGTCAAAACCTGACGATGCCTGGGCCGCGGTCTTCCTGGGTGACGGCTTCGATCCCGCCGACGGCGCCCACCGCATCGCGGCGCTCACCCGCTCGCCCGGCGCCATCTACGGCGCGGCCGGCGAGGGCGGAGAAACCCAAGGCGTCGGTGTGATGAGCTTCGGGACTGCGTGGGCCGGCATCCATGGCATGCGCACCGCGCCCGCGCATCGGGGCAAGGGCCTGGCCGCCGCCGTCCTTGCGGTCATGGGCCGGGAAGCTCGGGCGCGGGGCGCCGAGCGCGTCTTCCTGCAGGTCGAGGAGGCCAACGCCGCCCGCCGCATCTACCGCAAGGCCGGCTTCAGCTCCGCCTGGCGGTATCACTACTGGCGGTGACTATTTCGCCAGGTCCCTGAGCACGCTCTCCCACTGGAACAGGGCGCCATCGATGCTGGCGATGGGCACGCGCTCGTTCAGGCCGTGGGCGAAGTCGTCGGAGCCCTTCATGAACACCGCGCCCACCCCATAGGCCGGCACGCCGAGCGCGCGGAAGAACATCGAGTCCGTGGCCCCGGCCGACATCTGCGGCACGACCGGCAGGCCCGGGTAGCGCGCGTGGACGGCCTTGGTCACGGCGGCCAGCACGTCGGGTCGCAGCGGCGAGGCGCCGGCGTCGATCGCCCCATCGTTCTGCCGCTCGATCCTGGCCTGCGGGTCGGCGATCACCTGGGCGATGGTGGCCCGCACCGCCTCCGACGAGACGCCTGGAAAGATACGGCAGTTGATGTTGGCGGCGACCTTCTGCGGCAGAGCGTTGGTGGCGTGGCCGCCATCGATCATGGTCGCCACGCAGGTGGTGCGCAGCTGGCCCACGAAGTCGGGGTCCGCCGATAGCACCTCGATCGCGGCCTGGTCCTCGGGATTGGCCACATAGCGGCGCAGGGCGTCTCCCACCGGCCCGGGGACGACTGGCGCGGTCGCCTTGAAGCCGGTCATGGTGATCTCGCTGGTCATCACCGGGAACCGGTAGGCCTCGAGCCGCTCCAGATCGTGGGCCAGTTGGTAGATGGCGTTGGTCTTGCCGGGCCGGCTGGAGTGGCCGCCGGGATTGGTGACGATGATCTGGAAGTCAGCGTAGGTCTTTTCTGCCGCCTGGATCCCGTAGCCGAGGGGTTTGCCTTCCTCGCTGAGCTCGCCGCCGCCGCCGTCGCCGTTCAGAACCAACTCGGCGTTCTTCAGGTCGCCCGCGAACTTTCGCGCCGTCAGCTGCTGGGTCTCCTCGTCGCCGCTTAGCGCCAGGATCACGTCGCGGCCGGGCTTCCAGCCCTCGCGCCGCAGCTTGGCCAGCACAGTCACCACGATCGAGACGTCGAACTTGTCGTCGACGGCGCCGCGGCCGAAGACGTAGCCGTTCTCCACCACCGGGGTGAACGGGTCGCGGGTCCAGTCGGCGGCCTTGGCCTCGACGACGTCCATGTGGTCGATGACCACGATGGGCCTCTTGGCGGGATCGGTTCCCGGAAAGCGGGCCACCAGGGTCGAGCTGCCGGCCACCGCCTCGATCTTCACCTCCTGGGGCTTGTAGCCGGCCTTCACCAGGATGGATTTCAGGTACTCGGCATAGGGCTTCACCTGATCGCCCGGGATCACGGTGCGGAACGCGATGCCCTTCTTCAGCAGCTCAAGGGCTTGGTCGTGCAGCGCCGGGTCGACCTTGACGGTCTGGGCGAAGGCGGGGGCGGCGAGCACGGCGGCGCAGGCGGCGAGGCCGAGAATCAGGGAGGTCTTCAAAGTCAGGGGTTCCACTAGGGCTGAGCTTGGGGGAGCCTAGCGGGGCGCGCCCGAGGAAGCGAGGGGCGAGGGCGGCTCGTGCGCCGGAACCTTTCGACGCCAGCCAAGCTTAGGTCAACCGCAGGACGGCGCGCCAATCTGGCGGCCGCGCGCCAGAGACGGACACGAGCCATGGACACCCACAGTCTGATTGCCTGGTTGATCATCGGCGCCATCGCAGGCTGGCTGGCCGGGACCTTCGTCAGGGGCGGCGGGTTCGGCCTGATCGGCGACATCGTGGTGGGCATCATCGGCGCCTTCATCGGCGGCTGGCTGGCCGGCGTGCTGCATATCCACGTCGGAACGGGCTGGATTTCGGCGATTTTGACCGGCTTCGTGGGCGCGGCCCTGCTGCTGATCATCCTGCGAGCGGTGCGCCGTCGCGCCTAGGCCCTGTCCCGGCTGACTTGATCAAGTCCGCCGGGATCGCTCGCCATTCGGCCGTTTGTCGCGATATAGTGAGTTCTGCGGGCCGGAGGGAACGCGGATGGGACAGCCGGCGGCCGATGCGGTCGTGACCAGGCCTCGTGTCGTCATCGTAGGCGCCGGGTTCGGCGGTCTGCAGGCGGCGCGCGCCCTGGCCCACTCCGCCGCCGACGTGGTGCTCATCGACGCCCGGAACCACCACACCTTCCAGCCCTTGCTCTATCAGGTGGCCACGGCGGCCCTATCTCCAGCCGCAATCGCCTGGCCGATCCGCAATCTGGTGAAGACCCAGGCCAACGCCCAGGTGCTGATGACCCGGGCGACTGGCGTCGACCCGGCGGGGCGGCAGGTGCTGACCGAGGCCGGGCCGGTCGCCTACGATCAGCTGGTGGTCGCCGCCGGCGCGGCCCATTCCTATTTCGGCCACGACGGCTGGGCGGCCTTCGCGCCCGGCCTGAAGAGCCTTGAGGATGCGCTCGACGTGCGTCGCCGGATTCTTACGGCTTTCGAGCGCGCCGAGCTTGCCGGCGAAGGCAAGGCGGCGCCTGATCTCACCACCTTCGTGGTGGTCGGCGGCGGACCGACCGGGGTCGAGTTGGCCGGCTCGATCGGTGAGATCGCCCGCGACGCCCTGAAGTCGGAGTTCCACCACATCGATCCCGCGACGGCCCGGATTTTCCTCGTCGAGGCGGGCCCCCGCATCCTGCCGACGTTCCCGGAGAACCTGGCCGCAGACGCCGCGCGCCGCCTGGCCGGCTACGGGGTGGAGGTCAGGACCAACGCCATGGTGGTGGACATAGACGCCTCTGGCGTGACCCTCGAGGATGGGCGGATCGGCGCGTCCACGGTCCTATGGGCCGCGGGCGTCAGGGCGGCCGCTCTGGTGGCCGACCTTCCGGGCGAGCACGACCGGGCTGGGCGGGTTCCGGTGGCTCCGGACCTGTCG
>DASRRU010000106.1:0-4456 GCA_035656795.1 Phenylobacterium sp. | reverse complement strand
GGCGGTGATGAAGCGGGTCTCGGTCTGGCGGTCGAAGGCGTTGAAGATGTCGGCCATCATCTCGTGGCTGTCGCGCTTGGAGGTGCGCGCCAGGTTCGACATGAATTCGGTGCGCAGGGTCTGCTCGATCTTGTCGAGGATCTCGCGCTGCACCGGCTCCATGCGCAGCATGCGGGTGACGCATTCCAGCGCGAAGTCCTCGGGCAGGCAGGTGAGTACGCGCGCGGCGTGTTCCGACTTGATCTTCGAGAGCACGACGGCGACCGTCTGCGGATATTCGTTCTTCAGGTAGTTGGCGAGCACGGCCTCGTTTACGTTGCCGAGCTTGTCCCACATGGTGCGACCCGCCGGACCGCGGATCTCCTCCATGAGGGTGTCGACCTTCTCGCCCGGCATGATCGAGGAGAGCAGCTTCTGGACGAGCTCGACCGAGCCGGTGATCGCCCCGCCGCCCATGCCGGAGACGAATTCCACGAGCAGGTCTTCGACGACCTGCGCGGTGACCTGGCCAAGGCTGGCCATGGCCTGGGAGATCACCTTGATCTCCTCCTCGTCGAGACCACGCCAGACGCCGGCATGATCCTCGCCCAGCGCAAGCAGGACCACGGCGGCCTTTTCAGGCCCGCTCAGCTTGGCGGCGTCGGAGATGCCCCTGGGTTTCGCGCGCGCGTTCATGCCGATTCATGCAGCCAGCTGCGGATGATCGAAACCGATTCATCCGGGTGCTTGTCGACGAACTCGGCCACCCGCTTGACGGAACTGGCCTTCACCTGGCCCTCGATGCGCGCGATGTCGATCTTCTGCTCAAGGCCCTCGTTGCCGGGGGCGGGAAGCATTTGCTGACCGGTGATCGGGTCGACCGTGATCTGCATCGGCTGGCCATCGGGGCTGGTGACCATGCGCGTCACGCCGGGACCGCCGACCATGGCCATCGGGCCGCCGGGGCCGCCCATGGCGCCCTTCAACAGCGGGCGGACGATGAACAGCATCATCAGGATCGCCACGATCCCCATCACGGCCAGCTCGGCGACGCGCATGACGTCGTTCTTGTCGAAGCCCATCAGCGGGTTGGCCGCGGTGACGCCGTCCGGGTCTTCCGCGGTGGGGAACTTGACGTTGACCACCTTGACCACGTCGCCGCGGGTCTGGTCGTAGCCGACAGCCGCCTGCACCAGTTGCTGGATGTCGGCCATTTCGGCCGCCGAGCGCGCGGCATAGGCGCCGGGCTTGCCCTTCTTGTCGGCCGGGCCATAGGCGCCGTCGACGGCGACCGCGACGGAGATCTTCTTGACCGCGCCTGGCTCCACGACCTGGGTCGTTGTGGTCTTGGTGATCTCGTAGTTGGTGGTCGATTCCTGCTTGCCGCTGGCGTTGGTGGAGTCGGCTCCCGGGTCGACGCCCGCGCCGCCGGGGACCTTGGCCGCGGCCGAGGCCTGGGTCGCCTGGCCGGCGGCCGCCTCCTTTGAGTTCTCGTCGGTCGTGCTCTCCGAGCGGACGACCTGGCCATCCGGATCGAAGGCTTCCTTCTGGGTGGTCACGTGGGCCATGTCGACGTCGGCGCTGACATTCACCCGGACCTTGCCGGCGCCCACGATGCCCTCGACGAGCGTCTTCACCTGCTTGGCGATACGCTGCTCGACCTCGGTCTTGCGCCCGTCGGCCTCGGCGGCCATGCCGGTTTCGCCGCCGGAAAGGGTCTTGGCGTGCTGGTCAACGACGGTGACGCGGTCGGGCTTCAGGTTGGGGACCGCGCCGCTCACCAGGTTCTGCATGGCGCGCACCTGGTCGGGACCGGGCTCGCGCCCGCCGACGCCAATGGTCACCGAGGCGGAGGGCTGCTCGGCCTCCTCTTCGAAGAGCTGGCGTTTGGGCAGCACCAGGTGGACGCGAGCCGAGGTGATGCCGTCGAGGCTCATGATCGTGCGGCCCAGTTCGCCCTCCAGGGCGCGCTGGCGGTTGAGCTGCTGGACGAAGTCCGTCTGGCCCATGGTGCTGGAGTTGTCGAAAATCTCGTAGCCGACGGAGCCGGCGGTCGGCAGGCCCTTGGACGACAGCATCAGTCGCGTCGAGGCCACCTGGTCCCGAGCCACCATGATCGTCGAGCCGTCGCCCTTGACCTCATATTTGATCCCGCCCTGGTCGAGGGCCGCGGTGATCGAGCCGGCTTCCTTGAGGTCGAGGTTGGAATAGAGCAGGGCCTTGGGCTGCCCCAGGCCCATGGTGACGGCGAACAGCGCCGCAGCGACGCCCGCACCGATCCCGAGGATGGCGGCGAGCCGGCCGAAGCCGAATCTCTGAAGCGCAGCCAGGATCTGGTTCAACGCCGACGTCCCCCTGAAAAGCCCAACCTGCGGACGGGCGTGCCGTTCTTGCCTACCGCTAGGCAGGATTTACCCAGTGGTTGGTAAACGGGGGGTTTAGATGGAGAGCTTTGGTGAGCTTAACCGCTCCAGGGGCTGAGCGCGCCCCAGAGGGCCAGGTCCGTGGAGAAAGCGGCGTAGACCAGGACGGTGAGGGTGAAGAAGACCTTGCGCAGGGGACTCCAGGAGTCCACCCGGCGGCCGCCCCGCCAGATCGCCGGCAAGACCAGGAAGGTGGTGGCGGTCAGGCCGGCGGCCACCAGCGCGCAGGCCGAGGCGGTGATCATCAGGATGCCGGGCCAGCGGTACATCATCTCAGCCCTATCGCCGCTCTTCGACAGCCAGATCGCGAACAGCCCGAGCGCTATGAGCCAAAGCACGGCCTGGATGTTCTGCACCAGGCTGGCGCGGGTCTGGATCTGGTTCTCGCGGAATTCACGCCGGTTGCGGGCGACGACCCCGACGAGTGTGGCAAGCGCCGCAAAGGCGGCGAGGGCGGTCAGCAGCTCAAGGATCGTCGGCTGGCGCCAGAAGGGCGCGCGCTCGAACACCTGGGTCCCGTTGGCCACGTGGAAGGCGCGCGCGGCGCCGTCGGCGAAGTCGAAGGCGATCCGTTCGGATCCCAGCGACGCGATGAAGCGTCCGTCATCCAGGGGCCCCTCGGGGACAAAGGTCCGCGTCCCGCTGTCGTCGCGGATCGCCAGCAACCCGCCATGGCTGACGTCGACGGCCGCACCGCCGCGCAGCTGGTCGACGAAACCCTCGAGGCCGGAGTAGGCGCGACGCGTGGTCAGATAGTGGCCGGCGTAGTCGCCGGCGCGCTGGGCCAGATCCGGTGACCCGGGCCGCGGGAACGGTTCGGGTAGGGCGTAGAAGTGCTGCACGATCCGCTCCGGGAAGCGGGTCGCCAGCGGCCGGCCGGTGGCGGTGTTGGTTGAGATGAACACGCCGAGGTTCAGGTCGGGCACGACCACCATGTTGGAGAAGAACGACAGCGTCGCCCCGCCGTGACCGTAGCCGCGGTGGCCGCCTGGCAGGTCGAAGACCATGAAGCCGTGCGCCCAGCCATTGATCCCGACCGGTGTCCGCCGCAGGGGCGTGCGAAAGTCCTGAGCCGTGACAGGGCCGTAGATGGTCGCCCCGTCGAGATGGCCGCCCGCCAGTTGCAGCAGCATGTAGCGCGCCATGTCGCCGGCGGTTGAGGAGCCCGCGCCGGCAGGGGCGATCTGGCCGATGAACTCGTAGTCGCGGCGGGCGAAGCCCAGGGGCGTCCAGCGGTACCCGTCCGAGACGTCCGGTACGAGGCGCTCGGCCATCGGCGCCGGCAGGCCAGCCTTGACCTCATGCGGCTCGCGGAAGGTGGTGTGGGTCATGCCGAGCGGGCTCAGGATCTCGTCCTCGACCAGCCGCTCGTAGGGCTTGCCGGAGGTATAGGTCACCGCCTCGCCGGCCAGGGCGGCGCCATAGTTCGAATAGCTCGAGACGACGCCGGGCGTGTGCACGCGCTTGGGCCGTTCCTGGCGCAGGTAGAGGTCGAGGGGGCGCACACGGTCGTAGTTGCGCTCGAACAGATGGCCCAGCGCACGATCCTCGAAGCCTGCGGAATGGTCCATCAGGTTTGCGACGCGGACCGGCTGGTCATAGCCCTGATCCTTCACCTGCGCCTTTTCGGGCAGGTAGAGGTTCACCGGCTGGTTGAGGCGGATGCGGCCGGCCTCGACCTCCTTCATCAGCGCGATCCAGGTGAAGGTCTTGGAGATCGAGCCGATCCGGAAGAGGGTCTTGTCCGGGTCGACCGCACGCTGCGGGTTGAGGCTGGCGAACCCGTAGCCCTTCTTCAGGATCACCTGACCATTCTGCACCACCGAGACCGTGGCGCCGGCGATGTGCTCGCGGGCCATGGCGTCCTTGAGCAGGCCGTCGGCGAACGCCTCCAGCTCTGCCGGTGGGATGGCCTGGCCGGGGGAGAGACGAGCGGTCGGGGCGGGCGGCCCGGCCGGCTGGGGCGGCGGCGGCGCAGGCGGCGGCGTCGGCGCGGGCGCTGCAGCGATGGCTTCGTCGGCGGGCAGGGGCGCTGGCGCGGACTCCGCGTGGAC
>DASRRU010000105.1:0-12811 GCA_035656795.1 Phenylobacterium sp. | reverse complement strand
GCCCGCGGCCAGGTGAAGGAAGAGGGCGGCAACTGACGCCCGCGGGGCGCCCCGCACCGACCCATTGTATTTCGGCGGCGTGTCTGGGCTGTTCGCTCGCGTCGCCCGATGGACAAAAATGCGAAAAAATGGCTGATTAGGGAGAGTACATCGGGAGCGAAGACCATGAGGTAGCGCGTGCGCGAGCTCCTGTCCGCTGTCATGTCCGTCGGAAATCCGCCCGGCGCGCCGCCGCCAAGGCCGCCAGCGCCCCGAAGACGCCTTGCGGCCAGGACTGCCGGGCGCACCTAGGATGGCGCCCCCCGAGCCTGCGCATCGTCGACGGCGGAACCTCGTGCTGGCGGGCCTCGCCGCCCTGGCGATCGGCCTCGCCGCCTGGGTGATCCTGCGCAAGCCGCCGCAGAAGCCGCCTCCGCCGCATCCGATCCCGGTGACCGCGATGACCGCGCAACCCCAGGATTTCCAGCTCGTTGTGACCGCCCTCGGCGCCGCCCAGGCCTGGACCAGCGACCTGATCCTCGCCCAGGTCAGCGGGAAACTGATCAGCGTCAATTTCACCGAGGGCAGCGAGGTCAAGGCCGGGCAGCTGCTGGCCGTGGTCGATCCCCGTCCCTTCCAGGCGGCCCTGGACCAGGCCGAGGGGGCGCTCAAGCGCGACGAGGCAAGCCTGGCCGGCGCGCAGCGGGACCTGGTCCGCTTCGAGCATCTGCAGGCCGAGGGCGCCGCCGCGCGCCAGTTGCTGGAGGACGAGGAAGCCACCGTCGGCCAGGACGAGGGCACGGTGGAGCTCGACCGCGGCGCCGTGGCGACGGCCAAGCTCAATCTCGAATTCAGCCGCATCGTGTCGCCAATCACGGGCCGCGCCGGCGTGCGCCTGGTCGACCCCGGCAATCTTGTCAGCGCCAATGGGTCGGTCAGCAGCGTCGCAAACACCTCATCCGCCACCAGCTCCGCCGCGCCGGCGAGCGCTGCGAGCGGATCAGGCTCGGCTGCCTCGGCCGGTCCCACCTCGAACGCCGGCTCGAGCGGTGGAGCCGGCATCGTGGTCATCAACCAGGTTCAGCCGATCGCCGTCACCTTTTCCGTTCCCCAAGGCGAATTCCAGCAATTGACCGACGCCTCAAATGGGTTCCGGCGGCCGCTCCCCGTCCAGGCGTTGAGCCAGGAGACGGGCGAAATGCTCGGCACGGGCGTGCTCATCACCTCAGACAACCGGGTCGACCAGGGAACGGGAACGGTGGAGCTGAAGGCCCGCTTCGCCAACCCCGGCAAGCGGCTGTGGCCTGGGCAGTTCGTCAATGTCAGCCTGGGCGTCCAGAACCTGCCCAACGCCATCATCCTTCCGCTCTCGGCGGTCAATCGCGGCCCCAATGGCCAGTTCGTCTTCGTCGTCGGCGCCGACCACAAGGCGACCATCCGCCCGGTCACGCTCGGCGGGGTCCAGGGCCAGGTCGTGGTGATCAAGTCCGGCGTCAATGCCGGTGACCTCATCGTCACGGATGGGCAGATGGCCCTGAGCAGCGGCTCCTTGGTGAGCGTGGCGCATCCTGCCCCGGCCCGGAGCCCGGGCCGTTGAACATCTCCGCGCCCTTCATCCGGCGGCCCGTGGCCACGGCCTTGATGGCGATGGCGGTGTTGCTGGTGGGCGTGGTGGCCTTCTTCATCCTGCCGGTGTCCGCGCTGCCGAACGTGGACTTCCCGACCCTGCAGGTCAGCGCCGCCCTGCCTGGAGCCAGTCCCGAGACGATGGCGTCCAACGTCGCCACACCGCTCGAACGTCAATTCTCGCTGATCCCGGGGATCAGTCAGATGACCTCGGTGAGTTCGCTCGGGTCCACCAGCATCACCATCCAGTTCGAACTCGGCCAAAGCCTCACTTCAGAGTTCCAGCAGGTCCAGGCGGCGATCAATGCGGCCAGCGCCCAGTTGCCGACCAACCTTCCGGCGCAGCCCACCATCCGCCAGGTCAACCCGGCGGATGCGCCCATCATGATCCTGGCGTTGACCTCCGACACCCTGCCGCTCGATCAGGTCGACAACTACGCCGACGTGATCTTCTCCCAGGAAATTTCCAGGATCAGCGGCGTCGGCCTCGTCAACATCGGCGGACAGCAGAAGCCCGCCGTGCGCATCCAGCTCGATCCACGCAAGATCGCGGCCCGCGGCCTCCAGCTGGATGCAGTCCGCCTCAAGATCACCACGGCCACCACCAATGCGCCGAAGGGCGCCATCAACGGTCCCAATCAGAACCTCACGGTCTATGCCAACGACCAGATTCTGGACGCCGGACCCTGGAACAACGTTGTCGTCGGCTACAGCAACGGCGCGCCCGTCCTGCTCAAGGACGTCGCGACGGTCTCGCAGAACGTCGAAAACAACCAGGTCGGCGCCTTCATCTTCCCCGGGAAGGCGAACCTCGATCCGTCTTTGGTCGCCGGCCAGGGGATCATGCTGGTGATCTTCAAAGCGCCCGGCGCCAACGTGATCAGCACGGTCGACGAGATCCGCAAGCAGCTGCCCAAGCTGCAGGCCAACATACCGCCGGGGATCAAGGTGCACTTCCTGATGGATCGCACCCAGACCATCCGCGCCGCGGTCAAGGATGTGGAGACCACGCTGATAATCACCGTCGCCCTGGTGGTGATCGTGATCTACCTGTTCCTGCTGAGCGTCCGCGCCACTTTGATCCCGAGCGCCGTCATTCCCCTGGCGCTGCTCGGCGCGGCCGCCTTCATGCTGCCGGCCAAGTACAGCCTCGACAACCTGTCGCTCATGGCGCTGAGCATCGCCGTCGGTTTTGTCGTCGATGACGCCATCGTCATGGTGGAGGTGATCTGGCAGCGTCTGGAGAAAGGCGACAGGCCGTTCGAAGCGGCCATGAAGGGGTCCGCCGAGGTGAGCTTCACCATCCTCTCCATCTCCATTTCCCTGGTCGCGGTCTTTACCCCCCTGATGTTCATGGGCGGGGTGGTCGGCCTGATAATGCGCGAGTTCGCCGTGACTCTCAGCGCAGCCGTGGTGATCTCCATGATGCTGACGCTGACCCTCACACCCATGCTGTGCAGCCGTTTCCTCAAGCGGCCGAAGGAGCCGGACAATCCGTTCACCCGCGGTCTGGAGCACGGGTTCAAGTGGCTGGACGCGCAGTACGGCCGGGCGCTGGACCGCGTGCTCGAGCACAAGCTGCTCACGCTCCTGGTGTTCTCCGGCACCATGGCCTTGGCCGGCTACTTCTATGCCACAGCCAAGACCGGATTCTTCCCACAGCAGGACACCGGATTCCTGACCGGAGTCATGCTCACCTCGCAGGACTCCTCCTTCACCAAGGCCAAGACAAAGATCCAGGCGGTGGGCGAAACGGTGGCGGCGGATCCCGCGGTGGCCGGCCTGGGCATGTTCGTCGGCAACGGCGGCGTGAACCAGGCCAACCTGTTCATTGCGCTCAAGCCCAAGGACAGCGGACGCAAGGCCAACGCGGACCAGATCATCGCCCGCCTGCGTCCCAAACTCGCCGACCTGATCGGCGTCCAGACCTTCCTGCAGGCGGCGCAGGACATCAACATCGGCGGCCGCCCCGGCCAGGCGCAGTACCAGTACACCCTATCGGATTCGGACCTCGCCGAGCTCAACACCTGGTCGCCGAGATTGCTGGCCGAACTGAAGACCATCCCGGTGCTGAAGGACGTGAGCTCCGACCAGCAGTCCAACGGCCGCTCGGTCAATCTCACCATCGACCGGCAGGCCGCCGCCCGCTTCGGACTGGCGCCCTCCGACGTGGACACGGCGATCTACGAGCTGATCGGCCAGTCCGAGGTCACCCAGTATTTCACCCAGCAGAACAGCTACCACGTCGTCGTCGAGGGTCCGACTGACCTGCAGGCGACGCCCGACCTGTTCAACACCGTCTATGTCCTGTCGCCCACCACCGGAAAGACGGTGCCGCTGTCGCAGTTCGTGAAGATCGATCCATTCGGAACCAGCAGCCTGACCGTGAGCCACCAGAGCGAGTTCCCCGCGGCCACCCTCAGCTTCAACCTGGCGCCCGGCGCCTCGCTCAGCCAAGCGACCCAGGCGATCGAGACGGCCCGCAACAAGCTCGGCGCGCCCCCGACCCTGAACGGGGCGTTCCAGGGCACCGCCCAGGCCTTCCAGCAATCCCTCTCGAGCGAACCGATCCTCATCCTGGCGGCGCTGATCGCGGTCTATGTGATCCTGGGCGTGCTCTATGAGAGCTTCGTCCATCCCCTGACCATTCTTTCCACCCTCCCCTCCGCGGGGCTGGGGGCCTTGCTGGCGCTGAAGATGGCCGGCCAGGACCTCAATGTGATCGGCATCATCGCCATCATCCTGCTGATCGGCATCGTGAAGAAGAACGGCATCATGATCGTCGATGTCGCCCTGAGACTGGAGCGCGAGCGGGACCTCTCGGCCGAAGAGGCTTCGCGAGAGGCTTCCCGCCAGCGTTTCCGGCCGATCCTGATGACCACGGCCTGCGCCGCCCTCAGCGGCCTACCGATGATCCTGATGAACGGTACGGGCTCGGAGTTCCGCCGGCCGCTGGGCTACGCCATCGTCGGCGGCCTGCTGGTCTCCCAGGTGCTCACTCTGTTCACGACCCCGGTGATCTACATCTACCTCGACAAGCTCCGGAACTGGCGGCGAGCCCCCGACCGGAAAACACCGGAACCACCGGTCAAACCCGGGTCGCCCGGCGATCCGCAGCCGGAAGCCAGCGCGCCATGACTTGCCGCGCATCCAGACCCTGGAGAGCCGCTCTCCTTGCCGTCGCGCTCGGCGGTTGCGCGGTCGGGCCGAACTACCACCGGCCGTCCGCCCCCGTTTCGGCGACCTTCAAGGAGGCCGCCGGATGGTCGCCCAGTCATCCGGTCGATACCCTCGACAAGGGCGCGTGGTGGTCGATGTTCAACGACCCGCAGCTGGACGCGCTGGAACGGCGCGTCGCGACCTCCAACCAGACCGTCAAGCAGTTCGAAGCCGCCTACCGCCAGGCCCACGAGATCGTCGCCGAGGCCCGGGCGTCGTACTTCCCGACCATCGGCGCCCTCGCCCACGCGGACCGGTCCAAGGGCACGGGCGGGGCCCCGACCGCGACAACAACCACCACGACGACGACCCCCGTCCCGACGAGTTCACGGCCCACGACGACCTATGAGCCGGTGCTGGAGGCCACCTGGGTCCCCGACCTGTGGGGTCGTGTCCGGCGAACCGTGGAGAGCGACAAGGCCCTGGCCCAGGCCAGCGCCGCTGATCTCGCCAACGCCAAGCTCGCCGCCCAGGCGGCCCTCGCCGAAGACTACTTCCAGCTGAGAGTGCTGGACGAGCAGACCCGTCTCTTTGGCGAGACCGTCGCCGGCTACCAGCAGCTCGTGAAGCTCACTCAGGATCAGTTCCGTGAGGGCACACAACCACAATCGGCGGTGCTGACAGCGCAGACCCAGCTCTACAGCGCCCAGGCCGCCCAGATTGCGGTCGGTGTGATGCGCGCCCAGATGGAGCACGCCATCGCAACCCTGGTCGGCGTCGCGCCCGCCGACCTGACGATTACACCGACCCCCCTCAACCGCGACGTGCCGACGCCGCCCCTCACGGTCGCTTCGACCCTGCTCGAACGGCGACCGGACATCGCCGCGGCGGAACGGCGGATGGCGTCAGGCAATGCGCTGATCGGTGTGGCGGTGGCGTCCTACTTCCCGAACGTGACCCTGTCGGGCGACTATGGTTCGTCCGCCAGCAGCCTCGGCCGGCTGTTCACCGCGTCCAGCACCCTGTGGTCCTTCGGCGCCGACGCGACCGAGACCCTTCTGGACTTCGGGCTTCGCAAAGCTCAGGTGCGCACAGCCAGGGCGGTCTACGACCAGGATGTCGCCAGTTACAGGCAGGCCGTGCTCACAGCCTTCCAGGGTGTCGAGGACGAGCTTGCGGCCCTGCGCATCTTCCAGCAGGAGGAAACTGCCTTGCTGCTCACCGAGCAGGCGGCGCAGCAGACGGTGAAGCTGGACCTCGCCGAGTACCGCGAAGGAACCGTCGACTACACCACCGTGATCGCGGCCCAGGCCATTCTGCTCACGACGTCTCTGAATGTCCTGACCGTGATCGAAAACCGCCTGAACGCCAGCGTGCTGCTGGTGGAGAATCTCGGCGGCGGATGGACGACGGCGGACCTGCCGCGCGGCTGAGCGCGCTCTTTGCTCCTGGAGCGGCCGGATCGCGTCCGATCACCCGCCGGACCCCGCCGCTATCCTCCCTGGTCCAAATTGCATGGATCCATGCCATGGTGGGATTGGATATTATCGCGCAATCGGCCGGGGCTTCCCGCCCCGACCGCGGTTGGGAGCCATGTCGGACCCATCTGCATCGCCGGCCGCGGCGTTGGAGCCGCCGATGGAACAGCCTCGACCCGCGCGGCTGCGCGATCTTGCGTCCGTCAGCACCGTCCTGAAGACTTCTATGGCGGCAACCCTGCTCGATCGGTATGGCCGCCAGGCCGCCACCGACGCCGTTCGCGCTGTCCTGGACGAGGCCCGCCAGGCCCTGCGGAAGGGCGCGCCCGTCGCCCCGGCCACCGACGACCTGGCGATCGCGGCGCTCGCCCGGCTGGAGGCGCAGGCGCGCTCGGACCTGCGTCCACTGTTCAATCTCACCGGGACGGTTCTGCACACCAACCTGGGCCGCGCCGTGCTGGCCGAAGCCGCGATCGAGGCGGCGGTGGCAGCCATGCGCGATCCGATCGCCCTGGAATTCGACCTGCAATCTGGCCGGCGTGGCGAACGCGACGACCATGTGCGGGCGCTGCTGCGCGACCTGACCGGCGCTGAGGACGCCACCGTGGTCAACAACAACGCCGGCGCCGTCCTGCTGGCCCTCAACACCCTGGCCGGCGGCCGAGAAGCCATCGTCTCGCGCGGCGAGCTGATCGAGATCGGCGGCGCCTTCCGCATGCCGGACATCATGCAGCGGGCCGGCGCGCGGCTGGTGGAGGTCGGAACCACCAACCGCACCCATGCCAGGGACTATCGCGGGGCCCTGACACCCGAGACCGGGGTGATCCTGAAGGTCCACACTTCCAACTACCGGATCCAGGGATTTACCGCGGAGGTCGGCGCGGAGGCGTTGGCCGTGATCGCGGGGGAAGCTGGCGTCCCGCTGATGCACGACCTGGGCTCGGGCACGTTGGTAGACCTGTCGCGATATGGGCTGCAGCGCGAGCCCACCGTGCGCGAGGCGGTCACGCATGGGGCCGGCATCGTGACCTTCTCCGGCGACAAGCTGCTGGGCGGGCCGCAGGCGGGCTTCATCGTCGGCGACAAGGCCCTGATCGCCGCCATCAACCGCAACCCGATGAAGCGCGCCCTGCGGGTGGACAAGATCCGGCTGGCGGCGATCGCAGCGACGCTCGAGCTCTATGGCGAT
The DNA here is from genome assembly GCA_035656795.1 of Phenylobacterium sp. Lineage (GTDB taxonomy): Bacteria > Pseudomonadota > Alphaproteobacteria > Caulobacterales > Caulobacteraceae > Phenylobacterium. The sequence goes on along the minus strand of DASRRU010000105.1, from coordinate 5,380 downwards.
CCCGACCGCCTGGCCGAGCGCCTGCCGACCCTGCGGCTGCTGGCCCGGCCCCAGGCGGAGATCGCAGCCCAGGCGAGGCGGCTGGCGCCGGTCGTGGCGCAGGCCGTGGGCGCGGCCTTCACCGTGCTCCCAAGCGATTGTCGCAGCCAGATCGGCTCCGGCGCCCTGCCGCTCGACACCCTGGCAAGCGCTGGCCTGGTCATCCGGTCAGGCCAGGGAACGCGGGCGCTGGAGCGCCTGGCCGCGGCGCTGCGCGGGCTCGACCGGCCGGTGATCGGGCGTGTCGAGAACGGCGGGCTGGTGCTCGATCTGCGCTGCCTGGCCGATGAGGCCGCGTTTCTCGCCTCGCTGTCCGGCCTGGATAGCCATGCGCTGGCGTGAGCCCGAGACAGTGCGGCGGCCTCGGGGGTCGGCGCGATGATCATTGGCACGGCAGGCCACGTCGATCACGGCAAGACCGCCCTGGTCCGGGCGCTGACCGGTGTGGATGGCGACCGGCTCAAGGAGGAGAAGGCGCGCGGCGTCACCATCGACCTGGGGTTCGCCTATCTGCCCACGGAGGACGGGCGGGTGCTCGGCTTCGTCGATGTGCCGGGACACGAGCGCTTCGTGCGCACCATGCTGGCCGGCGCGACCGGGATCGACTTCGCCTTACTGGTGGTCGCCGCTGACGAGGGGGTCAAGCCGCAGACGCTGGAGCATCTGGCGATCATCGACCTGCTGGGCGTCGGACAGGGGCTGGTGGTCCTGAGCAAAGCCGATCTGGCGTCGCCCCAACGCCTTGACCAGGTCGCCGCCGAATTGAGACCGATCATCGCGGGAACCGTGCTGGAGACGGCCGACGCCCTGCCGGTGTCCGCAGTGACCGGGCAGGGTCTCGACACTCTGCGCGATCATCTGGCCGCGGCGGCGGCGGCCCTGGCGCAGCGGTCCGCTGAGACCCGGTTTCGCCTGGCCGTGGACCGCGCCTTCACCCTTCAGGGCGTGGGCGTCGTGGTCACCGGCACGGTGCTGTCGGGCTCGGTCGGCATCGGCGATCAGGTCATGATCAGCCCGTCCGGTCTGCCCGCTCGGGTGCGCTCGCTGCACGCCCAGAACCAGCCGGCCGAGACTGGGCGGGCCGGCGACCGATGCGCGCTCAACCTGGCGGGCCCGGGCGTCTCGAAGGATGTGGTGCGCCGGGGCGACATCGTGCTCGATCCCGCCCTGCATGCGCCGACCGACCGCATCGACGCTCGGCTGCGCGTACTACGTGGCGAGCCCAAGCCCATAGGCCAGTGGTTCCCGGTCCGGTTGCATCACGCCGCGACCGAGATCGGCGCGCGTATCGTCCCACTCGGCGACGCCCCAATCGAACCCGGCCAGGAGGGCGACGTCCAGCTGGTGCTCGAGCGGCCGATCGCCGCCGCCTTGCAGGACCGTTTCGTGCTGCGCGACGTTTCCGCCCGGCGCACGGTCGGTGGCGGTTGCTTCATCGATCTGCGCGGCCCGCCCCGGCGGCGGCGCACGCCCGAGCGGCGCCGGCAGCTCGCCGCGCTCGCCCTGCCCGATCCCGCCGAGGCCTTCGCGGCTCTGCTGGACGCCCCGCCCTTCGCCTCCGACCTGACAGCGTTCGCCCGCGACCATGTCCTGTCGGCGGCCCAGGCCGACCGACTGGCCGCGCGATCGGGGCTGATCCGACTCCAGTCCGGCGCAGCCAGCATCGCCATTTCGCCGGAGCGCTGGCGTGGCTTCGCCGCGGACCTCCTCCGCCAGCTGGCGACCTATCATGGCGAGAACCCCGACCTGCAGGGCCTGGGCCGGGAAAAGCTGCGCCTGCAGCTGCAACCGCGGCTACCCCCGCCGATGTTCGTCGCCGCCCTGCAGCGGCTGGCCAGGGCCGGCGAGCTGGTCCTGGACGGCGCCTTCGTCCGCCTGGCCAGCCACATGGTGCGACTGGCGCCGGCGGACGAGGCCGCGTGGGCCCTGGTCGCGCCGCGCCTGGGCGGGTCGGAGCGGTTTCGGCCGCCTCGTGTGCGCGACCTGGCCGACGCCACCGGGCGCGCGGAGCGTGACATTCGCAGGCTGCTCAAGCTCGCCGGACGGCTGGGATGGGCCGACGAGATCGCCCAGGATCATTTCTTCCTGCGTGCGACGGTCCGGGAGATGGTCGCCATCAGCGCAGAGGAGGCCGGCCGGGCGCCAGGCGGCGCCTTCACCGCCGCGCAATTTCGCGACCGCACCGACAACGGGCGTAAGGTCGCCATCCAGGTTCTCGAGTTCTTCGATCGGCACGGCGTCACCTTGCGCAAAGGCGACCTGCGGCGACTCAACCCCTACCGTCTGGACCTCTTTGGACCGGTTGTGGTTTCATCGCCCGATGTGGATGGAGGAGAGTCGTCCCTGGTGGGGCGTTCGGACTTCAAATCCGAGTGGGGCAGCGAGCCTGTCCCAGGTGGGTTCGACTCCCATTCTCTTCCGCCATCCCCGCCCCGGAGCAGATCCTGATGGCCGAGGATTACGCGACGGACTTTGACGAATGGCTGGTCGAGACTTTCGCGCGGGTCGGCTCCTTCACCATGCTGATCGTGCTGGTGGAGATCGGAGAGACCACCGCCGGGCTGTTGCGCTCGTCCTATCTGCATATCATCGGCGACGAGACGCGCTGGCCAGACGTCCTCGAGATGTTCGCGGACGCCGGTGCCGCTTGGAACGGCGCCGCCTTCTACCAGGCCGATCGCGCCGGACTGGTGCGAGATGCGGTCGCGCGACACCGCCTGCAATCGCTGGTGCGTCACCTCGAGGCCGACCGTTCCCTGTTGAAGCATGCCGACTTCTTCGACGAGCGCGGCCTGCGGATGAAGATCGAGGAGATCACGTCCTCATGAACAGCGTCGCAATCTGGTGGAACGATCGGAAGTCCCGCTGCGTTGCGCGACCGCAGAGGGCATTTTTGAATCGATTTTCGATGTCGAACGTGCCTTAAATGACACGTTAACCTTAGGTCGGTTCGCTGGAGCGCGTGTCCCGCCCATGACAGTAGCTCTTAGTCGTCGGGGTTTCATCAAGCTCACCGGGGCTGGTTTGGCGGCTTCGAGCCTGGGCGCCCTGGGGTTTGCGGCCGCGGGTCCGGCGTTGGCCGACTCGATGCGGCGATTCAAGCTCACCCACGCCACCGAAACCCGGAACACCTGCACCTACTGTTCCGTCGCCTGCGGGATATTGATCTACAGCCTTGGCGACCGGGCGCTGAATGCGACCTCGGACATCATGCATATCGAGGGTGACCCGGACCACCCCGTGAACCGTGGCACGCTCTGTCCGAAGGGTGCGGCGCTCCTCGACATCGTGCATGCCCCCACCCGGCTGAAGGTCCCCAAGTACCGCGCGCCGGGGTCCAGCGAATTCAAGGATGTCTCCTGGGACTTCGCGCTCGACCGCATCGCCACGCTGATGAAGAAGGATCGCGACGCGAACTTCATCGCCAAGAACGCCGCCGGGACCACGGTCAACCGCTGGGTCAGCACAGGCATGCTGGCCGCATCGGCCTCGTCCAGCGAAACCTCCTACCTGACCTGGAAGGTCGCCCGATCGTTCGGGATGCTGGTCTTCGACAATCAGGCGCGTGTTTGACACGGACCGACGGTGGCCAGTCTGGCTCCAACATTCGGTCGAGGGGCGATGACGAACACATGGCAGGACATCAAGAACGCTAATGTGGTCGTGGTCATGGGCGGCAACGCCGCTGAAGCCCATCCCTGCGGATTCAAGTGGGTCATCCACGCCAAGATCGATAACCACGCCAAGCTGGTAGTGGTCGATCCGCGCTTCACGCGCACCGCCTCGGTCGCCGATGTCTACGCCCCCATCCGGCCTGGAACGGATATCGCCTTCCTGAACGGCGTGATGCGCTACCTGCTTGAGAAGGATCTCATCCAGCACGAGTACGTGCGGGCCTACACCAACGCCAGCCTCATCGTGAAGGACGGCTTCGCCTTCCAGGACGGGCTGTTTACCGGCTACAAGGAAGACACCCACAGCTACGACAAGTCCGACTGGGACTATGAGCTCGACGGCCAGGGCTACGCCAAGGTCGATGACAGCTGGCAAAACCCACGCTGTGTGATCAACCTGCTGAAGCAGCACGTCGATCGCTACACGCCGCAGATGGTGTCGAACATCTGCGGCACGCCGCAGGACAAGTTCCTGGAGATCTGCGGGCTGTTCGCCAGCACCTCGGCGCCCGACAAGGCGATGACCAGTCTGTTCGCCCTGGGCTGGACCCAGCATTCCGTCGGTTCCCAGAACGTCCGCGCGATGGCGATGGTCCAGCTGCTGCTCGGCAATATCGGGGTGGCCGGCGGCGGGATGAACGCCCTGCGCGGCCATTCCAACATCCAGGGCCTGACCGACGTCGGGCTGCTGTCGACCTCAATGCCGGGCTACCTCCTCCTGCCGAAGGAAAGTGAGCTCAACTACAAGCAATACATGTCGACCCGGCAGTACAAGCCGCTGCGCCCGGCACAGACCAGCTATTGGCAAAATTACGGGAAGTTCTTCGTGAGCTTCCAGAAGGCTATCTATGGCGCATCCGCCACGGCCGACAACGATTGGGCCTACGACTGGCTGCCGAAGTACGACGGCGGCGGCTACGACATCATCCGCGCCTTCGAAATGATGAACGCCGGTCAGATGAATGGGTACATCTGTCAGGGCTTCAACCCGATGCAGGCCTTCCCGGACCGGGGCAAGATCCGCAATGGGCTGGGCAAACTGAAGTTCCTGGTGGTGATGGACCCGCTGGACACCGAGACCTCCCGGTTCTGGGAGAACCACGGCCCACAAAATCCGTCAGACCCGTCCAAGATTCAGACCGAAGTCTTCCAGTTGCCGACGACCTGCTTCGCGGAGGAGAACGGCTCGCTGGTCAATTCCTCCCGCTGGATGCAATGGCATTGGAAGGCGGCCAATCCGCCAGGCCAGGCGCAAACCGATATCTGGATCATGGCCGGCATCTTCCACCGCATGCGCGAGATGTACCGCAAGGAAGGCGGCGCCTTCCCTGACCCGGCCCTCAATCTGACCTGGAACTACACCAACCCCATTGATCCGGATCCGGAAGAGCTGGCCAAGGAAATGAACGGCCGGACCGCGGCCGACATCACCGACCCGACCGGGGCGGTCACTGCGCACGCCGGCCAGTTGCTCGACAGTTTTGGGCAGTTGCGCGACGACGGCACGACCACGTCTGGGTGTTGGATCTTCACGGGCAGCTTCACCGAGAAGGGCAACATGATGGCCCGCCGCGATGCGACCGATCCGCGGGAACAGGGCATCGCTCCGAACTGGGCTTGGGCGTGGCCGGCCAACCGGCGGGTCCTCTACAACCGGGCGAGCTGCG
>DASRRU010000104.1:0-3156 GCA_035656795.1 Phenylobacterium sp. | reverse complement strand
GGCCCCCTCTCCGCGAGGTGAACTTGAGCTGAAGCGACGATCTGCCGGGGTGCGGTCATCCGAAGCAGACTTTCGTAATCGCTGCGTTGGGGGGTTGTACTAAACCGCTAGCGCGGTAGGGGCGCGGTTTGAGCGTACGGGCTCACCGGGCGCCTCCTGTCGGAGGATGAACGTGGATCGGCCACGTCCATCTTCCAGACAGGAGAGAGGCGATGGCGGAAGAAGCCATGAGCCCGCTGCGGCGGCGGATGATCGAGGACATGACGGCGCGCAGCTTCAGCGAGGCGACCCAACGCGGCTACATTGGATCAGTTCGGGCGTGTTGTCAGTATTGTGGTCGGGCGCCGACGAAGCTGACCTTCGAGGATGTGCGGCGGTTCCAGTTGCATCTTGTGGAGAGCGGTCTGGCGCCGGCGAGCATCAATCGCGCGATGGTGGGGCTGCGGTTCTTCTTCAGGGTGACGCTGCACCGGCCGGAGGCGCTGGAGTACATCGCCATGGCCCGGGAGCCGCAGCGGCTGCCGGTTGTGCTCAGCCCTGATGAAGTCGCGCGTCTGCTCGAGGCGGCGCCTGGGGTGAAGTGGCGCGCAGCGCTCAGCGTGGCCTATGGGGCAGGCCTTCGGGCGTCGGAGGTGGTTGGTCTCAAGGTCGGCGACATCGACAGCCGGCGCATGCGGATCCGGGTCGAGCAGGGGAAGGGGCAACGCGACCGCGACGCGCTGCTCTCGCCGCATCTGCTCGACGTTCTGCGCCACTGGTGGAAGGTGGCGCGCCCGCCGGTGTGGCTGTTCCCCAACCGGCTTACGCCCTTCGTCCCGGTGACGGCCCGTTCACTGAACCGGGCCTTCCACGAGGCGGTCCGGAGAACCGGGATCAGCAAGCCCGTCTGCCTGCACACCCTGCGGCATTGCTTCGCCACCCACCTGCTGGAGCAGAAGGTGGACATACGGGTGATCCAGGTCCTGCTGGGCCACAAGAAGCTCGGCACCACGGCGGTCTATGCTCACGTCGCGGCCAAGACCCTGGACGGCGTCGACAGTCCACTGGATCTGCTGAAGCTGCGGCCGCCGCCGGCCTGAGGCGACGCCGGGCGGATGCGCCCGGCTCTCGAGGTCGCCGATATCTTCCGCGCCCACGGTCCGGCGTGGCGCCGGACCCAGGCCGGTCACCTCAGCCTGGGCCAGCTGAAGGTGATGTCGGCGATCGAAGCCTGCCGGACGGCGGAGTTGGGCGGTCACGTGGAGCGCTGCGAAGACTGCGACCACGTCCAGATCGCCTACAACTCCTGCCGCAACCGGCATTGCCCGAAGTGCCAGGGGGCGGCGGCTCAGCGATGGCTGGAGGCCCGCCAAGCCGAGCTCTTGCCGCTGGCCTACTACCATGTGGTGTTCACCCTGCCGGCCCAGATCGGCGACATCGGCTACCAGAACAAGGCGGCGGTCTACGATGTCCTGTTCAAGGCGGCGTCGGAGACCCTGCTGACCATCGCGGCCGATCCCAAGCATCTGGGCGCCCGGATCGGCCTGACCGCTGTCCTGCACACCTGGGGATCGGCTCTAACCCACCACCCGCACCTGCACTGCATCGTGCCCGGCGGCGGCCTCTCCCCCGACGGTGAGCGCTGGATCTCCTGCCGTCCCCGGTTCTTCCTGCCGGTGCGCGTCCTCTCCAGGCTCTTCCGTCGGCTGTTCCTGGAGAGGCTCGCCGAGGCCCACGCCGAGGGACGCCTCGCCTTCCATGGCCACCTCGCCGCCTTAGCCGACCGTGCGGCCTTCACCGCCCATCTCGCGCCGCTGCGGCGGGCGGAGTGGGTGGTCTACGCCAAGCGCCCCTTCGCCGGCCCGGAGTCGGTCCTGGCCTATCTCTCCCGCTACACCCACCGGGTCGCCATATCGTCCAGCCGTCTGATCCACATGGACGACAACGGGGTCACCTTCTGCTGGAAGGACTACCGCAGGAACGGACCTGCCCGGCGCAAGACCATGACCCTCGCTCCCGCTGAGTTCATCAGGCGCTTCCTGATCCATGTCCTCCCCAGTGGCTTCCACCGCATCCGCCACTATGGCCTGCTCGCCAACACCGCCCGCGCCGCCAACCTCGCCAAGGCCCGCGCGCTGCTCGGCGCGCCGACGCCGTCTCCAGCGCCCGATACCACCCCGGAGACGGAGGTCCCCGTAAAGCCAGACATCGCCTGTCCGTGCTGCGGCGGCCGCATGATCCTCGTCGAGATCTTCGAGCGCGGCGGCTCGCCACGAAGCGCTCCGACAAGGCCGGCGTTCGGGATCGACAGCTCATGATCGTCCAAGCCGTCTTCATCCAACAAGACAGACCTGATCAGCCTGCCGTGCGCCCGGGACGCTTCCGATCGCGACATGGGCCAGATCCTCGTCTCCGATGCCGCCGAAGACGGGTCTTCCGGCCCGACACCACCGCGGCTTCCGTCGCCAACTCCCAGCGTCAGCACCAACGCCTGGACGCCCAGGCACACCGTCGACGGCGCCATCCCCCCAACCGCCGATCCAAATCCCCATAACGACCGCGCCGCATCCCGCGGTTCAGACCTTGAGCTTTCTTGGACACCCGCCTTCCGGGGCAACCCCACCATCTCGCCTGGCGGGTGTCCAAGAAACCTAAACACGTCACGACCCTTCCGGCCGCCCGCCCCGTGCGACCGCCCTCGCCCGAAAGGCGGTCCGCGATCGTCGCTGTCGATTTTGCCTTGACATTGATATGCATATTGCAATATTCTCGTCAGTCCTGCTCTTTGCCATCGTGAACCCCCAATCCTGCGAAGCCGCGCCCGGCGCGGCGCCGTGTTCGGCTGTATCGTCACGGCGTCGCGGCTCGGCGAGGGGCCGGCGAGAGCGCGGCCGCAACGTGGCGTCTGACAGAAATGGCAATCTTTTCAGCGATGTACGGCGTCGCCGACACGTTGACAGACGGCGACGACCTTCCCGGGAGGAGCCCGGACGAGGCCCGGAGCCTGCCTCGAACCTGCCCGGAACCTGCCCTTTTGGAGCCGGGGAGAGGCCCCCAGCCTGTCCGGAGGAGACCTGGATCCTTCCCGAGGCATCGTTCCGGTCGCTCGCGTCCGGCCCGCCCCGGTCTGGGCGCTTCGGCTATACGGTGGCGCGCAAGCCGGGCGGCAGCGCGCCG
>DASRRU010000103.1:0-2657 GCA_035656795.1 Phenylobacterium sp. | reverse complement strand
CAGCCCACCATGGTCTATCCCGCGCCTTCGGGCGGGAAGCCATGAACACCGAGAAGCCTGACGCGGCGACACAGACAGGCGTTCCCGTTGGATCGCGCAAGGCGGGTCGTAGCCGACATCAGACATGGTTCGTCGTAACGTCCCTGATCGTTGCCGCGGTCTTCCTTGAGGCGGTCTTCGCAGGCGCGATGTGGTCGGGCGCAGAATGGGCGCGCCGGGCCCACACGGCTAACGCCGGCTTGCTGATCGCGTCCACAATTGCGGCTTGCCTCGTCTCATTGGTTACCCTTCGGCGCATCGCGCACGGGCCCAGGCTCGGCCTTGTTTTGCTGGCGTTGGCGGCCGCCTTCCTTCTCCAAGCCGCCATCGGCATCGTTTCCACAGAGGGCGCAAACCTGGCTTGGCTTCATGTTCCCCTTGGGGCTGCGCTGGTCGGGCTGGCGATGCAAGCCACGCACGCCGCGCGCAGGCTGGGCCGCCAGTAGACGACGGTAGCCACTCTACATCCCGATCAGCTCGGCTTTGCGGACGGTGTTCATGATGATCCGGATCGAGGCTGCGTCCACCATCGTCCCGTTGACGTTGACCGAGCCGATCCCCTCGGCCAGCGCCTTGTCGTAGGCCGCCGCCAGCTCGCGGGCCCGCGTCACCTCGTCCGCCCCCGGCGAGAAGATCTCCAGGGCCGGGGCGATCTGGGCCGGATGGATCGCCCACTTGCCGACGAAGCCCAGCATGTGCGCCCACTTGGCCTCGCGCCGATAGCCCTCTTCATTGCGGAAGTTGGCGTAGGGCCCGTCCACCGGATCCAGTCCCGCCGCCCGCGCCGCCATGGCGATACGGAAGCGCGGATAGTGGAAGATGTCGCCCGGATAGCCGTCGCTGCCCCAGCCGCGCAGGTTCATCTGCTGCGAGGCCGAATAGTCGCCCATGCCGAAGATCAGCGCCTCCAGCCGCGGCGAGGAGGCCGCGATGGCCTCGACGTTCTGCAGCCCCGCCGCCTCCTCGATCAGCACCTCGACGCCGATCGGTCGCGCTAGCTTTAGCTTGGCTTCCATCTGGTTCAGCAGCAGCTCGACGAACTGCACGTCGGCGGCCCGCATCGCCTTGGTGAGCATGATGGTGTCGAGGTTCTTCCCAGCGCCTTCGACCACCTCGATGACGTCCTCGTAGCACCAGGGCGTGGTGACATCGTTGATCCGCACGCAGCGCGTCTTCTTCCCCCAGTCCAGGTTGTTCAGCCCCTCGACGATCGTCTTGCGCGCGCCGGGCTTGGCCGACGGCGCCACGGCGTCCTCCAGGTCCAGGAACACGTGGTCGGCGTCGGAGGCGGCGGCCTTGGCGATCATCTTCTCGCTGCTCCCAGGCACGGAGAGCTGTGAGCGTCGCAGGCGGGCGGGGCGGGTGGTCATGGTCTTCTACTCCTGCGGAACAGCGCCGGCCTCACGCCAGCGGGCGATGTCGTCTTCGCCGAAGTGCGCGCCCAGCACGGCGTCGGTGTCCTGGCCAAGGTCAGGCGCCCGCCCGCGCACCCCGGCCGGCGTCTTCGTGAACTTGATCGGCTGACCGGCGATGCGCAGCGTGTCCGGCAGGCCGGGGCAGTCGATGGGCTCCAACATGCGGCGGGCGGCGAAGTGGCCGTCGTGGGCGATCTCGTCGATGGTCATCACCGGCCCGAACGGCACGACGCCGCCCAGCCGCGCCTGCAGCTCGGCCTTGGTGAAGTCGGCGGTGAGGCTCGACAGCCGCTCGATCACCGCCGCCCGGTTGGCGGCCCGCGCCTTGGGCGTGGCGATGGCCGGCTCGTCCAGCACCTCCGCCGCGTCCAGGGCGTGGAGGAGGGCGCGGAAGAACGGATCGCCGGGGCAGGCGATGGCGACGTGGCCATCCGCCGCCGGATAGATTCCGAACGGCAGCAGGAAGGGGTGATGGTTGCCCTCGGGCCCCGGAACCAGGTGGGCGAAGCTGTATTGGTGGACGATCCGCTCGCACACTCCGAGCACCGCGTCGGCCATGGCCACGTCCACGAACTGGCCGACCCCGGTCTGCCGGGCGTTCAGCACGGCGCTGACGATACCGAGCGCCAGGTAGAGGGCCGGCACGGTGTCGCCCACGCCCGGCCCGACCTTGGTCGGCGGCCCGCCCGCAGGGCCGGTGATCCCCATCATCCCGCCCATCGCCTGGGCGACCACGTCATAGGCCGGCCACTCGCCATAGGGGCTCTCGCCGGTACGGGGATCGCCGAAGCCGCGGATGGCGGCGTAAACGAGCTTCGGATGCAGCGCCGCCAGGGTCTCGTAGCCGAGACCCAGCCGGTCCATCACCCCGCCCCGGAAGTTCTCCACCACCACGTCGAAGGCGGGGACCAGCCGCTTGATCAGCTCCACCCCCTCGGGCGACTTCAGGTCGACGGCGATGCTCTTCTTGCCGCGGTTGATCGACTGGAAGTAGCCGGAATAGCGCCGCTCGGTATCAGCCTCGTGGAAGGGGCCGGAGCCCCGCGACAGGTCGCCGCCGTGCAGCGCCTCCACCTTCACCACCTCCGCCCCCAGGTCGCACAGGTTCTGGGTGCAGAACGGCCCCGCCAGCGCCTGGGTGAAGTCCAGCACCTTCAAGCCGGCCAGCGGCCCCTTCGCGTCTCTTCCCCCTCTGGGGGAGGG
>DASRRU010000102.1:0-7935 GCA_035656795.1 Phenylobacterium sp. | reverse complement strand
CCGATGGGAGGATTTCCGCTGGGTGTTCGCCCCGCCGGTGATCGATTGGTGCCTGCCGGTCTACGTCGGCGTCGACGCGCCCATCGAGAAGATGTCGCCCCTGCGCCTGCAGCACCGCTACGAGCAGTCCGACGTGATGCTGTCCAACTATGCGAGCTGGTTCCTCGACACCCCGGTGATGAGCCACGTCTTCTACTTTGCCGTATCGCTGGTCCTGGCGGGCCTGTTCCTCTGGCGCCGGCAGGACGGCGACGTCCCCATGGCGGCCCTGCAGCTGGCGGGGATGGCCTTCGCGTCGAGCTTCTTCATCATCTCGATCGCCTGCGACTATCGCTACCTCTACTTCGGCGACCTCGCGGCGCTGGCGGGCCTGCTCTACGCGGCGGTCGATCCGCCGATGCCCTGGCGCAAGGCCGGCTGGAGCCCATCAGGGCAAGCGGACGCCGGTTGACCCGTCCGACGAAATATAAATAATTGAAAGTAGATAGTTATTTCCCGGAGTCAGATGATTCCATCTGAACCGGGAAGGGGCTAGGCGAACCGGTCGGGCGGGTCTTCGGGAAACGGGCGAGCAAGGTCGCAAGGTCGCGCGCGCCGCTCATCCACGAGACCGGCTTCATCGCCTCAAGGTCCGCGGCAGCCTTAGCAAGCCGCGGCTAAGCGCCCCACACCTTGTGGCGCTTCCCATGGGCGCCGCAGGCTTTTTCCTCGTGGGCTCGCGGGGAATGGGGCGGGGGCTTGGGCGCGGCGATCCACACCGGCGGGGGCGAAAAGGCCGACAAGGCTTTTCGAATCGCCATGTTCGCCGGGCTGTTGCTCACGGTAGATGCGCGCTGGCTGCTTAGGCCCGTCGGTGGCCACCGCGATCAGCAGATCAATCGCCTCATCGGCCCGGCCCGCCTTCAGCGCCGCATCCGCCGCGGCCAATCGCTCATCCATGCTTCGACCCGATAAGCTTGCGCCCCGCGCATCGCGCGCCGCCTTAAGGCCGCCGGTCCTGCGTGGTTAGAACACGCAAGACCGCGGGCGCTCACCCGTCACGGTCGAAGCGCCATTTCAGCGCCAGCACCGCCGTCGACATGGCAAGGCAGACGAGGTTCGACACCGCCACCGGCCAGCTGCCGATGATCAGGCCGTAGCCGCTCCACAGGCAAAAGCCGATCACGGTGACGAGGTACATGGCCAGCGAAATCTCCGCGGCGTCGCGGTCGCGCCAGATCTTGATGATCTGGGGCGCGAAACTGCTCATCGAACAGAGCGCGGCGGCGGTCCCCACGGTGTCGGCGACAAGGTTTGACAAGTGTTCGCCCCTGCTGACCCCGTTGAACGGCGATGGACAAGACCGGGTTCCCGCGAAGTCGCCAACAGCTCATCTCACCAACTGTCACCGGCCTGTCACACGACTGGGGATGCTAGACTGACCCTGAGGAACGGAGATTCGCCGCTGTCCATGCTCGATCCTCTTTCGGCCTCGATGCCGGCCGCACAGCTCTATGCGACGCTGATCGACGCCCTGCCGGACCCGATCCTGGTGGTCGCGGGCTTCGCCCGTGAGGAGCTTACCGGCCGCCGCTACATCCTGGCCAACGCCGCGGCCCGCGAACTGCTGCGCATCTCCGCCGAGGAGGGGATGCTGTTGTCCGCCGTGCGCGATCCGGAGGTGCTGGGCGCCGTCGACAAAGCCATGTTCGAAGAGTGCGACGCAGAAGGGGTCTATGAGACCACCGGCGCCCAGAGCCGCAGCCTTCGGGTGCGGGCCCGCTGGCTGGGCTTCGGGGGCGATGGCGCGCGCTTGGCGCTGCTCACGTTCCACGACGAGACCGAGGTGAGACGCGTAGAGCGGACACGCGTCGATTTCCTGGCCAACGCCAGTCATGAACTGCGCACCCCGTTGGCCTCGCTTTCCGGATTCATCGAGACCTTGCGCGGCCACGCCAAGGACGATGCCGCCGCGCGGGAGAAGTTCCTGGGGATCATGCAGGCGCAGGCCGACCGGATGGCGCGCCTGATCGCCGACCTCACGTCGTTGAGCCGCATCGAACTGGACGAACATGTGCCGCCCCGCGGCGTGGTCGATCTGGGCCTGCTGGTGGGCGAAGCGGTGGAGGCCGCCGCCCCGCTTGGCGCTCAGCGCCGGGTGAAGCTGGACTGGCGCTCCGCCGCGCCCCAGGCGGCCCTGGTGCGCGGCGAGCGCGACCAGATCGTTCAGGTGGTTCAGAATTTGCTCGACAACGCGATCAAATACTCGCCGGACGGGGCGGCGGTGCGCGTTGAGATGCAGAGCGGCCTCACCGATCTCGCGGCCGCGGCCGGGCAGGAGGGCGTGCCACGCCTGTCCCTGGTCGCGCCCGATGCCTCCCAGCAAACCTACGCTGCGCTGCGGGTCAGCGACCTGGGTCCCGGCATCGCGCGGCAGAACCTGCCCCGGCTGTCCGAACGCTTCTATCGTGTGGACGGCCAGAAAGCCGGCGCGCGCGCTGGCACCGGCCTGGGCCTCGCCATCGTCAAACACATCATGAACCGCCACCGCGGCGGACTGGTGGTGGCCAGCACGGAAGGCGACGGCTCGACCTTTACGGCCTATTTTCCCATGGCCAACCTGCCGGAAGGCGTCGTCAAAGCGTCATGAGACTGTAGCATAGGGACCGAGTGGGGCGAGGCGCCCCCAAGGCGAAGCGTATGAACGAGCACATCGTCAAATCCTACGAAGATGAGCTGAACAGCCTAGCCGCTGAGTGCGTGCGGATGGGCGGCCTGACCGAGGCCCAGGTCGCCGATGCGGTGGCCGGCGTCGTCAAGCGCAACCAGGAACTGGCCGCCTCGGTCGTGGTCCGCGACGATAAGCTGGACGAGGCCGAGCGCGATATCGAGCGCAAGACCATCCGCCTGATCGCCCTGCGCCAGCCGGTGGCCGACGACCTGCGCCGCGCGGTGGCGGCCATGAAGGTCGCCAACAACCTCGAACGCTGCGGTGACCTGGCCAAGAACATCGCCAAGCGCACCCTGGTGATCATCGAGAGCGATCCGCTCACCCCGCTGACCCGCTCCATCGAGCGGATGGGCAAGCTGGTTCTGAGCCGGCTCTCCAGCGTGATCGACGCCTATTCCCGCTCCGACCTGGAGCGGGCGCTCGCCGTCTGGAGCCAGGACGACGAGGTGGATGAGCATTACAATTCCCTGTTCCGGGAGCTGCTCACCTACATGATGGGCGACCCGCGCACGATCACCGCCTGCGCCCACATGCTGTTCGTGGCCAAGAACCTTGAGCGGATCGGCGACCACGCCACCAACATCGCCGAGATCATCCACTATCAGATTACCGGGGCCGAAATGATCGGCGGCCGGCCCAAGACCGACGCCCTTCAGGCCTGATAAACATGCAGATGACGCCTCACGTCCTGGTGGTCGAGGATGAGGATTCCCTCGCGACCCTGCTGCAATACAACCTCCAGAAGGAGGGCTACGAAGTCGCGCTGGCAGGTGACGGCGAGGAAGCCTTGATGCTGGTCGACGAGCGCCTGCCCGACCTGGTGGTGCTCGACTGGATGCTGCCCAAGGTCTCCGGCATCGAGGTCTGCCGCAGGCTTCGCCAGCGCAACGAGACGCGCAACGTGCCAATCATCATGCTGACCGCCCGCGGTGAGGAAAGCGACCGGGTGCGCGGCCTCGACACCGGCGCTGACGACTACTTGGTCAAGCCATTCTCCATGACTGAGCTGACGGCGCGGATCCGCGCGGTGCTGCGCCGCATCCGCCCGGGGCTGGCGGAAGACCGCGTGCGGCGGGGAGACCTGCTGATCGACCGGGTCGCCCACCGGGTGAAGCGCGCCGGCCAGGAGATCCACCTGGGTCCCACCGAGTTCCGCCTGCTCGACTACCTGATGCAGCACCCCGGCCGAGTGTTCTCCCGCGAACAGCTGCTGGACGCGGTCTGGGGCTCGGACGTCTATGTCGAGGCCCGCACCGTCGACGTGCACATCGGCCGCCTGCGCAAGGCTCTGGGTGTCTCCGACGCCGACGACCCGATCCGCACCGTACGTTCCGCAGGCTATTCCCTCGATCTCGGAGGCTGAGCCTGGCTTGACCCTGGCGGCGGCACGCGCGAAAGCCCGCCCATGAACATTCTCCTGGTCGGCTCCGGCGGGCGCGAGCATGCGCTGGCGTGGAAGATCAAGCAGTCGCCGCTGCTAACGCGCCTTGTCTGCGCGCCGGGAAATCCCGGCATGGCGGCGCTGGCCGAGACTCGCGACATCAAGGCCACCGAGGTGGCGCGCCTGGTGGAATTCGCCCAGGAGATCGCCGCAGACCTGGTGGTGATCGGGCCTGAGGTCGCCATCGAGGCCGGCCTTGCCGACGCGCTGGCGGCAGCCAACATCGCCTGCTTCGGCCCCAGCGCCGCGGCCGGACGGCTGGAGTCCTCCAAGGCCTTCACCAAGGCCTTCTGCGACCGCCACCACCTGCCGACGTCTGGCTATCGGATCTGCGATGACGCGGCGGCCGCCAAGGCCGCCCTGGCGCACTTTTCACCACCCTATGTGGTCAAGGCTGACGGGTTGGCGGCGGGTAAGGGCGTGGTGATCGCCCCCGACCGCGCCACCGCAGAGGCCGCCATCGACGACGCCTTCGGGGGCGGCTTCGGCGCGGCCGGGGCACGGGTCGTGATCGAGGAGTATCTTGAAGGCGAGATCGGCTCGCTGTTCGCGTTGTGCGACGGCAAGCATTCGATGCTGTTCGGCTGGGCCCAGGACCACAAGCGCGCCTTCGACGGGGACGAGGGCCCGAACACCGGCGGTATGGGGACCTATTCGCCGGCCCCGGTCTTCACCCTCGATCTGGTGGAGCAGACCCGTACGCGGCTGGTCGAGCCGGCGTTCAGGGGCATCGCCGCCGATGGAGCCCCCTACCGAGGGGTGCTGTTCGTGGAGCTGATGGCGACCCGGCACGGGCCGAAGCTGATCGAGTTCAACGCCCGCTTCGGCGATCCCGAATGCCAGGTGCTGATGCTGCGCCTGGAGAGCGACCTGGTTCCCTACCTGATGGCCTGCGCGACCGGCCGCCTGCACGAGATGCCGCAGCCGGCCTGGCGCGGCGATGATGCCGTGTGCGTGGTGCTGGCGACCGAGGGCTATCCCGGCCCTGCGAAGGCCGGCAGCGTCATCGGCGGCCTGGATCAAGACTTCGGCGAGGGGGTCGTGGTCTTTCAAGCCGGGACGTCCGCCGGGCCCGAGGGGACCGTGCTGGCCGGAACGGGCCGCGCACTCAACGTCTGCGCCCTGGGCGAAGATCTCGCCGAGGCGCGCGAGCGGGCCTATGGCGCGGTGGCCCGCATCGACTGGCCGCAGGGCTTCCACCGAACCGACATCGGCTGGCGTGCGCTGGCGCGTTGAGATGGCGCGCTGAGCGCCTTGCTCCGAGGGCGCCGCCCCCGATAAAGTGACTTCAAACAACTGTACGAGGGATCGCCATGGTCGACGCCGCCGAGCAGGAGCGCGAACAGCTCAACACCGGCACCAAGGATGTGGCGGAGTCGCACAAGTTCGACGAAGCCGCCCTGGCGCGCTGGATGCAGGCCAATGTCGCCGGCTATGCCGGGCCGCTGGAGGTGCGCCAGTTTAAGGGCGGCCAGTCGAACCCGACCTACCAGCTGATCACGCCGGGCAAGAAGTACGTCCTGCGCCGCAAGCCGCCGGGCAAGCTCTTGCCATCGGCCCATGCCGTCGACCGCGAGTACAAGGTGATCACCGCCCTGGGGACCACTGGCTTTCCGGTGGCCAAGACCTATGGCCTTTGTGTCGACGACGAGGTCATCGGCACCTGGTTCTACATCATGGACATGGTGGAGGGCCGCATCCTCTGGGACCAGGCCCTGCCGCAGTATGAGCCGCCCGAGCGCCACGCGATCTTCATGGACAAGATCAAGACCCTCGCCGAACTGCACAACACCGATCATGAGGCGATCGGTCTGGGTGACTTCGGCCGGCCCGGTAACTACATGGGCCGCCAGGTGGAGCGCTGGACCCGGCAGTACAAGGCCTCCGAGACCGCCCACATCCCGGAGATGGAAAAGCTCATCGAATGGCTGCCGAAGACCCTCCCGGTGCAGGAGCGGACCTCGGTGGTGCACGGCGATTACCGCCTCGACAACATGATCTTCCATCCCACCGAGCCGAAAGTCATTGCGGTCCTCGACTGGGAGCTTTCGACTCTGGGCGAGCCCCTGGCCGACTTCACCTACCTCTTGATGAACTGGGTCAACGGCGCGATCTCGACGATCCCCGACCAGAAGGCGCACGGCATCCCCACAATGGACGAGACCGTGGCCTACTATTGCAGCCTGACAGGCCGCACGGGGCTGCACGATCTGAACTGGTTCTTCAGCTACAACGCCTTCCGCCTGGCCGGCATCCTGCAGGGGATCGTCGGCCGGGTGCGCGACGGCACCGCCAACAGCCCCCACGCCGCCCAGCAGGCCGACCGCGTCGTATCGCTCGCCCAGGCCAGCTGGAAGTTCGCGGAGAAGGCCGGCGCGGTCGCCTAGAGACCGGTTTTCGCCAGCAGGGCGTCCAATGCCGACGGATCGTCGAACGCCGCCTTCACCGGCCAGGCGATGACGCGCGCGCGCCATTGCGGCGGCAGCCGCACCCAGTCCTTCTCGGTGGTCACCAGGCCGGCGCCGAACACCGCGGCGCGCTCGGCCAGCGCCTTCAGAGTGGCCTCGCTGTAGGCCACGTGATCCGGGAACGGGGCAAAGTCGGCCAGCTCACAGCCGGCGGCCCGCAGGGACACGGCGACCTTCCACGGCTTGCCGATGCCGGCGAAGCCCACCTGCGGCCCGGCGGGCGGGTCTGCGGCCGGCTGGAGATGGCCGCTCAGCAATGGTCGTCCGGCCAGCATCTGCGCCAGCTCCGGTTCGACCGCTTCCAGGTCGCCAGGCAGCAGCACCAACACCGCGTCGGCGCGCGCCAGACCGGCGGCCAGCGGCTCGCGCATCGGACCGGCCGGAAACACCCGCCCGTCGCCGAACGGCCAGTCCTCGCCGCGGGTCTCGCCATCCACGACCACCAGCGACAGCGCCTTCTTCACTGAAGGATTCTGGTGCCCGTCGTCCATGACGATGACCTGGGCGCCGCCGGCGGCGGCGGCCATCGCCCCGGCCAACCGGTCGCGGGCCACCCAGACCGGATAGTCGGCGGCCAGCATCAGGGGCTCATCGCCCACGTCGGCGGCGTTGTGGGCCGCGGGATCGACGCGCACCGGCCCCTCCAGCCGCCCGCCATAGCCACGCGACAGCAGGTGCACGGCAAGGCCGCGCGACGCCAGGCGCTCAGCCAGGGCGCGCACCACCGGCGTCTTGCCGACGCCGCCGACCGTGAAGTTGCCGACGCAGATCACCGGGACGCCGACGTCCTGCGGGGTCGTGCGAGCGATCCGCCGCGCGGTCACCGCCGCCCAGATCCAGGAGAGCGGCGTCAGCAGGCCGCGCGTCCACGGCATGGCCCCGCGCCGCGCCGAACGATCGCGCGTGTACCACCAGCGGGGCGTGGAGAGCGTCATGCGGGCAGCAGCGGTTCGATCAGGGCCATGGCCTCGGTCAGCGCCGCGCCCTGCCGCCCGGCGAAGTCGGCCGCCGCTGCGCCGATCCGCCGCGCGATGGCCGGATTGGCCAGCAGGCCGCGCAGGTGGCGGGCGAGGGCCGCGGGGTCGGCCGCCTCGATCGCCGCGCAGTCGCCCAGCATCCCGGCGTAGATGTCGGCGGCGTTGAAGGCGTGCGGGCCGGTGACGATGGCCGCCTGCAGCCGCGCGGCCTCCAGCGGATTGTGGCCGCCGACGCCCGCCACGAAGCTGCCGCCCATCACCACGGCGTCGGCGGCCGCGTAGAAGGCGCCCATCTCGCCCAGGGTGTCGGCGACGTAAGCCGTGACGCCGGAGGTCAGG
>DASRRU010000101.1:0-2144 GCA_035656795.1 Phenylobacterium sp. | reverse complement strand
CGGGATATGTGGTCGCCCGTTGTGATGCTTTGCCGAAAGGCGCCTTGGGGAACCCATGACCACCTTTGACGATCGTGAACGTGGCTTCGAGAAGCGTTTCGCGCTCGATCAAGAGCAGGAGTTCAAGGCTGCGGCCCGCCGTAACCGCGCGCTGGGCGAGTGGGCGGCTGGCCTTATGGGCCTGGCCGACAAGCACATCGCCGAATATGCCCAGGCCGTGGTGAAGTCCGACCTGGAACAGCCCGGCGAGGAAGACGTGCTGCGCAAGGTCTTCGAGGACCTCAAGGGGTCCGGCGTGCAGGTCTCCGAGGGAGAAGTGCGCATGAAGATGGCCGAACTCCTGGCCCAGGCGCGCGAACAGGTCCGCGGCGAGGCCTGAACGGCCTGCAGAATCAGGCCGTCGCTGCGGCCTGACTCCGATCCGCCGCCTTGGCCTCGTCACCGAATACCCGAGCAAAGACGCGGTCGACCGCCTTGAAGTGGTAGGCGAGGTCGAAGAGTTCGGCGAGATCGCCGTCCGATAGCGTCACGTCCGGATCGGCTCTCAGGAAATCGAGGAAATTCCCCTCGCCGCGCCACACGCGCATGGCGTTCCTCTGTACAGCCGCATAGGCGACCTCCCGGGCCACGCCCTTCTGGGTCAACGCCAGGAGTACGCGCTGGGAGTGAACCAGCCCGCCCAGGCGGTCGAGGTTCTTCAGCATGTTCTCGGGGTAGATCACCAGCCGCTCCATCACGCTCGCCAGGCGGCGCAGGGCGAAATCCAGGTGCACGGTGGCGTCCGGGGCGATGCCGCGCTCGACGGAGGAGTGGCTGATGTCGCGCTCGTGCCAGAGGGTGACGTTCTCCATCGCCGGGACCACGGCGGAGCGCACCAGACGCGCCAGGCCCGTCAGGTTCTCCGTCAGGATCGGGTTGCGCTTATGCGGCATGGCGGACGAGCCCTTTTGACCCACGTCGAAGGGCTCCTCGGCCTCCAGCACCTCGGTGCGCTGCAGGTGGCGGATCTCCGTGGCCAGGCGCTCGATGGAGGAGGCGACGACGCCGAGCGCGGCGAAATAGGCCGCGTGGCGGTCGCGCGGGATCACCTGGGTGGAGACCGGCTCGACGGCGAGGCCGAGCTTCTCCGCCACATAGGCCTCTACCTCGGGCGCCACGTTGGCGAAGGTGCCCACTGCGCCGGAGATCGCGCAGGTGGCGATCTCGAACTTGGCCATGGCCAGGCGTTCCTTGGCCCGCACGAACTCGGCGTAGTGGCCGGCGAGCTTCAGGCCGAAGGTGGTGGGCTCGGCGTGGATGCCGTGGCTGCGCCCGACGGTCGGCGTAAAGCGGTGCTCGTAGGCCCGGCGCTTCAACGCGGCCAGCACCAGGTCGACATCCTCGATCAGCAGGTCGGTGGCGCGGCAGAGCTGCACCGCCAGGGCGGTGTCGTTGACGTCGGAGGACGTCATGCCCTGGTGCAGGAACCGCGCCTCGGGTCCGAC
Source organism: Phenylobacterium sp. (assembly GCA_035656795.1). GTDB lineage: Bacteria > Pseudomonadota > Alphaproteobacteria > Caulobacterales > Caulobacteraceae > Phenylobacterium. Next base: position 660 of record DASRRU010000101.1, on the reverse strand, counting down.
GATCTCGGTGACGTGGGTCAGGAAGGCGATGACGTCGTGCTTCACCTCGCGCTCGATCTCGTCGATCCGCTCGGCGTCCCAGACCGCGTCGCGGCCCTTTTCCCAGATGACGCGGGCGGCCTCCTTGGGAATGACGCCGAGCTCGGCCATCGCGTCGGCCGCGTGCGCCTCGATCTCGAACATAATTTTGAAGCGGGTCTGGGGGCTCCAGATCGCGGCGGCTTCCTTGCGGGCGTAACGGGGGATCATGCCCGGGGGTATGCGGGCGGGGCCCCTTTTGAGTCAAATTCTCAGATGAAAAATGCAGGTCGGCGGCCCCCCTCCCGGCATCGGCTGCCGCGAGGGGGGAGGGTCTCAATCCCGCTCGCCGCGGTCGGCGCGGGCCTTGGACATGGCGGCCGCCAGGCCAAAGGAGCCCAACAGGTAGTGGAATGCGCCCCAAAGACCGAAGGCGTAGGTGACCAGGATGCCCTGGCGAGTGCCCAGAACCAGGGCGCCTGAGCAGGCCGCCTTGGCCGCGTCGCTCGCCCCCTTGGCCGCCTTGCCCCCCGGGCACGCCGCCTGGAAGTCAGCCGGGTGCGAGCCGAAGAACCCGCCGAGAGCGTCCCAGATGCTGCCCGAGCCCGCGTGCGCAAAGTGGAAGGCCGCGAGATGGTCGAT
>DASRRU010000100.1:0-2137 GCA_035656795.1 Phenylobacterium sp. | reverse complement strand
CCCAGCAGCAGGGTCGCGCGCAGATAGCCGTCCAGCTGAATCAAAGCGAACACGGCCGGCAGCACGATCGCCGCCGCAGCCCCGATGATCGGAATGTAGTTCACGATGAAGATCAGGAAGGCCCAGAACAGCGCGTTGTCGAGCCCCACCGCGATCATCACCACCCACGAGGCGGCGGCGATGATCAGGCCGGTGACGGTCTGGATCCACAGGTAGCGCTCCACCGCATCGCGCACGCGCAGAAAGACCTGCAGGGCGTGCTGGCGGTCCTCGCGGCTCCGGAACAGCCTGACCGTCTTGCGCTCGAAGGCGTGCCGCGAGGCGATCAGGAACCCCAGGTAGACGAGGACGAGAAATACGCTGGAGATGACGCCCTGCAGCATGGTGGCCACCGAGCCGAGGTATTGGGTGGGGTCCAGGTGGCGCATCATGTGGTCGATAGTTCCCGGATTCCTGACCTTGAGCGCGTGGCAAAGTTGCGTGATGACGCGGTTGATCTTGGGTTCGGCCCCGGCGAGGCTGTTCAGGAAGCCGGAGGCGTTGGCGGCCACCACCAGCGCGCAAAGGACGAAGATCAGCGAGGCGATGGCGATCGCCGCCAGGACGGCGGTCCCTGCGGGCAGGCCGGGGAGGCGCCGGCGGATCACCCGGCTGAATCCATCCACCATCACCGCCAGGAACATGGCGATAAGCAACGGATTGAGGATCTCACCGAGCCAGCGCAGCGCCGCCACCGACAAAATCACAGCGATGATCACCAGCGCGTTGCGCGCGATCGCGGAGGTTTGGCGCAACAACATGCTGACGTGAACGCCTTCGAGAGCCTGCTCCCGCGCAGCGTTCAACCGCGCGGCGACCCGCGTCAATCGCGTCGCGGCGTTTCGCCCCTTTCGCCGCCCCGCGCTTCCGGACTAAAGGACGCGCCTCGCCAGTAACGGCCGGCGCGCCGCGCCGTCAGGACCCGTAAACTATTGTCTGCCTCTTCCCTGCCGGACGACGTCGTCTCCGGCTCCCGCGCTGCGTCGCTGGCGCGCCGGCTCGCCCCCTACCGCCGCCCCAGCGGTCCGAGGGGACTCATGGAAGTCGCCGTGACCGCCGGTCCTCTGGCTCTGCTGTGCGGCCTGGCGTGGCTCGCAGCCAGCCATCATGTCTGGTGGGGGCTGGCGCTGGCGCCGTTGGCCGCGGGGTTCCTGATGCGGCTGTTCATGATCCAGCACGACTGCGGGCACGGCGCCTTCCTGCCGGGCAAGCGGCTGAACGATTGGCTGGGCCGGGCGATCGGCGTCCTGACCCTGACTCCATACGACTATTGGCGGAGGGCGCACGCGATCCACCACGCCACCTCCGGCGCGTTGGACCGGCGAAGCATCGGTGGCATCGACACCCTGACGGTCGACGAGTACCGGAGCCTGCCGCCCGTGCGTCGTCTGGGGTACCGGCTCTATCGCCACCCGCTCGTGATGTTCGGCGTCGGACCGGCGTTCGTCTTCCTGGTCCAGCACCGCCTGCCGGTCGGGTTGATGCGGGAAGGGTGGCGGCCGTGGCTTTCCACCATGGCGACAAACCTCTGCGCCGCGGGGCTGATCGTGGGCCTGATCATCGCCTTCGGCATCCTGCCTTTCCTGCTGGTCTACGTGCCTGTGGTGACCCTGGCCGCCTCGATGGGCGTTTGGCTGTTCTTCGTGCAGCATCAGTTCGAGGCGACCCACTGGGCGCGGGACGGGGCGTGGGAGTTTCACGAGGCGGCCTTCCACGGCAGTTCGCACTACGACCTGCCGGCGCCCCTGCGCTGGCTGACCGCCAACATCGGGGTCCACCATGTGCACCACCTCAGCAGCCGCATTCCCTACTACCGGTTGGGCCAGGTGATGCGCGACGAGCCGGCGCTGCGGGAAGCCGGACGGCTGACCCTGTGTCAAAGCCTGGGCTGCGTCGGCCTCGCGCTATGGGACGAGGCCACGGGCCGGCTCATCTCGTTCCGCCAGGCGCGCCGACTGGCAGCGCCTGACGTGGCGGTCCATACTGACAGGTAGCCGACCATTCGGAGAGCCCACGATGATCGAACTCGAGGCGCTGCACCATCTGTCGTTCACCGTCCCCGACCTGGACGCGGCGATGGGGTTCTGGAAGGGCGTGC
>DASRRU010000099.1:0-44369 GCA_035656795.1 Phenylobacterium sp. | reverse complement strand
GCCGACATCGGGCTGGGCGCCACGGACAGCCGGACGGTGGAGAATGGCCCCGAATTGTGGCTGCCTCGACTACCCTGGCCCACGGCGGCCTCGCACAAGCACGCGCGCGGCCGTCTGGTCGTGGTCAGCGGTGAGGCGTGGCAGACTGGAGCCGCACGTCTGGCGGCGCGCGCTGGTCTGCGGATCGGCGCGGGGCTGGTGACGGTGCTTTCGCCGCCGGAGGCCCTGCCGATCAACGCCGCTCACCTGGAGGCGGTGATGCTCAGGCCCTTCGAGACGGACCTGGAACTGGAGCAGGCCGCCAAGGACGTCGACGCCGCGGTGATCGGGCCCGCGGCCGGCGTGGGCGAGCCTACCCTGCTGAACGTGCTGGCGCTGGCGCGCACCGGCGCGGCCCTGATCCTTGACGCCGACGCCATTACCGTCTTCCGTGACGATCCGGAGGAGCTGTTCTCGCTGCTCGACCGCGACGATGTGCTGACCCCGCATCCCGGTGAGTTCGAGCGCCTGTTTCCGGGCCTGCTGGCCGCCTCGCCGGAACGCATCACCGCCGCGCGGACCGCGGCCGAGCGGGCCGGCGCCGTGGTGCTGCTGAAGGGCTCGGACACGGTGGTCGCCGCGCCGGACGGGCGCTGTGCGGTGAACGGCAACGGCTCGCCATGGCTGGCCACCGCCGGCTCCGGCGACGTCCTGGCCGGCTTCATCGGCGGGCTGGTGGCTCAAGGGATGGAAAGTTTCGAGGCAGCCTGCGCCGGCGCGTGGATCCACGCCGAGGCGGCCGAACTGCACGGACCGGGTCTGATCGCCGAGGATCTCCCTGGCCTGGCGCCCGCGGTGCTGCGCCGCCTGTTCGACGAGCGATAGGAAAAGGGCGGCGAATTGCTCCGCCGCGCTTCTTCACAGCTAGCCTTGGCCCCAGACGTCTGGAAATCGGCCGTCAGGCCTCCGAACATCAAGCGGCCGAGCGCGTCATAGACCTGCGGGAAGGTGGTCCCATTCCCAGTCGTGGGGCCGGCAAGTTCGATCCGACGTGCGATGGGTCCTTGCCCCTGGCGCCTCGAGCAGGACGCGGATCGGTTCAATCTATAGAGGAATTGCGGTCGTGAATTTTACGCGCTTCTTGACGAAGCTCGCCTCGTAGCGGCGTACGGTCGGGTGGCCCGCGATGTTAGCATCGGTGAAGGCGTTGAACTCGTCCATGCCGCGGAAGATTGCGATGCAGGAGATGTCGTAGGCGCCAGAGATCTCCATGCAGACCTGCACCTGTGGCGAGCGGCAGAGATGCGAGCGGAACTCGCTGACCTCGGCGGGTGAGTGGCGCTCCAGCTGGACCATTATCAGGACGGAAATGCGCTCGCCGACCTGCGCCGGCGCGATGATCGACACGTCGGCGGCGATCACTCCCTCGTCGCGATACTGGCGGATGCGCCGCAGGATCGCCGAGGCCGAAAGAGGCACGCGGTCGGCGAGGACCTGCGCGGTGGCCTGGTTGTTCTGCTGGAGTGCGGTCAGGATCTGAACGTCAAGGCGGTCAAGTGGATAGGCCATGGCTGTTCGCGCCTCCGAAAGTCTGGAGACCCAACCACAGGCTTCTCTGCCGCGACAGTTAACTACCGTTCATCTGGCGTAATACTGTTACCGAAAGCGGTAGAGCTCGCATTGCGTACAATTATTCCGTGTATTCATTAGCGCCAAGCTGAATATCTTAAGTTCAACCGTCGCCCTCGATTGTCACGGCGCGACGGATCATGTCGTCGAGCCGGTGGCGCACGGCCCGACCGCGCTCGCTCAGATGGACCACGTGGCTTCGGCTATCGGCCGGGTTGAGGAAGGCGTCGACAAGGCCCAGCGCCGGAGGTTGCGCCCAGTCCGATTCCGGCCGGCCCAGGGAGCGCAGGCTGCGCGAGGCTGTCGACTGGGTCAGGTCCGCGACATGGGCCAGTTCCTGGACGCAGAGGCCCTCGTTCTCGCAGACATAGAGGAAGGTCACGATCTCGTTGACGCTGATGCGGGCGTCGAGCGCCTTCAAGGCGAGGATCGCCTCGAGCAGGGAGTCCCGAGGGCGCACGGAGGATTATTCGTCGATGTAGCTGTTCAGGGCGCCCGCGGCGCGCGGCGCGGCGCGCGTCATCGGCAGGACCCTGCGCTGACGGCGCTCGCGCATCGCCAGGGTCGCGTCCGGATAGGCGTCGCGGACCAGCTTGAGGATGGCCTCCAGCCGTTTCTGGTGATCGGCCGCCTCGATGAAGTCGCTCACATTCAGTTCCACAGAGATCTGACCGCAGAGCTTCATAGCCGTCCTCGCGAGTGAACTTCCGTTCCTGCTGGAAAGCGTAGGCTCGTTCGGCTGCGGTTTTGCCGCTTTGGACCCGGGGTTGCGCACAATCCGAGCATTCGCATTCGAACGCTTGCTCAAATAGTGCGACTTTCGAGTGTGACCAAGATGTAACCCGTAATGTAAAAACTATGTAATCTATACAATGCCTTCGCCGGCCGTGAGGGCCAGCAGGGCAAAGGACGCCAGCCAATGTTCACCCATGTAGTCGCCGGCGACATGGGGCAGGCTGGCCGCCAGATGGTCGCGGGCGGTGGCCTCGGCGACGGCGGTCAGCGGATCACCGGACTGAAGCGTGGCGGCCAGCTCGCGCCAGCACCAGGCGCGCGAGAAGTTGAGGCCGTCGAGGTGGGCGATTTTGCCGTCGCTGCGATCGGACACGGTGGCCGGCGAAAACAGGCTGGCCGGCTGGCGCCGTGCGGCGCGGGGCAGGAAGGCTGCGAACCACTCCGCGAACTCGGCCGGCGGCAACAGGCGGCGCAGGCATTCGGCCTCCATCAGGGTGGCGGATAGGAACTCGTCGCCGGAAGGCTCCCAGGCCGGGGCGTCCCGATCGGCCAGGTACCAGGCCCGGCAGGTGTCGGTGAAGAGGGTAGTCAGGGCGGTGTCGCCCTTCGCCGCGGCATAGTCCTGGGCCAGCGCGATGGCGAAGGCGGTAGAGGAGTGAACTCCGGTGCGTATCGGGTAGGACGCCTTGGGCAGGAAGTCGTGAAACCGCTGGACGAAAACGTCGGCCAGCGGCTGGTGGATCGCCGCCCAGGGCCCCTCGTGAGCCAACAGCTCGGCCTGCAGCTTGAGCAGCCATCCCCAGCCGTAGGGCCGCTCGAAGCCGCGGCTTGAGGCCCGTGCGAGATAAGCGACCTCGCCGGCGACCTTCCGCTCCGTGAAGGCGTCGTCGAACAAGGCCCGGATGGCGCCCGCCTCCGGAATGCCGGGCTCACGGCGCAGCAGGGTCGCCAGCAGCCAATAGCCGTGGACGCAGGAGTGCCAGTCAAAGCTGCCGAAGAAAATCGGGTGCAGGTCGCGGGGCCCAAGCGCGTCGGCAGGGCCTTCGAGCACATGGTCGAGCTTGTTGGGATATTCCCGGGTCACATGGCCAAGGGCGATGCCCGCGAACTTGGACGCGAGTTCAGAAGTCAGGCGGCTAGCGGAAGGCGAGGACATACATCAGCACCGTGTTGACAATCAGCATGAGGAAAGCGGTCGGCGCCTGGGCCTTGATCACCGCATAGCGGTCGGGAATCTCCAGCAGGGCCGCCGGCACCAGGTTGAAGTTGGCGGCGAGCGGGGTCATCAGCGTGCCGCAGAACCCCGACAGCATGCCGATCGAGGCGATCACCGCCGGATTGCCGCCGAAGTGGACCACCAGTATCGGGATCGCGACGCCGCCGGTCATCACCGGGAAGGCAGCGAATGCGTTGCCCATCAGCATGGTGAAGGCGGCCATTCCGATGCAATAGACGCTGACCGCGGCCAAGCGGGTGTCCACCGGCAGGTAGGTGGTGACCACGTGACCGATCTGCTGGCCGACGCCAGCCAGGGCGAAGACCGCGCCCAGCGCCGCGAGGAACTGCGGCAGGAGCGCGGCCCAGCCCACCGTGTCGGCCAGGCGGCGGCCTTCCTGAAGCGGACTTGCCCACGGCTGGCGGAGCAGGATCAGCGCCAGGGCGAGCCCCACGATCACCGCCCCCGCGAGCGAGATCAGGGTCGCCTGCTTGGGATCCATCAAGTGGACGCCGCCCAATTGGATCGGCTTGAGCACCAGCACCCCCAAGGCCACCACCAGGGGCAGCATCAGGGCCGGGACGAAGAGCCGGTTTCCGAACCGCTCGGAGAGCGCAAGCCGCTCGCTGGGCGCAGTTGTCGCCGGCTGGCCGCGGCCCAGCAGGCCAAGACCGGCGAGGGTCGCCAGCCCCAGGACCAAGACCCCGTTGCCGAGATCGCCAAGCCGGTCGCCGGCCAGGAAGCTGAGTGCGGTCAGCCCCCAGAAGGCCGCGTTGCCAAATCGCCTGGAATTGCCGCGGTCGGTGGCGCTGAGGATCGAGAATCCCGCGAACATCAACCCGGCGAGCAGATAGACGAAGCCGAGCTTGATCACGCCGCGGCCCCGCGGGCGAGCCGACGGTCGAACAGCAGCAACCGCGCGCTGTGAATCGCAAACGCGGTCAGGGCCGAGGGGATAGCCCACACCGACAGATGGATCGGGTCGAGAACGATTCTGCTCGAGGTCAGGAAACCCACCATGAGCAGGACCGAACCCATGGCCACGAAGACGTCCTCGCTGAAGAAGACCGCGACGTTGTCCGTGGCCGCCGCCATGGCGCGCACGGCGTAGCGGGTCGAAAGGTGCGGCGGCCCGTCGTGGACCTCGGTGGCGGCCTCGGCCATCGGCGCGATGAGCGGGCGGACGGTCTGGGGCTGTCCGGCGATCGCGACCAGCCCCACGGCCGATGTGATCTGGCGCAGCGCCATGTAGCTGATCAGGAAGCGGCCCGCCGAGACGCCGCGCAGGCGGGCGATGATCGCCGCCGCCCGTTCGCGCAGGCCCGCGCGCTCGAGCACGCCGACCAGCGGCAGCGCCAGGTAGGCGATGCTGACGAAGCGGTTCTCATTGAAGGCCTTGCCGAAGGCCGCGATGACCTGCAGCGGAGACAGGCCGGCGAACCAGCCGCTGGTGAGCGCCGCCGCCACGACCACCAGCAGAGGATTGAGGCGGATGGCGAAGCCGGCAACGATGACGGCCACGCCCAGCAGGATCAGCATCCAGTCTCCTTCGCGAACGGCGCCGCCATAGGAGCCGCAGTCGCGCCGCTAGGCAACGGCCCCCGCGGACAGCTTCGCCCGTGCGGCGAGCCAGGCATCGGCCAGCCGCAGAAAGCCTGCGACGTCCACGGTCTCGGCGCGGGCCTGCGGGTCGAGCCCGGCCGCGGCGATCAGGGGTTCGCCGCCGAGGCCCTTGAGGCTTGCCCGCAACATCTTGCGGCGCTGCCCGAACGCCGCGGCGGTCACCTTTTGCAGGGCGTCCAGACGCTGCGGGCCCGGACGGTCAGCGCGGGGCGTCAGGCGGACCACGGCGGATTCCACCTTCGGCGGCGGGGTGAAGGCCCGCGCCGGCACGTCCATCACGGTCTGGGCCGAGCAGGTCGCCTGGGCGATCACGGCCAGGCGACCATAGGCGTCGCCGTCCACGGGGGCGACGATCCGCTGGGCCACTTCCTTCTGGAACATCAGCGTCATGGAGGCCGGCGTCCACGGCCCGGTCAGCCACTTGATCAGCAGCGCGGTGCCCACGTTGTAGGGCAGGTTGGAGACCACATGGCCGGGCGCGCCGGCCATCAGCGCCGCCTCGTCAGCCACGAGTGCGTCGCCGAACTTAAGCGTGAGCGCTCCGGCTGGCGCTGCGGCGGCCAGGTCCTCGAGAAGCGGGCGGAACCGCTGGTCTGTCTCGATGGCGGTCACCTGCGCGCCGGTCTCCAGCAAGGCGCGAGTGAGGCCGCCAGGGCCGGGCCCGACCTCGATCACCCGGTCGCCCGCGGCCAGATCGGCCAGGCGCGCGATCTTGCGGGTGATGTTGAGGTCCAGCAGGAAGTGCTGACCGAACGCCTTCTTGGCCATCAGGCCATGCGTCGCCAGGGCGTCCCGCAGTGGCGGAAGCGCGTCGAGGCTCACGCGCCGGGAGCCGCTTTGGCCCGAGCCTTGGCCAATTGGTCGGCCAGGCGGATGGCGGCGATCAGGCTGTCGGGGCGCGCGAGCCCGCGGCCGGCGATGTCGAAGGCGGTCCCGTGGTCCGGCGACGTTCGCACGATCGGCAGGCCAAGGGTGACGTTCACCCCTCCCCAGAAGTCGAGCATCTTCACCGGGATCAGCGCCTGGTCATGATAGAGGCAGATGGCCGCGTCATAGTTGGCCCGCATGGCTTCGGGGAACAGGGTGTCGGCCGGGTAGGGGCCGGACACCTGGATGTCGAGGTCGCGCAGAGCGGCGATCGCGGGTCCGATGATCTCGATCTCCTCGCGTCCGATGGAGCCACCCTCGCCGGCGTGCGGGTTGAGGCCGGCGACGGCCAGCCGTGGCTTTGCGATGCCAAAGTCGCGCCGCAGCGCATCTTCGGTGACGCGCGCCACGTTGACGAGGGCCTCGACGGTCAGGGAGCTCGACACCTTGGCCAGCGGGGTGTGAACGGTGACCAGCGCCACCCGCAGGCCGCCGGCGATCAGCATCATCACCGGCCCGCGGGCGCCGTCGAACCGCTCGGCGGCGGTGAGCTCGCCCAGGAATTCGGTGTGGCCAGGGAACTTGAATCCCGATTCGTAGAGCGTCGCCTTGGCGATAGGGGCGGTGATCACTCCGGCCACGGCGCCGGAAAGCGCCAGGCCCACGGAGGTCTCGATCCACTGGATGATCGCTGGGGCGGCTGACGGCGACGGCTGACCCGCCACGACCGGGCTCCTAAGCGGCAGGTCGAGCACGGGCAGGGCGCTTGAAAAGACATCCCTGGCTTCTGCCGGCGCGATCACCCGCTTGAGGATCGAGGCTCCGCCGCCGGACGCCGAGGCCAGAGACTGAAAGTCGCCCACCACCATGAACGGCGGGCCGCTACGGCGCAGCTCGTTCCAGGCCTTGACGATGATCTCCGGTCCGATCCCGGCCGGGTCGCCAAGGCTGAGCGCGAGTGGCCCCGGTTTCACCTGGTTTCTATGGTCGCGGAGTTGTGCAGGTCGCGCATGTAGCGGCGTGAGATCATGCTGAGCTGCTGGCCGGTGAGCCGGCTCTCGATCTGGTCGTGGTCCACCTGTGCCGCGCCAGCGGCGCGTTTGCCGCAGACCGCCAGCACGTGCAGCCCGACCTTGGTGCGGATCGGTTGCGAGAGCTGGCCCGGCTGAAGGGTTTTGGCGGCGTCGGCGAATTCCGGCAGCAAGTCGCCGGTCTCGGCCTCGCCCAGATCGCCGGCCACAACGCCGGGTGTCTTGGCGACCGAGGCCTCCAACGTGGCGCAATTCTTGATTTGGCTCCGAACGGCGATCAGCTTGGCCTTGGCGGCGGCGACGTCGTCGGCGCTGGCGTCGGCCGGCAGCGCGATGGCCGCCTGCTTCAGGCTGACCAGGGTCTGACCTGAGCCGGCCCGCTTGTCGCGCAGGTAAATGATGTAGACGCCGTCCTTTACCGTGATCGGCTGGGAAAGCTGGCCGGGCCGGAGCTTTTCGAGGGCGTCGTCGACCTCGGGCGGCATCTCGCCCTGGCTGACCCAGCCGGCGTCGCCGCCCGCTGCGGCGGTGGAGGAGGCGGAGAACTGGCGGGCCACGGCGGCGAAGGGTGCGCCCTGCTGCAACTGGGCGACCAGTTGGGTGGCGCCTTTGGTTGCGGCGTCCATGCCGCCGGTGCGCGTAGCGTCGATAAACACCTCGCTGATCTCGTATTGCGGCTTCGACGCCGCGGCGATCATCCGGGTCTGGGTGGCCTTGATCTGGTCCTCGCCGATCCGCAGGCGTGAGCCATAGCGACCGCGGATCCAGCGCTGCCAGCTCATCTGGGCGCGGATCTGATCGTACAGCGTCTGGGAGCTGATCCCCTGGCTCTTCAGCACCGCGACGAAGGCCTCGGCCTTCATGTTGTTCTGCTGGGCCATGTTGCTCAGCTCGTCCTGAACCTCGTCATCGGTGGCGATGATCGTTATCTTCTGATCCTTCTGGACGCGCTTCAGCTCCTGGATCTGCAGCGCCTCGTCGACGAGCGACAGCAAGGCCTGCTGCTGGAATTCCTGCAGGTTTTCCTGGGTCGGCTGAACGCCGGTGGTCGTGATCAACAGGCGCATGCGCTGCGCCAGGTCGTAGGTCGAGATGATCTCGTCGTTGACGATGGCGGCGACGGACTCCGACATCGGCCGCATGGGCGTGTAGGTGGCGGGCCGGGCCACAGCCGCCGGCTCGGCGGCGCCTGTGGCCGAGCGGGTGGCCGGCGCGGAAGCGCCCGCGGTTCCGCGCAGCGGCTGGGCCTGCAGACTCATAGGCAGGCCGACAGCCAGGACGGCTGTTGCGATCACCGCGCCCCGGACCCTTCGGCTGGTGACTTTACGCACGCGCGTCATGTTTCGGTTCATTCCCTCGTTCGGCCGCGGCCGGCAAAGCTTAGTTGCCATAAAATGGTGTGTTCAATGTGGCGAGCGTTACGCGGAACTCCAGCTGGTCGCTGGGGCCCAACCGGCCGATGATAACGTCTTCGTGGCGATAAAACACGTCCACCCGGATGCACTCGTCTTTGTAGAAGACACCGACGTCGCGGATCACCCAGGCGTTCTGGATCAGATCGCGGTTGCCATAGGCGCTCAGACCCCAGTGCTTGGTCAGATTGAAGTCGGCGCCCATGTCGGTGTTCTTGAGCGGCGTGCCGTTGATCCCCTGGTCGTCACTCAGGTAGCGGACGTAGCCATTCCCCCACGTGCCGCTGAAGTTCACCCCAGCCTCTAGGCGGTGCACCGCCAAGGTCTCGGTGTCGAGCCGGGCGCGGGCAAAGAGGGACAGGCCCTGCATGGGCTGGGTATCGCCGGCGACGACCCAGTCAGACGCGGACGTGGTGAGGCCTGACCCCGGGGAGAAGACGTTGTTGGAGCCGTCGCGGAAAGTACGGCCAATCAGCAGGCTGGCGCGGCGCCCGTCGTCCCACAGGATCGAGGCGCGCCCCCCGACGTTCAGGCGGATGCCGTCCTCATAGAGGTCGTAGCCGGGGAACTTGTCGGCCTGGAAGAGTGTGGTCTCGTCGAACTCGAAGGCGACCGAATCCTCGTCGAGGTAGACCGGTTGCCCGGTCGAGGTGTGGCCGATGGTCACCTGGTCGACGTGGGGCGAGATGTCGATCTGGGCCAGCGGCTCCAGGGTTATCGTTGCATCATTCCAGCGGCGGTAGACCGGATAGGAAATGTCAGCGCCCACCACGCCCACGGCCCGCGCCTCGGTGAGGTTTGTGGTGTTGTTGCCGCCGACGGTCAGGACATTGCGCACGTCGTAGCCGTCCAAGCGCATCTGTACGAAGGGTTCGACCCTGAGGCCGCCATCGGAGGTGAAGATCCGGCGCCAGTCGACGCCGCCGCTGATACGGGCGCTGTCCAGGCCAGGCTGATTCAGAGCGGGGTTGTCGGGCGACTGGCTGCGGGTCAGGGAGACGGCGCTGGCGGTGAAGCGCAGGCGGCCGCCCAGCACGTCGTCGGGATCGTCGACGCGGGTATCGATGATCGGCGCGACGACCGGGATTGTGCGGTTGTTGTCGCCCGGGCGAAGGCCCTGGACGCTGAATGCCGCGATCGAGGCATAGGAACTGTCGTCTTCGCGGACGGCGTAGACTTGGCTGATCAGCCGGTATTCGTCGGCCACATAGGGGCCGCGCGGCACGTAGACGTTGCCGATATCGTACTTGTCGAAGATCAGCGAATCTGAGGCCCGCTCGGCGGTGAAGCCTACCGTCCAGTCGTCGGCGGGATGGAAGACGCCGCTGCCCAGGACATAGCTGCGGCTGGTCAGCGCGCCGAACCGGGTGCCCGAGCCCTCCAGGTCTTTCTCGTATGTATAGCCCGCGCGCAGGTCGAGTTCGCCGTCCGCAAAACGCTCGCGATAGTGGAGGTTCAGGAACGGATTGACGTTTGAGTTGATCTGCGGGGCGATGGTCAGGTCGGCCGACGGGCTAAGCACCCACAGATAGGGCTGGTCCCAGGAGAAGCCACGACGGCTGTTGACGCCGATCCTGGGCGCTAGCAGGCCGGATGCGCGATCCGCCGTCGGGTCGGGGTGCCAGAATACCGGCAGGTAGAGGATCGGCAGGCCGAGGACGTGGATCCGCATGTGGCGGTAATAGATCAGGTGGTGGATGTGATCCTGCACGACACGGTCGGCGCTCATCGACCACGTCGGCGTCTTGGGTAGCTTGCCGACGCAGATCGGGCAGGGGGTGTAGATCGCCTTGTTGAGCTCCTGCAGGTCTTCGGAGCGGCGGACGGCGGTGTCGCCGGAGATCGACACCGTTTGCTGTGTCTGCTTGTCCTTCATCGTCTCCGAGAAGCCGATGGCCACGGCGGCCTGCATCTTGTCGTCGAGGGTGATCTGGTCGGCGTACTCGACTTCGCCGTCGTCGTGGATGATCTGGACGTGGCCGTAGGCGCGAATGACCCCCTGGGCGGGCGTATTCTTGTCCCGCGGCGGCCGCGCCTGACCCGCCGGCGGCGGGGCCTCCGTGTAGACCAGCTTGTCGGCGCGCAGCGTCTTGTCCTCGTAACGGACCTCGACGTTGCCCTCGGCGGTGGTGATTCCGTTCTTGTCGTCGCGGGAGAGCTGGTCGGCCTCCATATAGAGTTCGCCCGACTTCAGGCCGTCGGTGACGACCGGCGCGGTGGGCTTCGGCCTGTTGCTTGGCCGGGTGGTGTCATTGAGCATCTGGCCGCGCTGATCCTTGCTCAGCGGGCTCTGATCAAGGGATGGCGGTTGCTGGGCTTGGGCGAACGCAGTGATCGGCCACAGCACTGCCGCCGCGGCGCCGCCGAGCAGCGCGCGCTTTATAACCCCGGGGGCAAGAGAGGGGCGGGCTGCTTGCAGCGCGCGCCGACGCGGACTCATCGTTGCCTTCCGATCCTCGTCGCGACGCGCCTCAACCGCTTGCATACCCGGGCGCACGGATGATTCAACCGTCTTCGGTGTAGCAGAGCAGTGTCAAGCCAGACAGCAGCGCGACGGCTGCCGGGGCCCAGGCCGCGGCGAACAGCGGAATGATGTCGGCGCGGCCCAACGCGCCCGAGAGCTGGTTGAAGAAGAACACCACGAAACCCAGGGCGACGCCGGCCCCGACGAGGCCCGCCAGGCCCCCCAGGCGCACCAGCCTGAGCGAAAAGGCCGCGGCTAGGACCGCCATGGCGGCGAACATCAGCGGAGTCGACAGGAGTTGCTGGAACCGCAGGCGGTAGCCGGATGCCGAAAAGCCCGAGTCCTCGGTCTGCTTGATCGCCGCGGGCAGCTTCCAGAAAGCGATCGTGTCCGGCGAGGCGAAGCGTTCCACCGCGGCCTCCGAATCGAGGGTCGAGCGGATCGACAGGCTGTCGGACTGCACGGAGCTTTCGCCCGCCGTCGCTTCGCGCACATCCTTGAGCTGCCAGAAGCCAGGACGAAGCACGGCTTCGGCGGCCTCCAGGCGGCGCTTGAACTCCGGCTGGCCAAACTTGTTCTTCTGATAGACGAACAGCGACACGCCGCGCAGGCGCACCTCGCCCTGGACTGTGTCGCGGGTCTTGGCGTGGATCACGATCTGGGTCCGCTCGTCGCCCTGGCGCAACCAGACGTCCTTGGGGACGTCGCCCAGGTAGCTCGCCATGATCTTCGCCCGGTCGGTCTCGAAGCGGGTGCTGAGCGCCGCGGCGATCGGATTGATGGCCACCACCGCGAGGATGCCGATGATGAAGGCCGCCGTCGCCGAGGGCATGATGAAGCGCCAAGCCGACACTCCGGCGGCGCGCATCGCCACCAGCTCGCTGCGCCGGTTCAGGCCGACATAGGCGCTGATGCCGCCCCCCAGGAAGACGAAGGGCAGCAGGACCTCAATCACCGACGGCGCCTTGAGAAGAGTCAGGCCCAGGAGGTCGCCGGCGTTCACGTCGGCGCGCACCCCGATGGTGCGCGACAGGTCGACAAACTGCACGAGCACCATCACCGAGGTGATCATCACCAGGGCGATGCCGCACCCGGCGAGGTTGCGGGCCAGTACGTAGCGTTCGAGGCGGGCGTTCACGACCGGGCCCTCACGCCGGAACCGGCGCCGTGCGCGCTGGGCGACGGCGGATGTCGATGAATCGGCTCACCCGCTGGCGGAACACGCCGTACAGGGCGAGCAACGTCGTGCCGATGGGGATCGCGTACTGCAGGATATTGATCCAGACATTGCCCTCGGCTGCGGACTGGGCGACGAATCCGAGGATCCTCACGAGGATGGCGACGCCGATCATGATGCCGATGCGCCGGGTATAGCCCAGGCGCGAAAATCCACCGCCGATGATCGCCGAAAGGGCAAGCGCCATGGCGGTGATATTGTAGAGCGGGGTGGCAAGCCGGGCATTGCCCTCGGCCAGGAGGGCCTTGCGGTTGCGCTTCTCCCACGCCTGCTGAAGGTCGGGGAAGAACAGCTCATGCAGATAGAGGTCCGACGGCTTGTAGTGAACCATCTCGTCGGCGTCGCTGAGCTGGTTGAGCTCGAAGGGGTATTCGTTGAACGTCAGGAAATCGAGCACGTCCCGCTCCGAGAACTGCTGAGTCGAGCCGTTCTCCAGCATCAGCACCGGAACGCCGTTGCGCTTGGCGATATGGCCGCTGTTGGCCATGTAGGTCGTCGCCCCGCCGTCCTGCTTGAGCTGGTGGATGAAGAGGTTGTGCATCTCGCCCTTGTTGTCGATGCTTTGGGCATAGACCGTCAGGCCCGCCGCCGGCTGGGTGAACTCACCCTCTCGAACCAGGGTGGCGACGAGGTCCGTCTTCACCTCGAACATCACTTCGCGCATCGCTCGATAGGCCAGCGGTTGCACCCAAAGGTTCATGAGCAGCGCCAGGAAGGCCACGGTGCCGGCCAGACGGATGGCCGGTGAGATCACCCGCCAGCGGCTCATCCCACCGGCGAAACAGACCACGATCTCCTGTTCGGTATGCAGGCGGTTCAAAGACACCAGGCCGGCCGCGAACACCGCGAACGGCAGGACGATATTGGTCAACTGCGGCATGGCCAGCAGCGTGACCTTCAGGAACACGATGGCGCTCTGACGCTCGTTGACGATCATGTCGAGGCTCGAGAGACTCGTGCCCAGCAAGGCGACGCCCGTCAGCGCCGCCGTGGCGAGAAGGGTGGGGCCGAGCAGTTGCCGGAGCAGGTAGCGGTCGATCAGGCGCATAGGTAAGAAATAGGGCTCATTCGGAGTTTTTACCCGCGCCCCCGCCGCGGAGGTGATCTAAACCATGCGTCGCCGCGCCAGACAACCGCCGGGCAGGATCCACCTATATCGGTCGGCCCGCGACAGAGCTTTTTCGCCACACCACACCTGAGAGACATTGAATGGATATCGAGTTCGTCGCCACCGGCGCCGCCCGGTCGTTGAAGACCGCCGTGGCTCGCTTGGTCCACGAGGGCGCGACGTTGGACGGTCCCCTGGGCCAGGCCGCCGCGGCCAGCCGGTTCACCGGCGCCAAGGGCCAGACCCTGGACGTGCTGGCCCCGAGCGGCGTGGAGGCTGCGCGGCTGGTGCTGGTGGGTCTTGGCAAGGTCGACGCGACGGACGCGCTCGGCGTCGAGCAGGCCGCAGCCGCGGCCTATGGGGTGGTGAAGGTCTCGGGCCTGACGACCTTGCGCCTGGAACTGCCCGACCCCTCGCCGGAATTGGCGGCCCGCGCGGCGCTCGGCGTGCGCCTGGCCAGCTACCGGTTCGACAAGTACCGGACCAAGGAGCCGGCTGAGAAGAAGCCATCGGTGGTCAAGACCGAAGTCGTGGCGACCGATGCGACCGCGGCGCTGAAAGCCTTCGCCCCGCTGGCCGCTCTCGCCGACGCCGTGGCCTTCACCCGCGACCTGGTGTCCGAGCCGCCGAACGTCCTCTATCCCGCCGAGTTCGCCGCCCGCGTGAAGTCGCTGGAGGCGCTCGGCCTGGAGGTCGAGATCCTCGGCGAGCCGGAAATGATGAAGCTCGGCATGGGCTCGTTGCTTGGCGTGGGCCAGGGCTCGGTGCGCGAAAGCCAGCTGGCGATCATGAAGTGGTACGGGGCGGCGGACAAAAACGCCCAGCCCATCGCCTTCGTCGGCAAGGGTGTCTGCTTCGACACCGGCGGCATCTCGCTGAAGCCGCCCGAAGGCATGGAAGACATGAAGTGGGACATGGGCGGCGCGGGCGCCGTCGCTGGCCTCATGCACGTGCTGGCCGGCCGTAAGGCCAAGGTCAACGCCATCGGCATCTTGGGTCTCGTCGAGAACATGCCCGACGGCAATGCCCAGCGGCCAGGCGACGTTGTCACCTCCATGTCCGGCCAGACCATCGAGATCATCAATACCGACGCCGAGGGCCGGCTCGTGCTGGCCGACGCGGTCTGGTACTGCCAGGACCGCTTCAAGCCGAAATTCATGGTCGACCTGGCGACCCTGACGGGCGCCATCATCGTCGCGCTCGGGAATGATCTGGCGGGTTGCTATTCCAACGACGAGGAGCTGGCGGGCGCCCTGATCGCGGCTTCCAACACCGAGGGCGAGCCTCTTTGGCGCATGCCGCTGCCGGCGCAGTACGACAAGAACATCGACTCGATGATCGCCGACATGAAGAACACCGGCGGGCGGCCCGGCGGCTCGATCACCGCGGCCATGTTCATTCAGCGCTTCGTCAACGGCGTGCCGTGGGCGCACCTCGATATCGCCGGGACCGCCTGGAAGAAGCCATCGTCCATTTCTACCATCCCGGACGGCGCCACCGGTTTCGGTGTGCGCCTGCTGAACCGTATGGTGGCGGAGAAGTACGAGGGCTGAAGTGGCAGACGCGCCGGCGACAGAGGTCTGGTTCTACCACCTGGAGCGGACGGGCCTGGAGCAGGCGCTGCCGGAACTCCTGGAGAAGACCCTGCAGCGGGGCTGGAAGGCGCTGGTTCGCGTGCGCGAGGCTGGGCGAATGCAGCATCTGGACGCCGCCCTTTGGAGCTATCGCGACGAGAGCTTCCTGCCGCATGGGCCGGACGACGAGCCCCAGGCCGGCCGCCAGCCGATCCTGCTGACCACCGGGCTCGACAACTCCAACGCAGCCGACGCGCTGTTCCTGGTGGACGGCGCTGAGCCTGGCGACCTCGGCGGCTATGCCCGTTGCGTGGTGCTGTTCGATGGCGGCGACGAGGCGCAGCTGGCGGTCGCCCGCGCCCAGTGGAGCGCCATCAAGGCGACCGGCCTTCCGGTCTCCTACTGGAAGCAGCAGGCGCGCGGCTGGGAGCGGCAGGCGTGAGGGCCTGGGCGGGGCTTGGCCTTGCGGTGCTGCTCGCCGCTTGCGCCGGTGCGCCAAACTATCCGACGGTGAAGACCGCGCCCACGCCGGACGCCGCCCCCGCCCCGGTGGCTCCGCCGCCTGCCGCCCCACCGGCTCCGCAGTCCGCGCCGGCCCCGCCGCTTGCCACGCCGATTCCACGCCCTCAGCCGTCCGTCGCGATCGCCGGTCGCGACGCCTGCGGCGCTTCGAAGATGCAAGGCTTGGTGGGGCGCCCCCGCAGCATGATCCCTGTGCCCATCGACCCGAACCGCCAGCGCGTGGCCTGCACCACCTGTCCGGTCGCCGAGGACGCCGATCCGACGCGGCTCAACTTCCTGTTCGACGCCGGAACCGGCGTAATCCGCGAGGTTCGCTGTGGCTAGATCTTGGCCGCCGGGGCCGGGGCTGCGTCCGGGATCTCCACGCCCAGCTCGCGCAGCAGTCTGAGCCAGGCCTCGCCGCCGGTGCGGGCGGAGAACTTGGCCACGGCCGTCGCGCGGGCGGCGGTGCGCAGGTGATCGAAACCTTTCGGATCGCGGCACGCCTCGATGAGCGCCTCAGACAGGGCGTGCGGGTCGAAGAACGGCAGGAGGCGGCCGTTGACACCGTCCTCGATGGCGTCGTGCAGGGGCGCGGTGTCCGACCCGATCACATAGCATCCGCTCGCCATGGCCTCGACCAGGGACCAGGAAAGCACGAAGGGGTAGGAATAGTAGACATGGGCCGTCGATAGCCGGAAGGCGGCCAGCAACTGCTCGTGCGGCGCCTTACCCATGAAGTGCAGCCGCGAGACGTCCACCGACAGGTCGCGGAATATCTGCTCCTGCCAGGTTCCGCCGCCGGGGGCCGAGCCGCCATAGGGCCGCGCCCCCTCCTTTCCGAATATCAGCACCTGGGCGTCGGGGACCTGGTTCATCAGCCGGGGCAGGGCGCGGGCGAAGATGTGCAGCCCCCGCATCGGCTCCATGTAGTTGTTGGCATAGGTGATCACCGGCGTCCCGGGCGCGATCACCCGGCCGTCGGGCAGGGCGAAAGGCGCCGCCGGGCCGGGGCGGATCGCTTCGACGTCGACGCCCTCATGGATCACCCGCACGAGCGGCTTGAACACCGCGGGCAGGGCCGAGGCCTGGAACTCCGTCGGGGCGACGATCACCTCGGCTCCGGTCAGCGACAGCGCCATCACCGCGTTCTTGGCGTGAGCCGTCAACTGGGCGGCCTCGGTGGTCGGGAACTCCGGGTCGAAATCCACATCGAGGCCATGGGCCTTGTAGAAGAACTCGGAGAACATCACCTGCCTGGCGTCGGGCCAGATCTCGCCGAGGAAGACCATCTCGCCCCAGCCCGGATGGCCGACGATCATCTGCGGCTCAAAGCCTTCGGCCTTGAACAACCGCGCCATGCGCAGCGCATTGCCGCCCCGGATCAGGTCGGCCTCGGCGCGGACCGCAAAGGGGAAGATGTCCGGCGTCGAGCCCCGGTCCAGGGTGTAGCGCCCGATCCGCACGCCTTCGACGCCCGGGGACGACGACGAGCCGATCGCCGCGCAACGCACGCCGCGCGCCACCAGGGTCCGCGCCAGCGCGCGGAACTGGCCCGGGAAGTTGTTGTGGACAAAGAGGACGCCGCTCGCCATCGCGGTCTTCTGCCTGCGTCGCGCGCGGCTGTCACCCAGACCCTGTCCCCGGATCGGCGCTTGGCGGCCCGCGCCATCCCGGCTAAGGGCGGATCAGCGCGGATGTGGCGGAACTGGTGGACGCACTGGATTTAGGTACCGACCGGACTGCGGAAATATATCATAAAAACAACGAATTAGAAACACCATACACAGGTGATGTGTCCAAATGTGTGTCCATGGGGGCGCTGAAGAGGCAAGCGGAACCCTGCCCATGTTCCACGCCGACGGCCGCATCGAGACCGCCAAGCTAGGCGGTCTCGATCCCCGGGACTTATCCGACCGACGTGATCGCCCGCATCGCCCAGGGCTATCCCCAGAGCCGGATCGACCAACTCATGCCCTGGAACTACGCCGCCTAAGCGCGCAACCTCGGCCAAGACCGAGTCATGCGGCCAGGGAAGCGCGCCATGAATCAAGCCGCCTCGCAACTGGGCTTCCTGAAGGCGCTGACCTGGGGTCATGTCGCGCTGATCGTCGCGGTCCTGGTCGGCTGCGGCCTGCTGGTCCAGTTGGTGCGCCTGGTCGCCCGCCGCGTGGCCGAAGGCGCGCCGTCACACCATCGCCTGCTGATCCTGCGCGTGACGCCGATCGCCCGCCTGCTGATCGGCATGGCCGGACTTGTGATCATCATCCCGCTGTTGGTCGAGCCGACCTTCGAGGACATCGTCGCCCTCTTGGCCACCGCCGGCCTGGCCTTGGCCTTCGCGCTCAAGGACTATGTTAGCTGCCTGATCGCTGGCTTGGTGACCATTGTGGAGAACACATACCAGCCCGGCGACTGGATCGAATTCGACGGCGCCTATGGCGAGGTCAAGGCCATAGGAACCCGCGCCGTGCACATCGTCACCGCCGACGACACCGAGGTGATCATTCCGCACGCCAAGATCTGGTCCACCCGCGTCTCCAATGACAGCAGCGGCCAGCCAAGCCTGCTGGCCGTGACCCACTTCTACCTCGACGCCAACCACGACGGCTCCGCCGTCAGCCAGGTCCTGGCCGAGATCGCTGAGACCAGCCCCTATCGTAAGCCAGCGACGCCGGTTCAGGTCAGGGCCGCGGAAACCCCCTTCGGCACCCACTACAAGCTCAAGGCCATCGTCGCCGAGAGCCGCCAGCAGTTCACCATGGTCACCGACCTGACGCTACGGGCCAAGGAGCGCCTCCGCGCCATGGGCGTCACCTACGCACAGACATCCTATGCCAAGGGCGGAGATTGATGATCAGGCTCCCTTGCCGGGGAACATCGCCTACCCGAGGAGGGCCGAAGGGCAGTGAAATTGGGCTGACAAGGGGCGCGCGCTATCCGGCCGTCCGCCGGTGATGGTGTCAAACGGCTCATTTGGGAGCTTTTGACCCGCTGTCGGCGCTGTGATCGGAAGGAGCATGGCGTCATATGGCGTCATAGCGAGGGCGTCACGCAGGTCAGATGAACGCGGGGCCAGTGGCGAACGCGGTTACTCGATCCGATAGCCGAGCGCTCGATACCCGGCTCGTCGCTTTGCCGCCATGCGCGCCAACACAGGCACTGCCTCGTCGGCGTAGTCGAAGACGAGCACTTCGGTCTTACCCTCGTGCTGGCGGTGCAGCCGACCGACATATTGCGCCAGCGTGCCTTTCCAGGAGATCGGCATGGTCAGGAACAGCGTGTCGAGCCGAGAATCATCGAAGCCTTCCCCGATATAGCGGCCGGTCGCTAAAATGAGCCGCTCCTGATCGTCCGCGACTTGCAGCGCCGTCTCCGACGCCTTGCGCTCGGCGGCTGACATCGCGCCGCGCAGGACGACGAGGTTCCTGACGAAGCGCGAGAAGCGCTGCTGAAGGTAATCCGGGTGGTCCCGGCGCTCGGTCAGCACGATGGGGGAGCGCTTCGCCTCCAAGGCCTTCAGCACATCGTCGAAGATCAGATCGTTGCGGGCTTGGTCCTGCGCGAGCGCGGCGTAGACCGCGGGCACGGGCGGGCGGTCCAGTCCGGCCAAGGCCGGCGGCAACTGGAATTTCGTCGGTTTGATCGAGGCGCGATGGATGACGCCTCGCTCGGCCGCTTGGGTGCGCGCGCTGACCCTGTGCCGGACAGGCCCGCACTGCATGAAGATGATGGGTTGATGGCCGTCCTTGCGCGCCACGGTCGCGGACAATCCGAGCACGTACTGCGCCTTCGCCCGCCTGGCGACCAATTCGAAACTCGATGCGGAGAGGTGATGGCATTCGTCGACAACGAGATGACCGTAGTCCGCGACCAGGTCGGACACCTCGCCACGACGCACCAGGCTCTGGATCAGGGCGACATCGACGACGCGGTCGGTTTCCGGCGCCCCGCGCCAATGGCGCCGATATCCTTGGCCTCGATCGAGAGGAAAGCTTTGAGGCGCTCGGTCCATTGGGTGAGCAGCTCGCGGCGGTGGACGAGAACCAGCGTGTTTCGCGCCCGTTCGGCGATCAGAGCGGCGGCAACGACGGTTTTGCCGAAAGCGGTCGTCGCCGCCAGCACGCCATGGTCGTGCTGCGCGAGCTTATCGAAGGCTTCGATCTGCGGACCGCGTAGCGCGCCCTTGAAGCTCACGGCATCCGGGAGCGGCGCGCCAGCGGAGCGATGGTCCTGAAGCTCAACTTCAGGGCCGAGCGCTCGGATCAGGTCGACCGCTTCGTCCAGGCAGCCACGCGGAAGCCCGACATGGCGGGCATGAAGTTCGGCGCAGGAAATGATCCGGGGCTTGTCGAACGTCGGCAGCCGCATGGATTGCGCGCGATAGAATTCGGGATTCTGAAAGGCCGCAAGGCGGATCAGCCGCGCCGTCATCGCCGGAGGCAACGCCGTTCGATCGACGTAGATCTGGTCTGCGAGGACGATGCTGATCTTCTTGGGCAATGGATCGTCGATCTGGGCCGGCTCACGGCGCCGTGATGGCGTCATGCGCCAAGGTTCGTCAGCATCGTCGTCTTCGACCGGCCTGCGGACGGCCAATACCCGGCCGCGCGCCTCGGCCTCCGCAACGATCCTTGTCGCTGTGTCGGCCGAGAACCTGGGCAGCGACGACAGGAACGCCCATTGATCGTCATACGGACGCAGCTCCTTGTCGATGAAGACGCTGTTGCCGCCTTCGCGAGCGCGGCGCTGCAAGGGCAACGCAATCAAATTTCCGAATCCGCCGGTTGGCATCGTGTCTTGGCTTGGAAAGAAACGATCATAGGATTCAAAGCCAATCTCCGGGCGGCGCTCCATCGTCTCGGTGAGGATCGCCGCACCAAGCTGCCGGGCGGTGCGGGCGGCGATCGGTTCGGAGAAGAAAGTCCAGATGTGACCGCCATTGCCCGACCGCGACCGTTCGAGCGCAGCCGGAATGCCCTTTGCGTGACAGGTCTCGACGAAAGCCGACGCATCCGCCGCCCAACACTCCTTGTCGAAATCCACGGCCAGAAACCAACAGGTTCCATCGGGGAGCAATGGATAGACGCCGGCGACGAAATCGCTGTCGGACACCTTCTGGCCGCCGCCACGCAAATGCCTGTCGATGACGTTGTCCCAGACCGGAATGAACGCCTGGTTGGGACAGGCCCCGCATTTGACTTGAGGTTTGCCGCAAACACCCTTCGCCCATTCGTTGGCGCAGGCGGGTGCATAACCCGCGCGGTCAGCTTTTCGGTTCTCCCAACGTATCGGAAACACGTCGGGCCGGCCGACGAACAGGCGGCGAAACAGATCGACCTTGACCGCTGTTGAGGACGTCGCCGTCACGGTCGGCGAGTTCGCAGCTGGCTCCCGATGATGGGTGGGCGCCGACGCCGCTTGTTGGCGTTCGAGTTCGGCGAGTGCGGTCGCGAGCTTTCCGCGTTCGAGATCCGGGCGATGCCAGCCGACTACGGATGCGGGCGATTTCCGTGGCATTTTCGGGATCAACCATCTGCATCACGAGCGTGGACAGGGTGCGGAATTTAGCAGGAAGGCGATTTGAAGGCGTCTCGACCCCGGCCAATCATGGCCCAGGTCAGCGTCGGGCAGAGTTGAAAAACATCCGGATTTTATATACAGTACGGATCATCCGGAACGTGAGTGCGGGCGATATGGTCAAGGTGTCTTCGGCCGAATTCCAGAAGAATATCGGCCGCTATCAGGATGTGGCTCTGGTGCAGCCGGTGACGATCACGCGCAACGGGCGCGATCGCACCGTGATGATTTCGGCTGATGAATATCATCGGCTGAAGCGCCGTGATCGCCAGGTCTTGGGGCTGGACGATTTCACCGAAGCCGATCTTGCCGCGATCCGCGCGGCCGAGCCGCCGGCGGCGACGGCGCATTATGATCATGAACTGAAATAGGTGTCGTTCCCACTACCGGCTCCGGGCCTCGTCATCCGCTATTCGTTTCTGTGGCGCGAGGCGGCCGCCCGAGGCGAGGAAGAAGGCAGCAAGGATCGGCCATGCGCGGTCGTGCTGGTGTCGGAGGACCAGGACGGCGAAAAAATCGTGCTGGTTCTTCCGTTGACGCATTCGCCGCCGGCGGAACCGGAACTCGCCGTAGAGATTCCAATCGAGACGAAGCGGCGGCTTGGACTTGATGACCAGCGGTCATGGATCGTCGTCACCGACGCCAACCGATTTGTCTGGCCCGGGCCTGATCTGAGGTTTGGCGCTCGCGGCGACATGTCGTCGGTCGCCTATGGCTCCCTGCCGCGCGGGCTCTTTTACGAAGTGCGGGACAAATTCGCCCGGGCCATTGAACGGCGTTTGGCGGGCGTGGTCCGGCGCACGGATTAGAAATTCGGCGCAATCGCAGACGAACTGGAATGTGTGTCCGAAACCGGTTCCCGGCGCCGTCGAAAATTTAGCTAATCCATTGTTCACGATGCACTTGGTCAGCATAATACTAATACTTGGGAGTATGCCGTTCATCAGTGTCATGCGGCAACGCGACAGGTTGCTATGGCCGACCCTTAGCATCTTCAGGGAGTCAATTGGCGAGACAGTACTATCGTCCGCGTCTTCCATGCCGTTGTAGACGGCTTCGATCTTGGCTTATGAAACAATCGACGCTACGAAGCGTTGGCGGGCGGATGTGGCGGAACTGGTAGACGCACTGGATTTAGGTTCCAGCGCCGCAAGGCGTGGAGGTTCGAGTCCTCTCATCCGCACCATGCCTACCACCGGGCCTTGCCGCTTGCGTAGGTGGGGTCGCCGATGATGAATTGCAGGGTCTGCGGGTCCGGGAGGACGGCCTGGTTCGGCATTGCGCCGCTCATCCAGGCCGCGCCCAGATCGTGGATCGCCTGCAGGTCGTCGGGAGCGATGGCGGCCAGATCCAGGCCCGCGATCGTCTTGAAACCGTCCAGGGTATAGCCGGCGGGCAGGGACCAGGCGGACGCCACGGCGTTCCAGATTGGCTGCACGCAGGGGCTGAGCCGCACCAGGCTGCCGCTGTTGATGGGCGCGGCGATCGAGGGCGCGGGGACCGGCATCACGTTGCCCAGCACGTTGAACGCCACGTAGTTGGCCGAGTCCGGCGGGTCGTCGAGGATCGCGCCGGCCAATACCTTCAGGTCAGTGATCGGGCCCGATTTCTGACCGGGCAGGCGCAATTCGGCCGGCGCGTTCGGCGAACCCACTGGCGCCAGCATGATGGTCCCGGTCCCGGTCCCGATCGAGCGCACCGCGATGTCCCGGGGTGCGATCCGCGCCGCCATGGCCTCGACCACCGCGGCCATCAGCGGGTTGTTGTAACCGGCGACCCCACCGTCCCAATAGCGCTTGGCCGGGGTTCCCAGGCTGACCGGCTTGTCGAAGAAGATCACTGGCGGGTCGGCGGAGGCGTTCACCGCATCGACCAGGGCGATCGCCGCGGCCTTGGGCCCACCGGCGCTGTCGAAGGAGCGGAAGAACTGCGCCCTTTGCCGGTCGTAGTCGAAGGCCGAGATCATCGCCTTCACCGGCTGGCCGCCGGGCCCGTTGGGTAGGGGGAAGCCCGCCAAGGCGGCGCTGGCCTGGGGGCCCAGAGTCGCCTTCAGGCCCTGGAGTTTGCCGTCGGTGCTGAACTTCGGATAGGGCAGGCCGATCGCCGAAAGGACGACATTGATGACGCCGGATTTCACGAAGATCTGTGGCGCGTCGTTGAGGAACAGCCCGACCATCTGGTCCGGCGTCATGTCGAGCATCAGCCCGGCCAGGACGATCGACCCGCCGGAATTGGCGACCGCCATGTCGAAGTCCTGAAGGATTGCATGGCCCGGCGTCGCAGCGCCGTAGATGTCGCCCAGCGCCATGGCCTGCAGCATGGCCCAGGTTCCGCCGCCGTCGAGTGACAGGATGCGGTATGGCATCGCTTCCCCCGGTCCGTGTGGGTTTGGTGAATGCTATCTGACGTTGCAGAGCTGTCCAGCGGCTCCTTTGCTCTTGGAGCCGACGGGCCGCCGTGACATAACCGCCGCCCTCCGCCGGGAGCCTCGGCGGACTTTGTTTTCACTCTGAAGGTAGCCCGATCGCGCCCGCTGGCGCAGCGGCTGGAAGTTAATGATGTCGATGCAGATCGTTGAAAAGTCTGGTGATGGCCTGAGCCGCGTGTTTGGCGTCACCGTGCCGGTGTCCGAGCTGAACGCCGCGCTCGACGCGCGCATCGCAGAGATCACGCCGACCCTGAACATCAAGGGCTTCCGCCCCGGCAAGGTGCCGACCGCCCACGTGCGCCGCCTCTACGGCAAGGCGCTGATGAGCGAGGTCGTGGAAAAGACCCTCAACGAGACGACCCAGAAGGTTCTGGAAGACAACAAGCTGCGCCCTGCCGGCGACCCCGACCTGAAGCCGGAAGGTGACATGGAGGCGGTGATCGAGGGCAAGGCGGACCTGGCCTATGAGATCGCTGTCGACGTGATGCCGGACTTCGAGCCGGTCGACGTTTCGACCCTGTCCCTGAAGCGCCCGGTCTATGAGCCGACCGTCACGGAAGTCGACGAGGCGGTGGCCGAGCTGGCCAAGCAGAACCGGACCTACGAATCGAAGACCGGCAAGACCGTGAAGGCCAAGGACGGCGACATGGTCGTCATCGATTTCCTGGGCAAGCTGGACGGCGTGGCCTTCGCCGGCGGCGCGGCCGAGGACGCCGAACTGGTCCTGGGATCGGGACAGTTCATCCCGGGTTTCGAGGAGCAGCTGGTCGGCGCCAAGCCCGGCAGCGACGTTGAGGTGAATGTCACCTTCCCGGCAGACTACCAGTCCGAAGAATTGAAGGGCAAAGCCGCGGTCTTCGAGGTCAAGGTGAAGGACGTGAAGGCTCCGGTCGACGCGCCCGCCGATGATGCCTTCGCCGAGCGCCTGGGCATCGAGAACCTCGAGAAGTTGCGCGAGCTGCTGAAGACCAACCTGGAACGCGAATACGCCGGCGCCAGCCGCTTCAAGCTGAAGCGCGCTCTGCTCGACCAGCTTGACACCAAGCACGATTTCCCGCTGCCGCCGAAGATGGTCGAGGCCGAATTCGGCGCCATCTGGCAGCAGGTCGAGCAGGACAAGACAGCCGGTGACCTGCCGCCCGAAGACGCCACGAAGTCCGACGATCAGCTGCGCGAGGAATATCGCAAGATCGCCGAGCGCCGCGTGCGCCTGGGCCTGATTCTGGCCGAGATCGGCCGCGCCAATAACGTCCAGGTCACCGAGCAGGAACTGGGCGAGGCCATGCGCGCCGAGGCCATGAAGTACGGCCCGCAGGCCCAGCAGGTGTTTGATCTGTTCCGCCAGAACGCCAACGCCCAGGCGCAACTGCGCGCGCCGCTGTTCGAGGACAAGGTGGTGGACCTGATCGTTGAGAAGGCCAAGGTGAAGGACACCAAGGTCTCCAAGGAAGAGCTGATGAAGGACGACGACCTGCCCGAGGGGTACTAGGTCCGCCCTCCAGACCGCTCATCCCGGCGAAAGCCGGGATCCAAGCCGAGTCGGAAATCTGAAAACGCCCCGACTTCGGTCCGGGGCGTTTTCTTTTTCCGGGGCGTATTCTTTTGGTGGGCGCCCATGGGGCCCGGCTTCTGCGGGGACGAGCGGAGGATTTACAGCCCGCGCAGGTGCTGCAGCAGTTCGGTGTTCTCGACGCGGGCGCGGCGCTCGTTGATTTCCTGGAACAGGGTCAGGGCCGCCATTTCGTCCTCGCGCGGTTCGGGTGTGAAGGCGGGGGACTCCGACAGCGGGACGATGTCATGCGGCGTGGTCATTTGGCTTCTCCCACACCCCGCCGACCGCAGGGTTGCGGCCGTTAAGGTATCATTAGGAGGAGGCGCCGCCCGCCAGAAAACCTGGGACCGCGCTCACGTTCGCTTGAGGCCGCGGAAACCGCTGCGAAGGGCAGGATCTTCGCCGGTTCGGCCCATGTGCGGTGCGAAATTACCGAACAACGATCAGGAATGGGCTTGGCTTGACCGGTGAACGGGGCCTAACCTGCTAAAAGAACGCCGCGTTGTGACGGCCTAGCCCCTCCCAAGTTCGCGTACTGCGCCCTTGGGTCCGACTTGCCGCCGCGAGAGTAGAGCGTCGCGGGAAGGGAACGAGGCTTTGCAACGTACCAGTGGTTGGACTGCCGACTACTTTCACAAAGTCGTCGATTGCCAGTTTGCCTGTCCCGCCCACACCCCGGTGCCGGAATACATCCGCCTGATCGCCGACGGGCGCTATTCCGACGCCTACATGGTCAATTGGCAGTCGAACGTGTTCCCCGGGATTCTGGGACGGACCTGCGATCGTCCCTGCGAGCCTGCCTGCCGGCGAGGACGGGTGGAAGAGGAGCCGGTCGCCATATGCCGCCTGAAGAGGGTCGCCGCCGACAACAAGGATGATGTCTCCGCCCGCATGCCCGCCCCGGCCGCGACCAGCAACGGCAAGCGGGTGGCCATGGTGGGGGCGGGACCCGCTTCGCTGACTGTGGCCCGCGACCTGGCGCCCCTCGGCTACGAGATCACCATCTTCGACGGCGACGCCAAGGCCGGCGGCATGATCCGCAGCCAGATCCCGCGCTTTCGGCTGCCCGAAGAGGTGATCGACGAGGAAGTGGGCTACATTACCGGCCTCGGCATGAGGCTTCGGCTCGGCGAACGGATCGACAGCCTGAAGACGCTGCTCGCCCAGGGGTATGACGCGGTCTTCATCGGCTCCGGCGCCCCGCGCGGCCGCGATCTGGACCTGCCCGGCCGCGAAGAGGCCCGCGCCAACATCCACATCGGCATCGACTGGCTGTCGAGCGTCTCGTTCGGCCATATCGAGAAGATCGGCCGCCGCGTAATCGTGCTGGGCGGCGGCAACACCGCCATGGACTGCTGCCGCACCTCGCGGCGCCTGGGCGGCGAGGACGTCAAGGTGATCGTCCGGTCCGGCTACCAGGAGATGAAGGCCAGCCCCTGGGAGAAGGAAGACGCGGTCCACGAGGACATTCCGATCATCAATTTCCGCGTTCCCAAGGCCTTCACCCACAAGGACGGCAAGCTCACCGGCGTCACCTTCGAGGTGGTCGAGGCGCAATACGACGACCGCGGACGCCGCCGGCTCGTGGCTTCCGGCGCGCCGGACGAGCACTACGAATGCGACGATGTGCTGGTGGCCGTCGGCCAGGAGAACGCCTTCCCCTGGATCGAGCGCGACCTCGGCCTGGAGTTCGACGAATGGGACGTGCCCAAGGTCGACCCGATCACCATGCGCGGCGGCATTCCCAGCGTCTTCTTCGGCGGCGACGCGGCGTTCGGGCCGAAGAACATCATCTGGGCGGTGGCCCACGGTCACGACGCCGCGATCTCCATCGACAAGTTCTGCAAGGGCGAGGACGTGACCGAGCGCCCGCCACCGGAGTTCTCCCTGGTCAGCCAGAAGATGGGCATCCACGAGTGGAGCTACGACAACGACATCGCCAACGACCGCCGCTACCGCGTGCCCCTGCGCGAGAAGGCCGTGGCGCTGAAGAACGTGAAGATGGAGGTCGAGCTCGGGTTCGACCGCGAGACCGGCTACCGCGAGGCTGAGCGCTGCCTGAACTGCGACGTCCAGACGGTCTTCGCCGACAACCTGTGCATCGAGTGCGACGCCTGCGAGGACATCTGCCCGGTGGACTGCATCACCTTCACCCGGGCGAGCGACGAGGCGGACCTGCGCACCCGGCTGAAGGCCCCGGCGCTGAACCTGACGCAGGACCTCTATGTTTCCGGCTCGCTCAAGACCGGCCGGGTTATGGTCAAGGACGAGGACGTTTGCCTGCACTGCGGTCTCTGCGCCGAACGCTGCCCGACTGGCGCATGGGACATGCAGCGCTTCACCCTGGAGATGACTCACGCGGGGGGTGCATGCCAATCTCGGTAAAGTCAGGCCCGGTGAAGTCCGGCCCGGCGGAGGCCCTCGGGGCGAAGGTGGGGCCGGTCACGGTCAACGACTTCGTGGTCAAGTTCGCCAACGTGAACGGCTCCGGCTCGGCGAGCGCCAACGGCATGTTCGCCAAGTCGATCCTGCGGATGGGCGTGCCGGTGGCGGCTCGCAACATCTTCCCGTCGAACATCCAGGGCCTGCCCACCTGGTTCGAGGTGCGGGTGACGGAGGCGGGACGCCTGGGCCGCCGCGGGGGCGTCGACCTGATGGTCGCCATGAACCCGCAGACCTGGGACAGGGACCTGGCCGAAATCGAGCCAGGCGGCTTCCTGTTCTACGACTCCACCAAGCCCTTGCCGCCGGGCATGTTCCGCGACGACGTGACCGTGATCGGCGTGCCGCTGACGGCCATGTGCAACGACCGCTACGAGTTGCCCCGGGAACGGCAGCTGTTCAAGAATATCGTCTACGTCGGCGCCTTGGCGTCGCTGCTGGGGATCGATCCGGCCGTGATCGAGCAACTGCTGGCCGAGCAGTTCGCGGGCCGCCAGAAGTTGGTCGACGCCAACGTCGAGGCCCTGCACATGGGCGTCGCCTATGTGACGGAGAACCTGGCGCCGATCCGCCTGCAGGTCCGCAAGGCCGACATGGTGGGCGACCGCATCTTCGTCGAGGGAAATTCCGCCGCTGCGCTGGGCGCGGTCTATGGCGGGGCGACTGTGGCGGCCTGGTATCCGATCACGCCCTCCACCTCGCTCGCCGAGGCCTTCACCGGCTACTGCGAGGATCTGCGCACCGATCCGGACGGCAAGGCGCGCTACGCCATTGTCCAGGCCGAGGACGAGATCGCCTCCATCGGCATCGTCATTGGGGCGGGCTGGAACGGGGCCCGGGCCTTCACCTGCACGTCCGGGCCGGGCGTCTCGCTGATGACCGAGTTCATCGGGCTTTCCTATTTCGCCGAGATCCCGGCGGTGATCTTCGACGTGCAGCGCGGCGGGCCCTCCACCGGCATGCCGACGCGCACCCAGCAGGCGGACCTGATCGGGGCCGCCTACGCCAGCCACGGCGACACCAAGCATCCGATGCTGCTGCCGGCCGACCCCGGCGAGTGCTTTGAGATGGGGGCGCTCGCCTTCGATCTGGCGGACCGGCTGCAGACCACGATCTTCGTCATGCTCGACCTCGACATCGGCATGAACGAGTGGCTCACCGCCCCCTTCGCCTGGGACGACAAACGCAGCCTCGACCGCGGCAAGGTGATGACCGCCGAGATGCTGGAGGCTGGCGCGGATTTCGGCCGCTACAAGGACGTCGATGGCGACGGCATTCCCTACCGCACCTATCCGGGCGTGCACCCGTCGAAGGGCGCCTATTTCACGCGCGGGACCTCGCGCAATCCCTATGCCCGCTATTCGGAAGAGGGTGCGGTCTATGTCGACAACATGCAGCGGCTGCTGCGCAAGTTCGAGACCGCCAAGGCCCTGATCCCCGCGCCGGTCGCCCGACCCGCCAAGCGCAAGACCCCCAACGACAAGATTGCCGATGGCGTGATCTACTTCGGGTCCTCGACGCCCTCGATGCACGAAGCCCTGGAGGCGCTGGAAGGGCAGGGGCGTCACCTGGACGCGCTGCGCGTCCGCGGCTTCCCATTCAGCGACGAGGTCTATGATTTCGTCGCCGCGCACGAGCGGGTGTTCGTGGTCGAGCAGAACCGGGACGGCCAGCTCAGAACCCTGCTGATGAAGGAAGGCGAGATCGATCCGGCGAAGCTCCTGCCGGTGCTGCACTATGACGGGACGCCGATCACCGCGCGGTTCATCGCCGGCGAGATCGGCCAGATGCTGGCGCTGGGCCAGATCAGGGCGGCCGAATGACCTACATCCTCAAGCCCCAGCTGCATCACCCCAAGCTGGCCGCCAACCGCCTGGGCTTCACCCGGCGCGACTACGAGGGGTCGGTCTCGACGCTGTGCGCGGGTTGCGGCCATGACTCGATCTCCGCGGCGATCATCCAGGCGGTGTTCGAACTGGAGCTGCCGCCGCACCGCATCGCCAAGCTGTCGGGCATCGGCTGCTCGTCGAAGACGCCGGACTATTTCCTGGGCGCGAGCCATGGGTTCAACACGGTCCATGGGCGCATGCCCTCGGTGCTGACGGGCGCGAACCTGGCCAACAAGGACCTTATTTACCTGGGCGTCTCCGGCGACGGCGACACGGCCTCCATCGGCCTCGGCCAGTTCGCCCACGCCGTGCGGCGCGGCGTCAACATGCTCTACATCGTGGAGAACAACGGGGTTTACGGCCTGACCAAGGGCCAGTTCTCCGCCACCTCCGACAAGGGATCGAAATCGAAGAGGGGCGTGGTCAACCACGACGCCGGCATCGACCTGGTGGGCATGGCCCTGCAGCTGGGCGCGACCTTCGTCGCCCGGTCCTTCTCTGGCGACAAGGACCAGCTGGTGCCGCTGATCAAGGCGGGACTGTCGCACAAGGGCGCGGCCTTCATCGACTGCATCAGCCCCTGTGTTCAGTTCAACAACCACGCCGGCTCAACCAAGAGCTTCGACTACGTCCGCGAGCACAACGAGGCGGTGAACCGCCTGGACGTGATCCCAGCCAGGGCGCCGATTGCCGTGGACTATGCGCCCGGAACGACGGTGAAGGTGGCGCAGCACGACGGCACGGTGCTCTCCCTCCACAAGCTCGCCGAGCTCTATAACCCCAACAACCGGGCTCAGGCGCTGGGCTATCTGCAGGCCCGGCAGGCGCGCGGTCAGGTGGTCACGGGGCTGCTCTACGTCGATCCGGACGCCAGCGACCTGCACGAGGCGCTGGAGACGGTGGACACGCCGTTGAATGCGCTGGGAGGCGCGCAACTGGTTCCAGGCTCAAGGGCCTTGGAGACGATCAACGCCGGTCTGCGCTGAGGCGCTATCGGGGGACCGCCTCGGTCAAGGTCAGCGGCGCGATGCCAGTCCCGTCCAGGCTGGCGTCCTCGAACCGCGTGGGCAGCATCCGCCCGCCGGGCAGTTCCAACGGCCCGGTGTCGGCGCCCTGTAGCTGGGCGTGCGCCAGCTTCGCGCCGACGAAGGACGCGCCGCGCAGGTCGGCGCCCTTGAAGTTGGCGTGCCGCAGGTCCGCGCCGTCGAAGATGGCGCCCTGAAGCTGGCTGCGCGAGAAGTCAACGGAGACCCCGTTCACCCGAGGCGCCGAAAGCCCGCCCAGGATGCGGTCGCGGAAGGCGCCCGCCACGACGCGCAGGTCCAGGCCCTCCAGATGGCCGCGCGCCCCGCGCGCGCCCCCGCCCTCGACCCACAGCTGGGCCGCGTCGAGGATTTCGCGGATCTCGGCGGCGGCGCCAAACGCCGCCGGTGTCGCGTCCAGGACACAGCCCTTGAGGCTTTCCGGCGGAAGGTTCAGGCCGGAGATATCCACGCCGGTGAGGATGGCGCGATGCAGGGTGGCGCCGTCCAGCCGCGCGCCGTGCAGGTCGGCGCCCGCGAGGTTGGCGTCGGTGAGATTGGCGTCGCGCAGGTTGGCGTTGCGCAGCTTCGCGCCTCGCAACGAGCAGTTGGTGAAGTCCACGCTCAGGGCGACCAGGTCGTCCATCTGGGCGCGGTCGAGGCTTGAGCCGCGCAGGCCGGCCGTCTCGCCGATCGAGCCTATGCCATGCGCCCCGTCGCCTGCGACCAGCACGGCCGTGCGCAGATCGGCCTCGTCCAGGATCGCGCCGCCGAGCTGCGCGCCGGCCAGGATCGCGCCGCGCAGGTCCGCCCAGCGCAGGGTCGCTTTGCGGAAATCGCAGCGCGTCAGGGTCGCGCAATAGAAGACGGCCCGCGTCAGGTCGGATCCGGCGAAGCTGCTGCCGCTGAGATCCGAGCCGGTAAAATCGATGTCCGTCAGGCGGCGGCGCTCGCAGCTCATCCCCCAGGCGACCACGTAGCGCGGGATCTCGCGTCCGACGCCGACGTGCAGCGAGATGAATCGCTCATGCCCGCGGATTATCGAGGCGAACTCTGACGCGTCGATGGCCCGCGGACGGGGGGGCAAGGGGGCGCGGACGACGAGGGACATGGGCGTCTTTTGCGCCAAGCTAGACTAATCGCCGGTCAAGAAATCGGCGATTTTGCCGAAATCGAGGGTCGCGCGTTGACCACGGCGCTTGGCCTCCATAAGACCCGAGCACTCTTTGGGGAGTAGCCGGCCTCGTATCCAGAGGCGCTCGCGTCAACACAATCGGCCTCAACCCTTTTCGGGGGCGGGCCGTGGCGCCAGCGGTCAATCCGACTTGGCGAGACCATTGGGTTCGGCGTTCGGCCCGGGTTGGGCGAGGTCGCCGATCCCTTGGCTCGTGCGCCCAACCCCCCTGAAGAGTTTCGATGAACCCTCTGATTTTGCCGCTCTTCCTTCTTCTGGGCTCGGCCGTGGTGATCTATCTCGCCTGCGAGTTCTTCGTGAACGGGGTTGAGTGGGTCGGCCACCGGCTCGCCGTGGGCGAGCAGGCGACGGGCTCGATCCTGGCGGCCTTCGGGACCGCCCTGCCGGAAAGCGTCGTCACCTTCGTGGCCGTCGTGTTCGGCGCGACCGCCGCCCAGAAGGAGATCGGGGTCGGCGCGGCCCTGGGCGGGCCCCTGGTGCTGTCGACGATCGCCTACGCCACCGTGGGGCTGGTGCTGATCTGCCGCCGCATGCGTCTGCCGAAGACCGCGGCGATCCGCGGCGACTTCCGCAACCTCAGCCGCGACCAGGGCTGGTTCCTCGGCATCTTCGCCGTGAAGATCGCGCTGGGGATGGTCGCGTTCGCCCACAAGCCCTGGCTGGGCGTCCTCTTCCTGGCGGCCTACGGCGCCTATTTCTGGAAGGAGATGCGCGGGGAGGACGACGTCGAGGCCGTCGAGCTCGAACCCCTGAAGTTGACGCCGCGCGCCGCCGAGCCCAGGCCCTCGATGGTGGTGCTGCAGACCCTGCTGGCGCTGGGCGTGATCTTCGTCGCCAGCCGCCTCTTCGTGCTGCAACTGGGCGCCCTGGGCCCGGCCCTCGGGGTCAAGCCGCAGCTCCTGGCCCTGCTGCTCAGCCCGATCGCCACGGAGCTGCCCGAGACGCTGAACGCCATCATCTGGGTGCGCCAGGGCAAGCACCGCCTGGCGCTGGCCAATATCTCCGGGGCGATGATGATCCAGGCGACCGTGCCGACGGCCTGCGGCCTGTTCTTCACCCCCTGGATCCTCGACCGGCCGCTGCTGGTGGCGGCCGCGGTGACGGTCCTCGCGGTGACGGCGATGTTCGCGGCCTTCCGCCTCGGTTTCATCAGTCGCGTGTTCCTCACCGCGATGGCCGGCTTCTACGTCCTCTTCGCCGCGATCATCGTGGCCTTGCGGCTGGGGTAGGGCGGCGCGCGGCAGGCTTTGGTGGGTGGAGGTGTGAGGAGACATTGCGACCGCGCCACAAATAGGACATTCGCGGTTCACCGGACGATGTCCTATTCCTGCCGTGACGCCGGCGACCGCTCACGATCCGTTGCGGACGTTCAGCAAGTTGCCGAAGGCTTTTAGGGCCGACTTGTCGTCGTAGGGTTGTGTCTGAGCCGCGGTGATCGTCGAGCGGGCATCAGCCCTTGGCTCAAGATATAGTTATGAGATTTGAAGCGTTATAGCTGAACGCGGACGGACGGGGGTCTAGTCGAACACAGCGCGGCGTAATGGGGGAAAGTATTCGTGGATATAGCTAGATTATTTGCGTCCAGTGCATTTCTGTTTGTTTATTCCGGATTGCTAATTTCACTAACTATCTTCGCAATTGTTAGAAATCATATCTCGATAGCCGCGGAAGCCAAGATATCTCGCGACATCATCAAGCTTGTCGACGCCGCCCATTCCCTTGAAGCGCCCGGCAAGGTCTCTCAGCTTCTTTTGTTGAACGAGTCCACGGGCGCTCGCATTCTGACGCATGACGCGTGCCGCAGGGACGACCTTGGGGAA
Source organism: Phenylobacterium sp. (assembly GCA_035656795.1). Taxonomy (GTDB): domain Bacteria; phylum Pseudomonadota; class Alphaproteobacteria; order Caulobacterales; family Caulobacteraceae; genus Phenylobacterium. The sequence goes on along the minus strand of DASRRU010000099.1, from coordinate 11,065 downwards.
CACAAGGTCTGGCGGAACCCCAAATCCGCAACCGCGAGGGCGACCGCCAACTATCTGGGCGTGATGGCGGCGGTGCCTGCTGGGCGCCACAGCCTTGAGGGCCTGCGTCCCGCAAGAACGATGCTGGAAGACGAGTACCGGCGGCTTCACAGAGGCCTGAGCGGCTTTGGCGACTTCATTATCCGCGTGGCGCTTCTCGGCACATTCATGGGCCTGATCGCCGCGCTGACGATCGCCAGTGCGAACATCGGCGCCGCGCAAGGATCGGCCGCCGCTCAAAGCGCTCACATGCGGGACTTCATCCAGGTCCTGCTGGCGACGGCCGCCAACAAATTCTGGATATCCGCGGTAGGCATCGGCTGCGCATTGATCGTGCAGATCTATCGCGCCGGCTCGGAGAGAGCTCAGCACATCGTGTGCCTGGGAGATGCCTTCGACCACGCGCTCACCGATCGCGACATCGCCGCCGCCTGGTGCCCACCGGACCCCAGCCTGGCCAGCCAGGAGGAAAACGACCTCAAGCTCGTGAGGGAGGCTATCTTCGAGCGTATATCGAAGCTGGATCTAGAGCCTCTCAACCAGGCGATCGCCGAGACGGCCGCGGCCATCAAGGCCAACGCGAAGGACTCCGTCCTCACATTTGGACCGGCGCTCTCGCGACGGAGCGGCGCGTGATGTCCGGACGGTTGCGGCGACGCTCCAGTCCCAGGGAGCTGGCCCACGATGAGGGGCCATTCGTGTCGTTCACCGACCTCTTCATCGGGATCCTGTTTCTTTTTCTGATCCTGGTGGCCGCGCTCATGCTGATGCACCAGGAGGCCGTTCAAGGGGAAAAAACTGAAACCCAGATGATGGCCGAGCAGATACGGCAGCTGCAGGCCAAGCTCGATGCGGTCCCCAAACCCGTGCCCGACCAGCCGGCGTTCCGCCTGGGGATCGTCTTCAACATCTACCAGAGACCGGCTGTTTTCGACGGTTCGGGTTGGACGTACTCGCGCACGGTTCGGGTTTTCCGGGCGCCGACCGGGGACTGCATCAACACCGTCTGGCTGCGCAGCAACCTGAGCACGGCCTGGATGCCACCCCTCGAATCCGAAAAGATTCCCACGCCTGGGCAGCGTGATCCTCTGCAAAAATTCCAGCCCTGCGGAATTTCCGCCTCAGGCGATCATTGGGATGAGCCGACAGAAACGGGTAGCCTGAAGCGGGTAACGCCGGATCTGTACAGTGGAACCGTCACTCTGCACGAGAAAGAGGGCGATGTTAAGCTTGAAATGCAGTATAGAGTCTTGGGTGTCTACGATGATTATTTTCGCTGATCTAAGTAGTGCGAGGCGGCTCGTCCAGCCGTAGCCGCCGAGGAACCTATGAAATCCGGTTTCGCCCTATTGGCCTGCGTTGGCATGCTCGCGCTCGCGCTTGTCTTGCCTACCCTCGCGCTGGCGCAGAAGACGATCTCGCTAGGTGGCGGCGGCCCCGCGGAGTTCCCGATACCGCTGAATGGCGGAGGCCCCAAGGTCCCGGCCATCGACCCCGCCACCGTGCAAGGCCTGCCCTCGGCCCACGACTACCGCCCGCCGCAGGGAATCGGCTTCAAGGCCGCTGACTTCATCAGCGAGAACGTGCGCCTGACGGCCCAATGGTTCTATGCCGCCGGGAACGACGGCCGGAAGCTGCCTACGGTGATCATCGCGCCCGGCTGGGGCGCAACCGCCGCGAATTCGCGCGAGGACGCCGTCGACCTGGCGCGCGCCGGCTATCTTGTCATGCTGTTCGACTACCGGGGGTGGGGCGACAGCGATGGCCGGGTGATGCTCACCAGCCCCCAATCCGTCGCAGACGGCCCCGGCGCGCCGGCGGCGTTCATGGCGCAGGTGCGTGAGCTCCGCGGCTACATCGATCCCTGGGAGCAGGTCGAGGACTGGTTCAACGCCATCAGCTATGCGGCGGCCGATCCGAGGGTCGACGCCGGGCGCATCGGCGTCCTCGGCTCCGACCTTTCCGGCGGGCACGTCATCTATGTCGCGGCCCACGACCCGAGGGTCAAGGCGCTGGTCAGCCAGGTGAGCGTTGCGGATACCCGCCCCTACAAGCCCTACCAGCCGGACCCCGCCAGGGTGATCGCCCAGGCCAACGACGCGGCCTCGCGCATCGCCGCCGGCCAGGCGCCGTATCCGGCGGACCGTGCGCGCGCCCCAGACGCCCAGGGAGACGCCCACGGAGGCGCCCTGGTCGGCGCGCCGGTGGGCAATAAGGTGGTGCGCTGGGCGCCGGTGGAGCAGGCCAACCGGGTGGCCGCCCCGGCGCTGTTCGTCCTGGCTCAGAAGGAGGAGCTGTTTTCCAACAGCAACAACGGCCAGCTGGCCTGCGAGCGGGTCACGGGGCCGCGCAAGTTGGTGATGCTTCCCAACATCACCCACTATGACATCTACGGCGCCGAGCGGCAGCAGGCGATCACCGCCGCCATCGACTGGTTCGACCGGTACCTGAAGCCCGCCGGCGCGCCGACCCGGGCCCCCGTCAACCCCAAGGAACCCGAGCGCGGGGCGTGCAACCCCGATCCCGTGCCGCCGAAGGGAGAGGAGGACAAGAACGGCAGCGGCGAGGGGCATCGGGCGCAGTCCACATCGGGACGCTTCAACTGACGGATCCCCGTCGCCTGCGTCTGGCGTGGCTATCCATCGTGGCTTGGGAGTGAGTAACTACGCCCAAGGCCCTGGCGATGAGGCCGAGGAGGACGATGCGATGAAGACAGGCGCGATTTCTGCGGCCGCAATGCTGGCCGGGCTCCTCGCCGGCTCGGCCTTCGCCCAATCACCGGGCCGGCCCTCACAGCCGCAAGCCGCGGCGCCCGCCGCATTGGCGCGCAATTTCGATGGGGTCTGGACGAACGCGACCGTCACCCAGCTTGAGCGATCTGCAGCCTATTCTCAGCTTGTCGTCCCGAAGGAACAGGCGGACGCAGTGGCGAAGGCCACGACCGCGCGGCGCGAAGCGGCCAACGGGGCCTCGGATCTCAGCGAGGGCGCCTTCCACGATGAGAACAGCACGGCCGGATACAATTCGTTCTGGATCGATTCCGGCGACGGGCTGATGCGCGTCCGCGGCGAAGCGCGGTCCTCGTTCATCACCAGTCCCGCCGATGGGAAGATGCCCTTCCGCGACCGGCAGAAGAGCCTGGCCCTCACCATCCGCGATGGGGTCGAATATCGCTCTGGCAAGGGCGCCTACACCGATCCGGAGGATCTTCCGCTCCGCGAGCGTTGCCTGATCGCGCAGAGCGACGCCGGCGGGCCGGTGATGCTCAACGCGCTCTACAACAACAACTACAGCTTCGTCGTTACGCCGGGCTATTTCGTGATCGACCTGGAGATGAACCACGACGTCCGGGTCGCCCCGATCTTCGCCTCCGCCGCAAAGGCCCGCGCGTCGCACCAGCCGGCGGTGATCCGGCCCTGGCTCGGCGATACGGTCGCCTGGTGGGAAGGCGACACGCTGGTCACCGAGACGAAGAACGTGAACCCCATCCAGGAAGGGCGGACCGTGACGCCCGTTTCATCGCAGGGCACGGTGACGGAACGGTTCACCCGGATCGCCAGGAACGAGCTGCTCTATCAGTTCAAGGTCGAGGACCCGGCGCACTACACGCAAGCCTGGTCTGGCGAGTATTCCTTCAAGCCCGCCAAGGGCCAGATCTACGAATACGCGTGTCATGAGGGGAACTACGCCATGACCGGCATCCTCCGCGGCGCCCGGCTCAAGGAGGCGGCCGCCAAAAGCGGAAATTGATCGCGCGCCGCCTGCGCCCCGCGTCGCCGACCGGATCTACCCACCTTCGCGGCGACCAGGGCGCGGACCCTTCTCCCACAGGGGGAGAAGGGCGACCGACGACACAGCTCACCAGCGGCGGCTTCCCGCCTTCAGCTCGTCTCGCCGTACATGGTCCGGCTGTCCGCCTCGGGAAGTTGTTCGAACCAGTGCTGGAACTCCGCGGAGTGCCACTGCCGACGTAGCTTCCACCAGCTCTTGATGCCGGGTTGCGAGGCGAAGCTGGTCGCCTGGCGCTCGATCATCTGCCAATGCTCGGGATCCAGCTGACCGCGCAGCCATTGGGCGCGGGAGGATTCGTAGAAGCGGAAGATGCTGCTCGCCAGAGCGACGAAGCGGACCGTCGCATCGGCGTCTTGCGAGTCGAAATCCGCGAGGGATTCCCGCCAGATGCGGGCCAATTCGCCATCGTTGATGATGCTGGAGTTGATCGCATACTAATTCGCCGAATGCGCCTGCGATGTGGAGGCTCGCACAGCCCGGATGGCGTGGAGCAGTTGGATGCCGACGAAAACCAGCGAGGCGACCACGGCGAAGGCGGAAATGATTTGCGACAGCGCCGACAGCTGATCCAGCGACATCACCCCTCCTGCGAGTTCCGATTCTGCAGCCCTTCCCACTCAGGTTGGATCAACCTGAGTGGGAAGGGCTGCAGATATAGCCGACGACCCTGTTTGATCCTGCCTGATTGATTGAAGTCAGCCAGGACAGGGTCTGGGCCTGCATCCGCCAGACGGCTCAATGAAGCTCGATATGTCCGATTGCGCAACGTGTTGCGGACCTCCCTGCGATCCGTGTTACGCCCGTCCATAGTAGAGATCTGCTGGGGGGCGGCATGGACATCCACAAACCCAAGCCGTGGCATGGCTGGCGCGAGTTCCTGAAGGAATACGGCATCATCGTCCTGGGCGTGCTGACCGCGCTCGGGGCCGAGCAGCTCGTGGAGGCGCTCCACTGGCGGCATGAGGTGGCGGACACCCGAGAGGCCCTCGACCACGAACTCGCCGACGACCGCACGCGACTGGAGCGCATGCTGTCGCAGGACGCTTGCTATCTGCGGCGGCTCGACGATCTCGACCGTTGGGCGGACGCCGGCCTCCCGGGCTCGCCGACCCGCCTCGGCGAACCGACGTTCCGCAGCTTCCACACGAGCGCCTGGGAGGTGGCCGAGGCCTCGCAGGCGGCGGCCCATATCCCGCTCGCCCAGCGGCTCCGCTACGGCTCGCTGTTCGACGCCCTCGCCACCGGACGAGCAGCGGTGAACGATGAGCGAGAGGCGTGGACAGCCATCCTCGCCGTCGCGGCTGCCCCAGGCGGCGTGGGCGCTCCGGACAGGATGAAGCAGGCGACCGCGGTGGCGCGCGATCGCGCTCAGCATCGGAGATTCAACTATCCGTTCCTCTCAGCCGACTTCGACTCCCTGGGTGTGAGGCTCGACCCGGCCGCCGCGCGCACGACCATGGACGGCGAGCTTTGCGGGCCGCTCTTGCTGGGCCGGAAGAAGCGATAGCCTGACTCCGGATGCCTCGCCCTAGGCTGAAGATTCAATGATCTCCCCCTCTCGATCCTCATCGCCCGGACAAGCCGGGCCATGACGTAATCAAATAAATTCAATTACCTGATTGAGTGTTCAACCTAAGCTCGGGCCAGTTCGCCGATCACGAAGGCGTCCTCACCGTCGCGGACCAGGCCTTCCAGCACGTCGGGCAGGTCGTGGGGGTCGACGATCAGCATCAGGCCGACGCCGCAGTTGAAGGTGCGGCGCAGCTCCAGGTCGGAGACGCCGCCGACCTCCTGCAGCCAGCCGAACACCGGCGGCGGGACCCAGGCGTTCCAGTCGAAGCGGGCGACGAGGCCGTCGGCGATGGCGCGCGGCGGGTTCTCGATCAGGCCGCCGCCGGTGATGTGCGCCAGGCCCTCGACGCGGCCGGCCTTCAGGTGCGGTAGCACGGTCTTCACGTAGATGCGGGTGGGCGCGAGCAGGGCCTGGGCCAGGGTCTTGCCGTCCTCGAACGGGGCGGACGCGTCCCAGGCGAGGCCGGAGCGTTCGACGATGCGGCGGACCAGGGAATAGCCATTGGAGTGCGGGCCGGACGAGCCCAGGCCGATCAGGATGTCCCCGGGTTTCTGGCGGTCCAGGCGCGGCAGCACCTTGTCGCGGTCGACGGCCCCGACACAGAAGCCCGCCATGTCGTAGTCGCCCGCGGCGTACATGCCCGGCATCTCGGCGGTCTCGCCGCCCACCAGCGCGCAATTGGCCTGGCGGCAGCCCTCGGCGATGCCGGCGACGACGGCCGCGGCGGCGTCGATGTCGAGCTTGCCGGTGGCGTAGTAGTCGAGGAACATCAGCGGCTCGGCGCCCTGGGCCAACAGGTCGTTGACGCACATGCCGACGAGGTCGATGCCCACGGTGTCGTGGATGCCGGTCTCGATGGCGACCTTCAGCTTGGTGCCCACCCCGTCGGTGGTGGTGACCAGCAGCGGGTCGTCATAACCCGCGGCCTTCAGGTCGAAGAGCGCGCCGAAACCGCCCAGCGAGGCTTCCGCCCCCGCTCGCCGCGTGGACTTGGCCAGGGGTTTGATACGCTCGACAAGCGCGTTCCCGGCGTCGATATCGACGCCAGCCTGCGCGTAGGTGAGGCCGTTGGGCCGATCGGACATGACACGCCTTGAACAGAAAACTGCGACTTGCGCAACGCGGGCTTGCAGACTCGCCGCCTCGCGGGGCTATAGCTAGTCGATGACTCCGATTTCGACCACCGCGGAACTGGCGGTGTTTTGCGACAAGCTCAAGGGCCAACCGTTCGTGGCGGTGGACACCGAGTTCATGCGCGAGACCACGTACTGGCCAAAGCTTTGTCTCATCCAGGCCGCCGGCGCCAATGGCGTCGAGGCCTGCATCGACCCCTTGTCCGAAGACATGGACCTGGAGCCGTTCCTGGAGATCCTGCGGGATCAGACGATCCTCAAGGTGTTCCACGCCGCGCGCCAGGACGTGGAGATCTTCAACAATCTGAACGCGATGCCGATCCCGCTGTTCGACACCCAGGTGGCCGGCATGGCCGCGGGGTTTGGCGAGCAGATCGCCTATGACGCCCTGGTCCGCCAGATGCTGAAGATCGAGCTCGACAAGTCCTCGCGCTTCACCGACTGGGCGCGCCGGCCGCTTTCGGACAACCAGCTCACCTATGCCCTGGCCGACGTGACCCACCTGGCCAGCCTCTATCCGATCCTGCGCGAGCGGCTGGACAAGGAAGGCCGCATGGCCTGGGTCATCGACGAGATGGCCAATCTGACCGACCCGGCGATCTATGACGTGGAGCCGGAGAACGCCTGGAAGCGCCTGCGGCCGCGCAAGCACACGGCCAAGTACATGGCGGTCTACAAGTCCGTCGCCGCCTGGCGCGAGCGCACCGCCCAGACCCGCGACCAGCCGCGCGGCCGCATCCTCAAGGACGAGGCGATCGACGAGGTCGCCACCCAGGCGCCCACCGACGCCGACCAGCTCGACCGCCTGCGCTCGGTGCCGAAGGGCTTCTCCGGCTCGCGGTTCGGGCCGGACCTGCTGGCCGCCGTGCGCGAGGCGCTGAGGGACCCGGAGGCCTATGCCCCGGTGGTCGAGCGTCACCGCGCGTCGCCGTCGCCGGCCGCCGGCGCGGTGGTCGAACTGCTGAAGGTGCTGCTGAAGGCCAGGGCCGAGGAGGCCGGCGTGGCCTCCAAGCTGATCGCCACCGTCTCCGACCTGGAGCAGATCGCCAACGACGACGAGGCCGAGACCTCGGCGCTCAAGGGCTGGCGGCGCGAGGCGTTCGGCGAGGACGCGCTCAAGCTCAAGCGCGGCGAACTGGCCCTGGTGCTGGACGGCGCCCGCGTGCGGGTGGTCGAAGTCCGCCGCGGCCCGAAGGCCGCCAGCGCGGGTTGAATTCCGCGTCTTCGGCGGGTTCCTGAGGATAAGCCTCAGGCTGTTGAATTCACGCGCGTTTGGGCCTGCCTGACAGCCTTCTCCACAGCCTATCCACCGGGTTCGCCAGACATCACACACAGGCGGTGCTGGTGGCCCCATTGCGGCCGACCCTGACCTGCGCAAATCTCCACTTGCCGAGAGGGACTGCGGCGCGGCGGACCGGGCGACCGGACCGGAAGCGGGCAGGAGGCTCCCGGGGGGTAGGAAGTCAGGGGCGACCCGAAGCTCTCGATCCTCGGGAACACCGAGGCGGTCTCGAGGCCGATCCAGGGCGACCTGGCGAAGCTTAAGGGTCCCTCCACCTCGAAGGCTCAGATCCCCCAACGGGTCTGGTTCAGAGGGCGGTGTTTCGGGCAACCGAGGCGCCGCCCTCTTGCTATGGGCGGTCCTCCCGGCGGGTGCCCGGGCCGCTCAGAGCCCGACCTCCCGCTTTTCGGCCTCGTTGAGCAGCGGTTCCTTGGCCAGGTAGCGCCGCAGGTTTTCCAGGAAGAGCTCGTCGCCGCGGCCGATCTTGCCGTCGCCGGAGTGGGAGGAGTGGGCGGTGACCCGCACCTTCGGATGGTCCCAGAACCAGCTGTCGGCAGGCAGGGGCTCGGTCTGGAAGACGTCGAGCACGGCATGGCCCGGCTGGTCGCGATCCAGCCCCGCTCTCAACGCCTCCTCGTCGACAAGCCCGCCGCGGCCGATGTTTATCAACACCGAACCGGGCTTCATCCTGTCGAAGAAATCGGCGTCGCACATGTTGCGGGTCTCGTCGTTCAGCGCGCAGGCCAGGACCACCACGTCGGCCTGCGGCAGCTCGCCCTTGATGTCCTTCAGCGTGATTACCCGGTCGGCCAGGTCCCCCTCGGCAACCGGGTTCCGACGTACGACCGTAAGATGAACGCCGAACGGTTTGATTCGTTTGGCGATTTCGTGGCCGATATTGCCGAATCCGGCCATCAGCCAGCGCGACTTGGAGACTTCGTGATAGGGCGTCGATTGCCACTCGCGCCGGGCCTGCAACGCCGCGGCCGGCTGGATGGGGACCTGCAGGCTGAGCGCGTGGGCGACCACATATTCGGCGATCGGCGTAGCCTGGGCGCTGGACTTGGAGATCCGGACGCCCTTTTCCATAATTGAGCGGAACATCGGGTTGTCGAGGCCGGCGGCCATGATCTGGGTCCAGCGCGGGGCGTCGGTCTTCATCAGCCGCCCGAACAACTGGCCCAAGACGCCGGATTCAAAACTGTCGAGGCTGAGCCAGACGACCTCTGGATTGATGTCATCCACGGCGATCGACGCGCCGTTCAGCTCGTAGCCGTCGCCGCCGGCCGCGGTGACCACCTGGGCGCCGGGCGCGACCTCGGCCAGCTGTTCGCCCACACGTGCCAAGGCGGCCTTGGTCATCAGGATCTGCATCGCCTTATCCGAGTCCGAGTTTCAGTTTCAGCGCCGAGGCGAGCGTTTGCGCGCGCTTTGCGGTCTGTTCGCCCAGCAGCATGTCGCCCCAGCCCTCGGTGGCGGTCAACGCCAGCCGTTCGCCCTGGATGGTCAGGCTGGACTTCTCCAGCAGTCGCGGATTGCGCCCAGAGAGGTCGCAGCCGAGCCGCACCGCCGCGCCCATGGCCCGGGCCCGTTGGCGGCGCTCGGCGCCGATGACCCGGGCCACTGCCTCGGCCTCCGGCGGGGTGGTCGCGGAGGTGTGGCGCGAAAAGGCGACGCTGGCCAGGAAGGCGCGCTCCGGATGGCTCATTCCGGCGATCGGCGCGCGCAGCACCTGCTCGAAGGCGAGATCGGCGCGGTGGTCCGGGTGAAGCCGCGCGCCGATATCCGCAAGCCGGCTGGCGGCGGCCAGCAGCACCGGGTCGCGCTCCCCGAATACCGGCGGAAGCTTTTCGAACGCCGGTGTCAGCCAGGCCTCCAGGGCGCCGCCGATCTCGGAGGGGACGCCGCGCGCGGCGGTAAGCGCCTCGCACCCCTCGATCAACGGGTCGCGCCTGCGCACGTCCGGCGCCATGGCCTCCAGCAACAGGCCCTCGCGCACGCCGAAGGCGGAGATCGTGATCCGCTCGATCCCCAGGGCCTCGATCAGCGCTTCCAGCACCACGGCGGAATAGGGCAGGGCGTCGATCCGCTTCTTCGACAGGCCCGGCATACGCTCCAGTGAGGTGCGGGACTGGCGCGACACCAGCCTTGCGACGCTGAGCGCGTCGGCGCGGCTCATCTCGTACTGGTGCGCAACGTGGAGGGGATAGTCGGCCAGCTCCATCTGGAAGAGCGCCAGGTTGCGCCAGGCGCCGCCGACGGCGTGGAAGTACCGGGTGGTGAAGCGGTTGGCGTGCGGCGTCAGCGCCGCCTCGATAAGCTTTGCGGTGCGCTCGGCGTCGAGCGGGCGCGGGGCGCCCAGGGCGAAGGGCCCGAGCGGCAGGGTGGCGCCTTCTTCCGGTCCCGACGCGCCCAGCCGGATCAGTTCCAGGCTAGACCCGCCGAGGTCGCCGACCACGCCCTTCGCGTCCGGCTGGCCGGCGATCACCCCCAGGGCGGCGTAGCGGGCTTCTTCGTCGCCGCTAAGCACGCGGACCGCAAGCCCGGTCTCCTCGCGCACGCGTTTCAGGAAGGCCGGCCCATCAGCCGCCTCGCGCACGGCGGCGGTGGCGGCGGCGGTTACGTCCTCGGCGCGCCAGCCGTCGAGCAGGGCGCGAAAGCGGCGGATCGCGATCAGCGCCACCTCGACTCCCTCGGGCGACAGCCGACCGGTGGACGGCAGGTCGCGGCCGAGGCCGGCCAGGGCCTTCTCGTTGAAGACGGTCCAAATGGCGCGCCCGTCCAGCCGGTAGATCACCAGGCGGATCGAGTTCGAACCGACGTCGATGACGGCGGCCTGCCGGGACTCTGGCCGGCTATCCCCGCGAGGCCACATGATCGATCGCGCGCGGCATGTCCTTCACCTTCTGCCCTCTACCCGAAAGGCTGGGGTTGGTCATGAAATACTCGTGCGCGGAAAATGCGCCCGGATGGTCCCAGGACGGATCGCGGCTGTAGTGGCCGGTGGCGTCCAGGAACCAGCTCTGGGCCTCGTCCTTGAGATTGGCCAGCATGATCTGCTGCAGGACCTGCTGGTGGACGGTGGGGTTCTCGATCGGCGTCAGAGCCTCGACGCGGCGGTCGAGGTTGCGCGGCATCCAGTCGGCCGAGGAGATGTAGACCCGGGCTTCCGACGACGGCAGCGGCGCGCCGTTGGCGAAGGCCACGATCCGGCCGTGCTCCAGAAAGCGGCCGACGATGGATTTC
>DASRRU010000098.1:0-12012 GCA_035656795.1 Phenylobacterium sp. | reverse complement strand
GGCGCCCTACCTGTTGGGCGGCCTGATCGGCGTCCCGGTTGGCCTGGCCATCCTCAGCTCTCTGCCCACCACCGACCTGATGCTGGTGTTCGGCGGCTTTCTGGTGATCTACGCCGGCTATTCGCTGGCCCGGCCGCATGGGGCGCACAAGACCGTCGGCGGCGGCTGGCTGGCCTCCTCCCTGGTCGGCATGTCGGGCGGGGTCATCGGCGGCTTCACCGCATTCCCCGGCGCGGCGGTCGTGGTCTGGAACGGCTTGCGCCACGTGCCCAAGCGCGAAGCCCGGGCCATCGTGCAACCCTACATTTTCGTTCTGCAGCTCCTGTCCATCTCGCTGCTCGCCCTGCAGAAGCCGGAGACTTTCGGACCCACCTACTGGCTGCTGGTGGCGATCACCGTGCCCGTCGTCCTGCCCTGCACCCTGCTGGGCGTGCGCCTCTACAAGGGGCTGTCCGATGTGAACTTCCGCCGGGTGACGTTCATCCTGCTGGGCATCTCGGGCCTGGGCCTGCTGATCAAGGCCGCCATCGTTTTTCACCCCTTGGCGCATGCCGTGAAGACTGCGGGCCTCTGAGCGGCGACACGCGCGCACCGTTTCGTGATCTGACTTCGGCCAAAATCGGAGCGTAGGCTTTCTTCGTCAGGGCGGCGCGAGCCCCTGCAACGGTCCGCGACCGCTCCAAAGCCGCGCCATGGATGTGGCCATCTTTGCACCCGCGTCCCTGGCGCCTAGGGTCTTGGGAGACGACCATGCCAATCCATTCAACGGGGTCCGTGCGCGCCTTGGCGCTCGTGGGCCCCACAAGCGCCGGCAAAACCACCCTCATGGAAGCCCTCTTGCAGGTCACCGGCGCCGTCGATCGACGCATCGGCGGCGAGATGGTCGGCGATTCAAGCCCCGAAGCGCGCGCGCGCGGCCATTCGGTGGAACTGAATCTCGCCGGATTCGAATTCATGGGCGACCGCTATTCGGTGATCGACTGTCCCGGGTCCCTGGAATTCTGCGCCGATCTGGACGCCGCCCTGCCGGCGGTGGACCTGGCCATCGTCGTGGCTGAGCCGGACCCGGCCAAGGCCACTCTCCTGCAGCCGACGCTGCGAGAACTGGAGCGGCTGGGCGTGCCGCACGCGCTTTTCATCAACAAGATGGACCAGGCCAGAGGCTCGCTCTTCGACCTCTTGAGCGCGCTCGCTCCGGTGAGCGCCGCGCCGCTGGTGGCGCGCCAGATCCCGACCTGGGACGGCGACAGGGTTGCGGGCTTCATCGACTTGGCGCTGGAGCGCGCCTTCGTCTACCGGCCCGATGAAGCCTCCTCTCAGATGGAAATCCCCAGCGACTTGCGCGAGGCCGAGGCCGAGGCGCGGTTCCATATGCTGGAGCAGATCGCCGACTTCGACGACGAGCTTCTCGAACAACTGCTCTGCGACGCGACGCCCAGCCGCGATGCGGTGTTCGCCGACCTGGTGCGGGAGATGAGCGAGGGACTGATCGTGCCGGTCTTCTTCGGCTCGGCGCAGAACGGCTTCGGCGTGCGCCGCCTCCTGAAGGCGCTCCGGCATGAAGCCCCGGCGCCTGACCGCGCCGCCAAGCGGATCGGCATCGACGCCGGGGCCTATGTGCTGAAGGCGGCCTACGCCGGCCAATCCGGAAAGCTCGCCTACGCCCGCGTGTTCGGCAAACCCCTGGCCGACGGCGCCGACTTCGTCCTGCCGGACGGAGAGCGCTGCAGGGCCGGCGGGTTGTTCGCGGTCCAGGGCGCTGCGATCCGCAAGATCACCACGGCGCCGATCGGCGAAGTGTGCGCCATCGGCAAGGTCGAGGCCGCCCAGGCTGGCCAGATCCTGTCGACCACCGGCCGTCCGCAGGCGGTGGCGGCGGCCGGCTCGCCACGCCGGCCGCTGTTCGCCGTGGCGTTGTCGGCCAAGAACCACAAGGACGACGTCCGCCTCTCCGGCGCCCTCACCAAGCTGATCGAGGAGGACCCTGGCCTGCGGCTCACGCACGACGCGGAGTCACGCCAGGTGCTGCTGGCCGGCCAGGGCGAGGGCCACGTTCGCCTGGCGCTGGAGCGGTTGAAGCGCCGCTTCGGGGTGGAGATCGACACTGCGCAGCCGAAGACGCCCTACCGCGAGACCATCCAGCGCGGGACGACCCAGCGCTCGCGGCACAAGAAGCAGTCCGGCGGCCACGGCCAGTTCGCCGACGTGACGGTGGAGATCCGGCCCCTGCCCCGCGGCTCCGGCTTCGTCTTCAGCCAGCGGGTGGTCGGCGGCGCGGTGCCCAAGCAGTGGATCCCCGCCGTGGAGCAGGGCGTCCGCGACGGCCTGGAGAAGGGCCAGCTGGGCTTCCCGGTCACCGACCTGGAGGTCACCTTGCTCGACGGCCAGACCCATAGCGTCGACTCATCCGAAATGGCCTTCCGCCTGGCCGGACGCCTCGCCATGGAGGAAGGGTTGGCCAACTGCGGCTCGATCCTGCTGGAGCCGATCGAAAAGCTGACGGTCTATTCGCCCACGCCCAGCACCTCGAACGTCACCTCCGCGCTCACCGCCCGGCGCGGTCAGATCCTGGGCCTGAGCCCGCGCGAGAACTGGCGCGGCTGGGAGCGGATCGAGGCCTACCTGCCGCAGTCCGAGCGGCAGGGCCTGATCGCTGAGCTGCGCGGCCTGACCCAGGGTCTGGGCGCCTTCGAGGCCGACTTCGGCCACATGGCCGAGCTCTCGGGCCGACTGGCGGCTGAAGCCAGCCAAGGACCCGGCGCGCGGGCCTAGACCCTGTCCGGCTGACTTAAATCAAGTCAGCCGGACAGGGTCGTCGGCTATATCTGGAGCCCTTCGCCTCCACTCAGGTTGATCCAACCTGAGTGGGAAGGGCTCTCGGGCAGGACGGCCTGTAGGCGGGAGAGCCTAGAGGCTCGCCCGCAGCGCCGCCGTGATGTACCTCTCGCCCAGCGCGGGGTGACTCTGCGCGCCAGTAACCCGGGGAGAGACCATGACTGCAGCCGCAGTAGCCGCCGCCGCACCGCCGGTGAAGATCAACGTCGCCAAGGTGGCCTTCACCTCGCTCGCGGCCTCCAGCATCGAGTGGTACGACTTCTTCATCTACGGCACCGCCGCGGCGCTGGTGTTTCCCAAGCTGTTCTTCGCGGCGAGCCTGCCCCCCGCCGTGGCCCAACTCGCCGCCTTTTCCACCTTTGCCGTCGGCTTCATCGCGCGGCCGGTGGGCGGGGTCATCTTCGGCCATTTCGGCGACCTGGTGGGACGCAAGAAGGCGCTGGTCACAGCGCTGCTGATGATGGGTCTGGCCACCACGGCGGTAGGACTTCTGCCTTCCTATGCGACGGCTGGGATCCTGGCGCCGCTGCTGCTGATCGCGCTGCGCTTCGTGCAGGGCCTTGCGGTTGGCGGCCAGTGGGGCGGCGCCATGCTGCTGGCCTTCGAAAACGCCCCGCCCAAGCAGCGCGGTTTCTACGGCAGCTTCGCCCAGATGGGCGTGCCCGCCGGGGTCGTGCTGGCCAACCTGATCTTCATCGTGATCGACAAGCAGGTCGCGCCGGAGAACTTCCTCACCTGGGGCTGGCGCATTCCGTTCCTGCTCTCCATCGTGCTGGTGGCGCTGGGCCTCTATGTCCAGCTCAAGCTGGAAGACACGGCCGAGTTCCAGGCGCTGCAGGCGCTCGAGGCTCGGCAGCAGGAGGACGCCGCCAAGGCGCTGGCCGCCGAAAAGGGTGTCAGTCTGGACAAGGCCAAGGCGCAGCTGCGCGCCGCCAAGGGCTCGCCGATCCTCAAGGTGATCGCCAAGCACCCCAAGGAGATCCTGCTGGCCGCCGGCGCCTTCGTCGCGGCCAACGGCACCTTCTACCTGATGATCAACTATGCCCTGGCCTATGCCACCGACCCGCACCACGGGCCGCACGTGGCCCGGCCGGTGATCCTGTGGGCGGTGGTGCTGGGCGCCCTGATCTCGGCGCCCTTCCTGCCGCTGATGGCCGCCCTGTCCGACAGGGTCGGGCGGCGCTCGGTGTTCATGACCGGCGCGGTGGCCATGGGCCTGTGGTCGCTGGTGTTCTTCAAGCTGATCGAGACCGGCGAATTCCCGATGATGCTGCTGGCGATCGCCGTCGGTTCGATCTTCAACAACTGCATGTATGGCCCGCAGGCCGCCCTGATGGCCGAGCTGTTCGACACAGAATTCCGCTACTCCGGCGCGTCCCTGGGCTATCAGATCGGCGCCATCTTCGGCGGCGGCTTTGCGCCGATCATCGCCACGGCGCTGTTCGCCAAGTACGCAACCTCGATGGCCGTCTCCGGTTACATGGCGGTGCTTTGCGCGGTGTCTCTGCTTTCGGTCTTCCTGCTGGCCGAGACCCACAGCAAGGCCCACCGCGACGCCATGAACGCCTAGAGCAACGGCCTTGACCCACTCAGGTTGATCCAACCTGAGTGGCGGGGGCTCTAACGCCCTTTCGCAGGCGGCGTGGGGGCGGCTTCGGCCGGGGCCCAGTCCGCCGCTGTCGCCGCGTAGAGCTGCACCAGGTCGCCGTAGCGGCGGCCCTGCGCCTCCACCAGCGCCCGGCGCGCGCGGCTCAGCGTCCGTTGGGCCTGGACCACATCGACCATCGGGCCGCCGCCGAGCTTCAGGGCGTTCTGCGCATCCTTGGCCGCCGACTCCGCCGCCTGGTTGGCCAGCTCCAGCGAGGCGATGGCCTGCTGGTCGCTGCCCAGGTTGGAGAGCACGTCGGAGACCTCCACGAAGGCCTTCAGCACGGTCTGCTCGTAGCGGGCGAGCGCGATACGGGCGTCAGCCTCGGCGGCCTTGCGCTCGGCCTTCAGCGTTCCGCCGTGGAAGATCGGCGCGCTGATCCCGCCCAGGATGTCCCACGCCGCGGCGTCGCCCCTGAAGATGTTCCCGGGCGCGATCGCCTCCTGGGTGAGCATCGCCGAGAGCCGGATGTCCGGGTACTGGTTGGCGACCGCCACGCCAACGGCGGCGGTTGCGGCATGCAGATTGGCCTCGGCCTGGCGGATGTCGGGACGGTTGCGAACCAGCTGCGAGGGCAGGCTCACAGGCGCCTCGGCCGGCGCGGTGATCCTTGCAAAATCAAAGTCCGGCGCGGTCCATTCCGCGGGCGACTTGCCGGCCAGCAGCGCCATCTGGTGGCGCGCGCCGTCGAGGTCGCGCTGCAACGGCGGCAGGAGCGCTTCGTCCTCGGCCAGTTGCGCCACCCCGCCGGAGAGCGCCGCGTGCGCCTCACCCCCGGCGGACTCGGCCGCGCGCACCATGTCGATCACCCGGCGGTCGTCGGCGATGATCTCCCGGCTGGCGGCGATCTGGCCGCGAAGGCTGGCGATCTTCATGGCCTGCATGGCCATGTTCCCGCTGAGCGACAGATAGGCCGCGTCGGCCTGGCGCGCGGCGGCCTCCGCCTGGGCGAGCGCCTTTTCGGTGGCGCGCTTGCGGCCGCCGAAGACGTCGAGGTCGTAGCTGACCGAGCCGCCAATCGAATAGAGGTTGATGGTCGGGCTCTGGATCGGCGGCAGGCCGGGGAAACCGGAGAAACCGAAGGCCGCCAGATTGATCCGCTCGCGCTGGGCGGAGGCGTTGGCGTCGACCTGCGGCAGCTGGGCGCCGCGCACGGCGGCCGCCTGGGCCTGGGCCTTCTCAAGGTTGTAGCGGGCCTCCGCCACGGTCGGGCTGCTGGCCAGGCCCTGACGGATCGCGGCGTCCAACTCCGGTGACCCGAACGCCTGCCACCAGGGGCCCGCCACACGGACGTCGGGGGAGAGCTTCACGCCGCTCGGCGTCACGTCCCCGGCCATGGCATAGCCGCTGGCCGCCGGCCCGGATGGGCCGGCGGGGGTCTTGAAGTTCGGGCCCACGGTCGTGCAGGCGGCGAGCGCGAGCGCCGAGGCCGACACGGCGAGCAGGGTCAGGTGACTAGTCGACGATGGCATGGATGGGCTCCCCGCCGACAGGCCGCGGTTTGCGCATAAGCAGCAGCATGGGCATGCAGGCGATGGTGATGATGAGCATGAGGCGGAAGTCGTCGATGTAGGCGACCATTGAGGCCTGTCGCGTGACTTCGCCGTTGAGGGCGGTGATCCCCGCCGCGGTGGCGGGGTTGAGGGTCGTGGGCAGGGTTGCGCGGACCACGGCGTCAGAGGTGACCACTTTGCTGGCCAGGCTCGCGTGCATGGTCTGGGTGTTGGACACCACCAGGGCGTTCATGATCGAGATGCCGACGCTGGAGCCCAGGTTGCGGACCAGGGTGTAGACGCCTGAGCCCTCCGGCCGCAGGTGCGGCGGGATGGTGGCGAAGGCCAGCGTCGAGAGCGGCACGAACAGCAGGCCAATGCCGAGCCCCTGGATGATCCCGGAGGTCACGAACGGCCAGACGGTCATCGACAGGTCGAAGTGCAGCATCTGCCAAAGCGCCGCGCAGCTGATCAGCAGGCCTGTGAACAGGATCAGCCGGGTGTCGACCTTCCCGATCAGCCGGCCGACCGCGAACATGGCGACCAGCGATCCCACGCCCCGCGGCATGCTGACCAGGCCCGAGGTCAACACCGGATAGCCCAGCAGCGTCTGCATCATCGGCGGCAGCAGCGCCATGGTTGAGAACAGCAGGATGCCGACGAAGAAGCCGAAGATGCTGGCGGTGACGAAGTTGCGGTCCCGCATCAGCGCCTTGTCGAAGAACGGATGATGGGTGGTCATGGTGTGGATGATGAAGACCCACAGGGAACCCACGGCCAACAGCGTCTCGGTCCAGATCTCCGGCGACTGATACCAGTCCTGGCTGGGCCCGCGGTCCAACACGAGTTGGAACGATGCGATGAAGATGGTGATCATCCCGAAGCCCAGGAAGTCGAACTTCTTGGCCCTCGCCAGCCGGTCGCCGGAAATGAAGAACAGCACCCCCAGGAAGGCCAGGATGCCGATCGGCAGATTAATGTAGAAGCACCACCGCCAGGAGTAGTCCTCGGTGAAATAGCCGCCAAGGGCGGGCCCCAGGATCGGCCCGAGGATCGCGCCGGCGCCCCAGATCGCCATGGCCTGGCCGTGCTTTTCCGGCGGGTTGATGTCCAGCAGCACCGCCTGCGACAGCGGGATCAGCGCCGCGCCGAACACGCCCTGCAGCAGGCGGAAGATCACGATCTCCGGCAGGCTGGTGGCGATGCCGCAGAGCATCGAGGCCGCCGTGAAGCCGCCGATCGAAATCAGGAACATCCGCTTGCGGCCGATCCGGTCAGCCAGCCAGCCGCTCAGCGGGGTCATGATCGCCGCGGCCACGATGTAGGAGGTGAGCACCCAGGTGATCTGCTCCGGCGAGGCCGAGACGGAGCCCTGCATATGCGGCAGGGCCACGTTGGCGATCGTCGTATCCAGCGAGTTCATCACCGTCGCCAGCATGATCGAGATGGTGATCGGCCAGCGATTCTTGGCGTCGTGTTGAGTGACCATGGCCGTCCGGCCCTAGCGGGCGCCGGGCGCGCGGACGTCGACGGTCACCTTGGCCGAAAGGCCCGCCCGGCCCGCCATGTCCGGCGGCGGTTTGTCGAAGGCGATCCTGACCGGCAAGCGCTGGACCACCTTCACCCAGTTGCCGGTGGCGTTCTGGGCGGGCAGCGCCGAGAAGGCCTGGCCCGTGCCCGGCGAGAAGCTGGCCACATGGCCCTTCAGCCCCTCGGGATAGGCGTCGATCTTGATGGTCACCGGCTGGCCGACCTTCATGTGAGCCAGTTGATCTTCCTTGAAATTGGCCTCGATCCAGGGCTCGCCGGACAGCAGCCAGAAGCCGGTCTGCGAAGCGTTCAGATAGGTGCCCACCGGCATCTGATCCACCCGGGTGACGACGCCGTCGGCGGGCGCGAGCACCGTGCCGTAGGCGACGTTGAGCTTGGCGCGGTCGAACTGGGCCTGGGCCTGCATGACCGCCGGCGCGGCGTGCGGCGCGAGGTTGGGATCGCCGCCGAGGCTGGCCAGCACCTGGGCAGCCTGTTGCTGGGCCGCGGCGAGCTGCTGACGGGCGGCGAGGACAGCGTGGTTGGCCTGGTCGACCTGGGCCTGTGAGTCCACGCCGACGTTGGCGAGGTTGCGGGTCCGCGCCGCCTCGGTGGTGGCGTAGGCGAGCTGGTCCTTGGCGGCCTGCACCATGGCTTGCTGCTGCTGATAGCTGGCGCGCAATGCGCCCACCTGCAGCGCGGCGTTGGCGACCTGGGCGGAAGCCGCCTCGGCGGTGGCCTGCATGTCACGGGTGTCGAGGCGGTAGAGCACCTGGTCGCGCTTCACGACCTGATTCTCATGCACATAGATGTCGGTCACCCGCCCGGCGATCGACGGGGCCACCGGCGCCTTGGCGATCTGCACATAGGCGTCGTCCGTGGTCTCGGTCTTGCCTCCGGTGACGATGAAATAGACCACGATCGCGACAATCAGCAGCGGCCCGCCGATGATCAACGGCCAGCGCCAACGCTGCATGAAGCTCGGCTTGAACTTCGGATCGACGTCGGCGTTGCCGCGAAGCGGGATGACCTCAGGTTCGCTCACGCGAGCCCCTTTCACTCGGAAATAACGCAACAAAAAAGGCGGGCGCAGGCCGCCCATCGCCGCGCCTGCATTCCCGTTGACGCCTGGAATAGGACTGCCCGCGCGATGATCCAAATGATATGTAGTCACGCAGCATATGAGCACTGTTCATACCATCCGACACATGAGCCTGGACCTCAACCTGCTGCGCGTCTTCGACGTCCTGCTCGAAGAGCGCAGCGTGACGCGCGCCGGCGCCCGGCTGGGGCTCACCCAGTCGGCGGTGAGCCATGCACTGAACCGCCTGCGCTACATGCTGGGCGACGAGCTGTTTGTCCGAGGTCCGGCCGGCATGCAGCCAACTCCGCGGGCGGTAGAGATGGGACCGCAGGTCCACGCCGCCCTGAACCAGCTGCAGGCCGCGCTCGCCCCTTCCGACTTTGAGCCCGCCACCAGCGAGCGGCGCTTTGCCGTCGTCGCCGGCGCCTACGCCAGCGCCATCCTGGCCCCCCCTATAGCCGGACGCCTGGCCGAGGCCGCGCCGCATTGCGAACTGCTGATCGCCGAACTGGCCAATGACGTCATGGAGCGCACCGACGCGCGGCGCGTCGACTTCATGGTCGGCAGCGTGATCGCCGCCCCCGAGCGCTTCGCCCGTGAGACCCTGCTGACCGAGGCGTTGGTCTGGGTGGTGCGCACCGGCCACCCCGTCTTCCAGGGCGAGCACATCGACCTGCAGACCCTGGTCTCGGTGCCGCACGTGGTCATCGCGCGCAGTCTGCCGGGGCTGATCGAGGATGGCGGCGAGCGCCGCGCCTTCGTCAGCCGGGCCAGCTGGGAGGACGCCGGCGCCTTCGAGGCGGCGCTGGCCTCGCGCGGCCTGACCCGCCAGGTCGGCGTCTCGGTGCCCGACACCTACACCGCGCTTGCGGTCGCCAGCCGTACTGACATGGCGACCCTGATCCCGCGCCGCCTGGCCCTGATGTCGGCGCAAGTCGGGCGTGTGCAACTGATCGATCCGCCCTATGAAAGCCCGTCGGTGGACGTCAGCCTCCTGTACCTGCGGGAACGGCTGGAAGAGCCGGCCATCGCCTGGATGCGCGACCTGATCCGCAACGTCGCCGCCGGCCTCTAGGTTTCACTCATGCCGATGCGCCAGACCCTCACCGCCCTGCTCGTCCGCGACTACGACGAGGCCATCGGCTTCTACGTCGGCATGGCCGGCTTCACGCTCGTCGAAGACACCGACCGCGGAGGCGGCAAGCGCTGGGTCGTGGTGCGCCCGCCGGGCGGCGGCGCCGGCCTGCTGCTGGCCAAGGCCGTGGGCGAGGGCCAGACCGCCCGGATCGGCGACCAGTCGGGCGGACGGGTCTTCCTGTTCCTGGAGACCGACAACTTCGCCGCCGACCACGCCGCGATGACCGCGGCCGGCGTCAGGTTCCTGGAGCCGCCGCGACACGAGCCCTACGGGTCCGTCGCGGTGTTCGAGGATCTCTACGGCAACCGCTGGGACCTGATCGAACCCAAGTCCTAGGAAATCCCGGCTGACTTGCCTCAAGGCAGCCCGGAGAGGATTCAGGCCGGCTGCGGCTGCGGCTGGGCCGGGATGAGGGCGTCGTCGATTTCGCGGGCGCGGACGGCGGCCGGCCGGCGGCTGATCTTGTCCCAATAGGCTTCGAACGCAGGCAGGCGCGGGAGGGTCCCGAACTGCATGCCCCAGCCGATCTGCGAGCCGACGTAGACGTCCGCGGCGGTGAACTTGCCACCGGCGATGAAGTCGCGCCCCTTCACGGCGCCCTCCAGAGCGTTCACGACATCCTCCAGGCAGCCGAAGCCCGCCGTGCGCCGCTGCTCCAGCTGAGGCTCGAAGCCCAGGCTCCTGGCCGTGACGGCCGCCTCGACCGGCCCGGCGGCGAAGAACAGCCAGCGATAGTAGTCGCCGCGATCGGCCGGCGCCGGGGCCAGGCCGGCGTCGGGAAAGGCGTCAGCCAGATAGGCGCAGATCGCCGCGCCCTCGGTGACCACGGTGTCACCGTGCTTCAGGGCCGGCACCTTGCCCATCGGATTGACCGCCAGATAGGCCGGGGCCTTCATGGCGTCGGCGTAGCCCAGGATCTCGGTCCTGTAAGGCGCGCCCACCTCTTCCAGCATCCAGCGCACGATGCGGCCGCGCGACATGGGGTTGGTGTAGAAGACCAGCTCTCTCGACATCGTCCAGCTCCTCGTCAGTCAGTCCCACCGACCGCCTGACATACACCCTGGGCCCGGCATGCTGACAGCATCATGTCAGCAAGGGCGAGGCGGCGTCAGGAGGCCGCGACGGCCCGGCGGCGGGGCGGCAGGCCGCGGATGTAGAGCTCGGCCAGCATCAGGTTGGGAATCCACGCCAGCCAGGAGATGGCGCGGTAGGCGGTCAGGAACTCGATCCCCATCGCCTGGGCCGCGGGCAGGTAGATCCGCAGCGTCACCGCCCCGAAGGTCAGGGCGAAGGAGCGGATCATCCACCGCCTGTGCTCCGCGTAGCGGCCGTCCAGGGCGAGGCGCAAGGCGTTGGCGTTCACGCCGATCCAGGCGATCGCCAGCAGACCAAACCCGGCGCCCGCGATCGGTCCCGCCGTGGTCCCGCTGGCCAGCAGCAGCCCCGCGACGCCGCCGACCATGCAGCAGAAGAGGTAGACGCGGCCCAGCACCCGGTGGACGCGCGGCCAGCGCGCGCGCACAGCCGGGATGAACTGCCAGGGCCCGGTGATCAGGGCGGTCGCCGCGAGGCCCGCATGGACCCAAAGCCACGGCCGCGCCATCGGATTTCCGGTGATGCTCGAGGGGACCGGAATGGACGGCGCGAAATAGCGATAGGACACCAGCGCGATCAGCACGCTGGACACTGCGCCGACCCACCACAAGCCTTTGGAAACGTAAGGATTCACAACAGACCTCCGAGTGTTCGCAAGCGATTTTGCACGACCCGTCAGCGCAGGCGAGAGGGCTTCCCGCGGTCGGCGCCATTTCTGCGCGAATGGCGACGCCGGGCGGGGCCACATCGCGCGAACGGTGACGTTTCCGCGCGAACGGAGACGGCGCATGGCAAGATCGCCCACGTGACTCGACCGATTCCAGCCTTCGGCGACGGAAAATCCCTGGCGCGGGATGCGATCCTGATGTTCGCGGCGGGCTTCTTCCTGGCCCTGCTCGGGCCGTTCGGCAGCATCACGGCTCACCCGTTCGTCCGCTTCATCTATTGGCCGGGCGTAATTGTCGGCGGCGGCGTGATCGGCGTCGCGATCGATGAGATCGTTGGCCGGCGGTTCGCCAATCCCTGGCTGCGCTGGGCCTTTTCCTCGGTGGTGATGACCCCCGGGGTCAGCGTCCTGGTGTGGTTCGCTTCGCGATGGGCGTTCGGCCCCTCGCCGTTATCGCGACTGTTCACCGACCTTATCTGGCAGGTCTTCGTGATCAGCGCCGTGGTGATGGGCGTACGCCAG
>DASRRU010000097.1:0-11956 GCA_035656795.1 Phenylobacterium sp. | reverse complement strand
GGGGCGCGATCAGGTCGCGATCCAGGTGGAGATGGTCCACGACTTGCGCCTGCTGCGGGTGGGCGGCCAGCATGAGCCGGCCAGCATCCGGAAGTGGATGGGTGATTCCGTCGCCCACTGGGAGGGCGAGACCCTGGTGGTCGACACCGTGAACTTCCGGCCGGACCAGACCTTCCGCGGGGCCAGCCCCGACATGCATGTGACCGAGCGGCTGACTCGGATCTCGCCGACCCAGGTGCTCTATCAGTTCCGCGTCGAGGACCCGGCGACCTTCGCCCAGCCGGTAAGCGGCGAGGAAGCCTGGAACCTGACCAAGGACCACATCTACGAATACGCCTGCCACGAGGGGAACTACGCCCTGCCGGGCATCCTGGGCGGCGCGCGGCGGGCCGAACAGCAAGGCAAGGAAATGGAAGGCAACCGCGGCCAGGTGAAGGAAGAGGGCGAGCGGTAGGGGCTATTCGCCCGGTTTTGACCGGCCAATCGGACCTGTCACATTTCGCGCCTAACAAGCGCGTTCCGCAAAGCTGCCGTCGCTGTCTGGGGAGTTCAGATGTCCAGGTCATTTCCCATCCTCGCGGGCGGCGCGGCCTGCGCGCTCGCCATCGCCGGCGCAGCCTTAGCCGCCGGCGCAGCCTTAGCCGCCGGGGCGGACGAGGGGCTGCGCATCAACCAGATCCAGGTGATCGGCACCCATAACAGCTATCACGCTGGCCTGACGCCGGGGGTGGCCAAGCTGTTGCAGGCGACCAACCCCAAGGCCTTCGACGGGCTGGACTACAGCCACGCGCCGCTGACCGTTCAGTTCGACCACGGAATCCGCCAGATCGAGCTCGATATCTATTCGGACGCCAAGGGTGGGCGCTTCGCCCATCCGTTCGGGGCGACGCTGAACGCCGGCGGCGCGGCGGGCTTCGACAAGGAAGGCGTGTTCGCAAAGCCCGGCTTCAAGGTCATGCACGTCCAGGACATTGACTACATCTCCAATTGCCAGCCGTTCGTGGGCTGCCTGCGCGAGGTCCGCGCCTGGTCGAGGGCCCACCCGAAACATTTGCCGCTGTTCATCCTGGTGGAGACCAAGACCCAGGATCCGATCAAGGCGGTCCCGGGGATGGTGGACTACGAACGCTTCACGCCGCAGGTGCTGGATGCGCTGGACGCCGAGATCCGCTCGGTGTTTCCGGAGGGCGAAATGGTGACGCCGGACCAGGTGCGCGGCGCTCACGCGACCCTACCCGAGGCGGTGGCGCACGGCGGCTGGCCGACGCTGAAAAGCGCGCGGGGCAAGGTCGTCTTCCTTCTGGATCAGACCAACATCACGCCGACCTACACGGCGGGGCGCCCTGCGCTGCAGGGCCGGGTGCTGTTCACCAACGCCAAGGCCGGCGCCCCCGATGCGGCCTTCGTGGAGCAGAACGAGGGGACGCCCGAGACGATCGCGGCGCTGGTCAGGCAGGGCTATCTGGTCCGCACGCGCTCCGACGCCGACACCAAGGAAGGCCGCAGCGGCGACACCACCCAGCGGGACAAGGCGCTGAAGAGCGGGGCCCAGATGGTCAGCACCGACTATCCCTGGTACGAGCCCTCGCGCTGGACGGGCTATACGGCGAGCCTGCCCGGCCACGCCTCGGTGCGCTGCAACCCGGTGAACGCGCCTACGGGCTGCAAGGACTCCAGCTTGGCCGACTCGCCCGTCGCGCCCTGACGGTCAGCCGGAAATCAGCCACTCGTTGACGTAGATCTGGGCCTTGCGCGCCAGTTCGGTTGGGCCGGTGAAGTAGAATTCGCTGCCCGAAAATGTCTTCCGCTCGCGCCAGCGCAGCGGCCCGGTGTCTTCGGCAGTCAAAGTTTCGCGCAGCTCGTCGCTCTTTTTCTTCGGAACAAACGCCACGAAAGTTGCTTCGTCCATCGCACCAGGTCTCTGAGCCCCAGTGGGTATCTGGCCAGGAGTCTCGAAAAACGCCAAGAGATACTGTTGTGAAGCTTGCCAGCGGGGCGAAGCTGCCTTGTTGTCGTCACGGCGGCCGGGAAAATGGCAGGACAGACTGCGGCGCCGCTGGCACCGTGGCGAAAGGGGCTCAGAACGAGCGCAAATTGGCCACCGCGCGCCGGACGATCCGGCGCCCAACAAAGAGTGGATATGCAGGATTTCATCGACCTTCAGGGCGCGTCAGGGGCTTCATACCGCTTCCGGCTCCGGCCGGACGGAGCGTCGCAGGTTCCGACGGCGGGAAACTTCGTACTCGTCCAGGAGAGCGCCTCGGGATTCAAGGTGCTGACGGTGGGCGTGGCGCTCGACCTGTCGCGCTTGCGGCCGCCGGGGCCGGCGCGCGCGGGTCGCCGGCAGTCGCACCTGTTCACCCGGCTGAACGTCGCGCGCGCGGTGCGCTCATCCGAGCATGAGGACCTGGTGGCGGGCTACCGCCCCGCCCAGGTGATCGGCGAGGACGGATAGAGGGCCGACCCGACCTGAGTGGGGCTGGATCTAGGCTGCGGCGGACTTGGCTGCGGCGATTTCGTCGATCGCCAGGGTCTCGCCGAGGGCGGCCTGCAGGGCGGCCAGCAGGTGTTCCGGCTTCATCGGCTTTTCGACCACGCCGTTCATGCCGGCGGCGAGATAGCCTTCGGCGTCTTCCGGCTCGGCGTTGGCGGTGAGCGCGATGATCGGCACCAGGGAGGCCGAGCCGCCCAGCGCACGGATGGCGCGCGTGGCGGCGACGCCGTCCATCACCGGCATCTTGATGTCCATCAGGATCAGGTCGAAACGACCGGTGCGCGCGGCCTCGACGGCCTGCACGCCGTCGTTGGCGCTTTCGCAGGTGCAGTCGAACATCTCGCAGAGCGCTTGGGCGACCATACGGTTGGTGGCGTTGTCGTCGACCACCAGCACATGGGCCGAGCGTTCGGCTTCCTGCGGCTCTTCGGCCGGGGTCTCCGAGGCGATGGGCAGCAGAATCTCGAAGACCACGGTCTCGGACGCGCCGCCGGCGCCCTCATTGCGCAGCGTGCCGCCCAGGCCATCGACGATCCGGCGGGCGAGCACCACGCCGATGGCGACTTCCAGGCCGAAACGGCTTTCGATGTCGCGAACGCGAGTCTCCATGTCATGGCCTTCCCAGGCCGGGTCGCGCGCGCCGCGCACGCGACCTTCGAGGCGCACGCCTTCGGGGCCGACTGTGGTTCGCACACTGGCCTCGACAGCGCCGCGGCGCATGGAGGCCACGGCCTCGCCGACGAACCCGTCGAACACCTGAAGCAGGCGCTCGCGGTCGCCGAGCGCGCAGGCGTCCGGATCGCCGTCATAGGAAACCAGCAGGGTGACGCCGCTGTTGGCCGCCGACGGCTGCCAGCGGCTGTGGACCTCGTCCACCAGCTCGCGCAGGCGCAGCGGGGCGGGTTCCAGAGTGACGCCCTGGGTGGTGGCCTTACGCAGGTCGACCGCGCGCGCGAGCAGCCGGCGAACCCCCTGGGCCGCCTCGGCGACGCCGCTGATGCAGGACTGAGCGTCAATTGGCAGGCGTTGTCGCGACAGTTGGTCCGTCAGGGCGAGAGCGCCCTCCATCTGCTGGATGACCTCGGCAGTGACGCGGTCGAAGAAAAAATCGGGAAGGGACATGAACAGCCGAGGGTTGCGATGTGCGACAACGCCACCATGGCGCCAAGCGCTTGCAGAGAGGTTAAGTCATCGCTTGGCTTCAGACGCGAACAGCGGGCGGCGGCGCTTGGGTGAGGCGGCGACTTTGCGAAGGCGGGCCCGATCGCGCATATGAGGGCGATGATCGACCAGCCAGGCGCCCTCGTGCTGTTCTCGGGCGGGCAGGACTCCAGTGTCTGCCTGGCATGGGCGCTCGCGCGCTATCGGCAGGTGGAGACCGTCGGCTTCGACTATGGCCAGCGCCACGCGGTGGAGCTGGAGGCGCGGCTGGGCGTGCGGACCCGTTTGGCGGCCGAGTTTCCCGACTGGGCGGACCGGCTGGGCGAAGACCATGTGCTGGACATCTCCAGCTTCGGGGCGGTGGCGGCCTCGGCGCTGACCGCCGACCGCGCGATCGAGATGACCGAGAAAGGCCTGCCGTCGACCTTCGTCCCGGGGCGCAACCTGGCGTTTTTCGTCTATGCCGCGGCGCTGGCCGACCGGCGGGGGCTGGGCGCGCTGGTGGGCGGCATGTGCGAGACCGACTTCTCAGGCTATCCCGACTGCCGGCGCGACACGCTCGACGCCATGCAGAGCGCGCTGAACCTGGGCATGGCGCAGGACTTCGCCATCGAGACGCCGCTCATGTGGCTCACCAAGGGCCAGACCTGGTCGCTGGCCAAGGGGCTGGGCGGCGAGGCGCTGGTGGCCCTGATCGTCGAGGAGAGCCACACCTGCTACCTCGGCGAACGATCCACACGGCATGCCTGGGGCTACGGCTGCGGGACCTGTCCGGCGTGCGAACTGCGTGAACGCGGCTGGGCGGCCTGGGTCGCGGATGGGCGTCCGGCGAGCGCGCCATGAGCTATGCGGTCAAGGAGATCTTCCTCACCCTGCAGGGCGAGGGCGGCCAGGCGGGACGGCCGGCGGTGTTCTGCCGCTTCGCCGGCTGCAACCTCTGGTCCGGCCGCGAGCAGGACCGGGAGAGTGCGGTCTGCAGCTTCTGCGACACCGATTTCGTGGGCATGGACGGTCCCGGCGGCGGGCGCTTCGCAGACGCCGAGGCGCTGGCGGCCGCGGTGGAGGCGGCCTGGGAGGGCGGCGCTGACAGCCGGCTGGTGGTGCTGACCGGCGGCGAGCCGCTGCTGCAGCTGGATACGCCCCTGATCGCTGCGCTGCACGGGCGGGGATTTTCGCTAGCGCTGGAGACCAACGGCACGCTGCCGGTCCCGGCCGGCGTCGACTGGATCTGCGTCAGCCCCAAGGCCGACGCCGTTGTCGTGCAGACCCGCGGGCAGGAGCTTAAGCTGGTATACCCGCAGGCGGGGGTCGATCCGGCCCGGTTCGAGGGGTGGGAATTCGAACGCTTCGCGCTGCAGCCGATGGACGGGCCAAGGCGCGCGGAGAACACGCAGGCGGCCATCGCCTATTGCCTTGCCCATCCCCGCTGGCGTTTAAGCGTCCAGACGCACAAGTACCTCGGCATCGCTTGAGATCCCCCTTGAGTCCTACGGGACCCACCGCACAAGATCAGATGAGTTCCAGGATTTTCGAAATCACCAAGGCCGCGACCTTCGACGCGGCGCACCACCTGCCGGCCGGGCCCGCGGGCCCCTACACGCGCCTGCACGGCCATTCGTTCAAGGTCGAGGCGAGCGTGCGGGGCGAAGAACAGGGCGCGATCGGCTGGGTCGCCGACCTGGGCGAGCTGGACGCGGCCCTGCGGGCGGCGGCGGGCGAGCTGGACCATGGCTTGCTGAACGAGAAGCCGGGCCTCGAGAGCCCGACGCTGGAGCACCTGTGCCTGTGGTTTGCCGCGCGCCTGAAGGCGGATTTCCCGGGCCTGTCGCGAATCGTCGTGTCGCGCCCCACGATCGGTGAGAGCTGCTCGCTGAGTCTCTAGGCGCGGATTTCGTGGACGGCTAGTTCCCGGCCTTGTCGTCCTTCTTGCCGCCGCCGATGACGTCGCCGACGCCGTGGGCGGTGGCGCCGACCGCCTTGGCGCCGAGGCCGATGGCGGTTCCGGTGACGGCCACCGCGGCGCCGCCGACGGCCCCGGCCGCGCCGACCACCGCGCATCCGGACAGCATCATGCAGGCGGCCAGCAGCACGGCGCCCGAGGCGATGGATTTCAGTGACATTTTGGAAGGCTTCCCCGACTTCAGGGCAGCATGCACGCCGATCGGTG
This sequence comes from Phenylobacterium sp., assembly GCA_035656795.1. Classification (GTDB taxonomy): domain Bacteria; phylum Pseudomonadota; class Alphaproteobacteria; order Caulobacterales; family Caulobacteraceae; genus Phenylobacterium. The sequence continues at coordinate 6,134 of DASRRU010000097.1, read as the reverse complement.
AAGAAATAGGGCGGTTCAGGCCGCGCCGGTCTGGCCGCGGTGGCGCAGGAAGGCGTCGGCCAGGACGCAGGCGACCATGGCTTCCACGACGGGCACGGCGCGGATGCCCACGCAGGGATCGTGGCGGCCCTTGGTCCTGAGTTCGATCTCCTCGCCCGCCTCGTTGATGCTGCGACGCGGGGTGAGGATCGAGGAGGTGGGCTTGAAGGCTATGCGGGCCGTCACGGGCTGGCCGGTGGAGATGCCGCCCAGGACGCCGCCGGCGCTGTTGGACAGGAAGATCGGGCCGTCGTTGCCGGCGCGCATTTCATCGGCGTTCTCTTCGCCGGACAGGGCCGCGGCGGCGAAACCCGCGCCGATCTCGACCCCCTTGGCGGCGTTGATCGACATCAGGGCGGCGGCCAGCTCGGCGTCCAGCTTGCCATAGACAGGCGCGCCCCAGCCGGCGGGAACACCTGTGGCCTCGACGGCGACGATGGCGCCGGTGGAGGAACCGGCCTTGCGGATCTTTTCCAGGTGCTCCTCCCACACCGGGACCATGTCGGGGTCCGTGCACCAGAAGGGGTTCTCGTCGGTCCTGCTGAAGTCGATGCGGTCCGGGGCGACGGCGTGCGGGCCGATCTGGACGACGGCGCCTCGGATGGTCACGCCCGCGATGATCTTGCGGGCCACTGCGCCGGCGGCGACGCGGGCGGCGGTCTCGCGGGCCGACTGGCGCCCGCCGCCGCGGTAGTCGCGCACGCCGTACTTGGCGAAGTAGCTGTAGTCGGCGTGTCCGGGGCGGAAGGCGGTGGCGATCTCGGAATAGTCGCGGCTGCGCTGGTCGACGTTCTCGATCAGCATCGAGATCGGCGTGCCGGTGGTGACCTGGGCCGGGTGGCGTTCGTCGGAGAACACCCCGGAGAGGATTTTCACCGCGTCGGGCTCCTGGCGTTGGGTCACGAACTTGCCCTGGCCCGGGCGGCGCTTTTCCAGCCAGACCTGCACGTCGGCCTCGGTGAGCTCGATCCCGGGCGGGCAGCCATCGACGACGCAGCCGAGCGCCGGCCCATGGCTCTCGCCCCAGGTGGTCACGCGGAAGAGATGGCCGAAGGTGTTGTGCGACATGGTCCTGCGCTTCTAGCGGCTAAGCCCGCCTGACGCCAACTCAGGGCGGCCCCATGGCGCGCCCAAACAGCATCAGCGCCATCTGCAGGGTCTCGAAGTGGGTGGGACCCTGTGGGGTCTGCAGGGCCTGGCACATGGCCTCGATGTTGAAGGCTGCCTGGGTGCAGGTGGACACGAAGTCGTAGTGGCCGACGCCCGGCAGGGACTTCAGCTGGGCGCGGGGGATGGCGCGCGCGGCGGCTCCGCCGTTGAGGCGTGGCGGGGCGACCGGATCGGCCTCGCCGACGACGATGGCCACGGGCGCGCCCATGGCCGTCAGGCTGGCGGGGTCGAAAGCCTGGACGAGGGCCGGGGCGATGGCGAAGACCGCGCGCACGCCGCGGATCGAATGGTCGTCTGCGGCATGGGCGGCCTCGGCGGCGAGCTCCGGCGCGGCGAGCGCGGCCGTGGCCTGCTCCAGGGTCACCGGAAACTCCGGCTGCGGCTTGCAGAGGCCATCGTCGGGATGGGCCGCGCATTCGGCCTGGAAGCGCTGCAGGTCGACGCGCGCGCCGCCCGCGGCGAGCGCGGTGAAGCCGCCGGTCGCGAAGCCGGCGACGCCCAGGCGCCTGGTGTCGATGTAGCCGCTGAGGACCGGATCGGCCTTCACCGCCTCGAGCGCGGCCTCCAGGTCTCCCGGCCGATCCCAGAACAGGGCCGAGCCGGCGACGGTCATCTTGTCGTGGCTGTTGTTGCCGGGGTGGTCGACGGCGATGACGATGTAGCCCTGCTGGGCCAGGACCGTGGTGAACCAGCCCATCATGCGGGCCGAACCGCCATAGCCGTGGGAGAACAGGATCACCGCCCGGCGCCGGGCGTCCGCGAATGGGGCGTCGGGCGCGGCCTCGCCCACGTAAAACAGCGGCTTTCCTGGCGGCCCGATGTCGAGGGACTTTTCGTCGGCGCCCTCCGCGGCGGGGTACCAGACGGTGACGCGCAGCTTGGCGCTGTGGCCGGCGTCGCGCAGGGCGGCCGTGGGGTTGCTGGCCTCCAGATGCCGCTCGCCGACGGGGAAGGCCTCGGCAGAGCCCGCCACACTACAAAAGGCCGCAAGCGCGCCCAACAGGCCAAGGATCCGCCGCATCATTCGCTCCGCTGGAAGGCTGCCGCCACGTCTTAGGGCCAAGGCGGAGAGGGCGCCGCCTAAATCGCTTCAGGCCGCCCACGCGGCCGCGAAGCGGCGGAGCAAGGTGCGCGCGGCGCTGTCGGCCTGGCCGGGCTGGGCCGGCGCGAGGCGCAGGAAGAGATGGCCCTGGCGATGCGGCCCGCGGGCGGGCAGTCCCTGGCCCTCGAGGCGCACCAGTTTGCGCTCGCCGGCCTTCTTGGTCAGCCAGACGACGCGCCGGCCGAGAGGGGTCTGCACCGCCACGCGCCCGCCGGCGGCCAGGAGGTGCGGCGCCACCGAGGCGGTGATCCAAAGGTCGTTGCCGCGCACCTGCATCTGCGGCGCGCCCGCCAGCACCACGGCCAACTCGGCGCCGTCGACCCGCACGACATCGCCCTGGCGCAGGCCCGCGGGCAGGGCGACGCGCAGGCGGCGGCCGTCGGACGTGCGGTGCTCGGCGTGGCCGCCGCGCAGCGCGACCTCGGGGCCAATGGTCAGACCCGTGGGCTGCGACGGGCGCGGGGCGGGCGGTTGGATTATACGGTCGGGCCCGGCCTGGGCGGCCTGCAGGCGGTGATAGGCCTCGACCACCTGATGGAAACGTTCCTCGCCGCCGCCGGGCCGGTCGGGGTGAGCGCGCTTGACGGCTTCGCGGAAGGCCCGGCGCAGGTCGCCGGAAGTGTAGAACGGGCCGACGCCCAGGACCTGGCGGGCGGTCTTCAGGGAGATCGGCGGCGGGGAACTCATCTGACGGCCAGGATCGCGCAAACATGGTCAATGGCTGGTTAAGGGGCCGCGCTGCGCAGCGTCGTCTCCCTTCGCGCTTCGCGTCGGGGAAGAACGACAGCCTCTCGTGCTTTTCGCATGCCTCGCGCTATATCGCGGGTGATGACCGACAAGACGCCGATCCCGCCGTCCCCCAGCGAGGACGACTACGTCCGCCAGGTGACGAACGCCGAGCCGCTGGCGCTGCTGAGCGAGAACGATCCGTTCGCGCTGTTCAACGCCTGGCTGCGAGAGGCGGTGGCCAAGGAGCCCAACGACGCCAACGCCATGTCGCTGGCGACGGTGGATGCCGACGGTCTGCCCGATGCGCGCATGGTGCTGCTGAAGGACGCCGACGAACGCGGCTTCGTCTTCTATTCCAACGCCGGCAGCGCCAAGGGCCGGGAACTGGCGGCCAATCCGAAGGCGGCGCTGTTGTTCCACTGGAAGTCCCTACGCCGCCAGGTGCGGGTGCGCGGGGCCGTGGCTCCGGTTTCGGCGGAAGAGGCGGACGCCTATTGGGCGACCAGCGCGCGGCCGGCGCAGCTCGGCGCCTGGGCCTCGGAGCAGTCGCGGCCGCTGCCGGACCGGATGGCCTTCGAGAAGAAGATCGCCGAATACGGTCTGAAGTTCGGCCTGGGGAAGGTCCCGCGCCCGCCGCACTGGTCGGGCTGGCGGGTCGAGCCGCAGAGCCTCGAGTTCTGGCGCGACCGCCCGTTCCGGCTGCACGAGCGCCTGGTGTTCAGCCGCTCGGGCGAGGGCTGGACCACCCACAGGCTGTTTCCTTGAGCCCAGCGCCGACGATGGCGCCGGGAGAAGCCGAGCTTGTCGCCTGGTTAATGGGACAATCCGAGCGAGCCATCGAGACCGCCTGCGCGCGCATTTTCCTGGCCGGCGGCGTGGCCTGGAAGCTGAAGCGCAACGTCGACCTGGGCTATGTCGACTTCTCCACCCGCGAACGCCGCAAATGGGCGCTGGACCGGGAACTGGAGTTCAACCGCGACGCCGCGCCGGACATCTATCGCCGCGTGCGGGCCATCACGGCCAAGCCTGGCGAGGACTTCGCCTGGGAGGGTGACGGCGAGATCGTCGAATACGCCCTGGAGATGCGCCGCTTTGACGATTCCGCGGTGCTGTCCAACGACCCGGGCGCGATCGACGGGGCCATGGCCGAGGCGCTGGGGCGCACCATCGCCGGCTTTCATGCCAAGGCGCCTTTACGGCCCGAGGGCGGCTGGAGCGCCCTGGCCTTCACCGTCGGCTCAAACGCCCACCTGCTGCGGGACCTCACCGACGGCCTCGACCATCACCGGGTGGAGCTGCTGGTGGCCAGGACGGCCGAGGAACTGGCGCGCCAGAAGCATCTGTTGGAGGCGCGGCGGGACCAGGGCTTCTCGCGCCGCTGTCACGGCGACCTGCACCTGGGCAATATCCTGGTCGAGGACGGCAAGCCCATCCTCTTCGACTGCATCGAATTCAACGACCTGCTGTCGGACCTCGACGTGCAGTACGACCTGGCGTTCCTGTTGATGGACCTGGATTTCCGGGGCCGACGGGGCGCGGGCATGCGGGTCCTGTCGGCCTATCTGGACGCGGCGGCGCGCAGTTTCCCGGACCAGCTCTGGGCGGGCCTGAAGGCGCTGCCGCTGATGCTGTCCGTGCGGGCGGCCGTGCGGGCGCACGTCTCGGCCCACGCCGGCGACCTGGCGCTGTCCAGGGCCTATGTGGAGGCCGCCATCGCCCACCTGTCGCCGCCGCCGCCGGTGCTGGCGGCGGTGGGCGGGTTTTCCGGCACGGGCAAGACGACCTTTTCACGAGCCATCGCCCCGGCGCTGGGCGCCTCGCCGGGGGCCATCGTCCTGCGCACCGACGAGGCCAGGAAGCGGCTGGCCGGCGCGGGGCCGCTCGAGCGCCTGCCCCCGGAGATCTACACCCCGGAGTTCTACGCACGGGTCTACGACCTCGTCTTCGACACCGCGCGCAGGTTGCTGAAGGCCGGACGCGCGGTGGTGCTGGACGCGACCTTTGCCGAGCCGGCCCTGAGGGCTCGGGCGGAGGCCTTGGCCGCGGAGTGCGCTGTGGCGTTCCACGGGGCCTGGCTGCAGGCCCCGGTCGCGGTGCTGGAGGCCCGAGTGGGCGGTCGGGCCGGCGACGCCTCCGACGCAACCGTGCAGGTGCTGCACGACCAGATCGCGCGACATGGAGGCGACTCAGTCGGCTGGATGAAGGTGGACGCCACCGCGCCGATCGGCGAGGCGGCGGCGCGCTGGATCGAACGTCAAGCGGTCTGACCCGCGGCCCGGTAGTGGTTGGGCGAGGTCCCCAGCACGCGCTTGAACATGGTCGAGAAAGCCGCAGGGCTGTCGTAGCCGAGGTCAAGCGCCACAGTCGTCACCGCCTCGCCGGCCGCCAGGCGCGGCAGGGCGACCAGAAGGCAGGCCTGCCGGCGCCAGGCGCCGAAGCTCATGCCGGTCTCCCGACGGAAGGCGCGGGTGAAGGCGCGCCGGCCCATGCCAAGCTCGGCGCACCATAGCTCTATGGTGTCGTGGGGCGCCGGGGTCTCCAGGAAGGCGTGGCAGCGGCCAGCGAGGGCCGGCGAGGCGGGGAACGGGACGGAGAGGCTGATGGTCGGCGCCCGCTCCAGCTCGGCGATCAGCAGGGACATGATCAGGCCGTCGCGACCGCCCAAAGCGTACTCATGGGCGATGTCGCAGGCGGCGATCAGCAGGCTGCGCAGCAGGGGCGAGACCTCGATCACCCGGCAGGCGTCCCCCAGGACGCCGGCGGCGCTGTCGTCGATCAGCAGGCTGCGGGTGCTGACCGCGCCCACCATGCGCACCGCGTGGGGCGTGCCGGCCGGCGTCCAGACCGCCCGCTCCGGCGGGGCGATCCAGGCGCCGTGCGGGGTCGAGACCACCACGACGCCATCCGCCGCGTAGAGCAGCTGGCCGCGCCGGTGCGAATGCCAGTCGAGCTCGAAGGACGGCGGATAGTCGTTGCCGACCGCCACCACAGGCCGCGGCGTCCGGTCGAAGTCGTCGGGATTGACGCGGGCCCAGACCATGTCCCACTCGCGAAGGTGAAAGTCCCATTCTGGAATGCGGGACGGGTGGCCACT
>DASRRU010000096.1:0-6435 GCA_035656795.1 Phenylobacterium sp. | reverse complement strand
AGGGGCTTGTAGACCATGTCCATCACCACGCAGGCTGCCGGCGTCGAGGCGAGCGGCAGGTCGAGGGTCCCGCCGTTCGCGATCCCGGCCGAGGTGGCGTTGATCACCGCCGTCGCGCTGGCAAACGCAGCTTCGGCGTCCCGCAGATCGAAGGCGCGCGCGCCGAGGTCCGAGCCAAGAACCTGGGCGCGGTTCAGCGTTCGGTTGACTATCCGCACCTCTGGGCAGCCGGCGTCGAGAAAGGCCGCCGCGGCGCCGCGCGCGCCACCGCCGGCGCCGACGATAACGACCGGGCCAGCCTTGGCGTCGAAGTTCGGCGCCTGTTCGGCGAAGGCGGCCAGAAGGCCCAAGCCATCGGTGTTGTCGGCATGGATCGCGCCGCGGGGCCCGAACGACAGAAGATTGGCCGCCTGAGCGCGACGGGCGCGAGGATGAACCTCGCTCGCAGCCGCGAGCGCGGCCTCCTTGAACGGGAGCGTGACGTTGATGCCGGCCCATGACGTCAATCGCAGACCCTCAACCACCTGGGCGAAACCCGCCTCGTCGACGTCCAGCGCCACATAGACCCCGTCGATCCCGGCCGCCTCGAGCCAAGCGTTGTGTAGGATCGGGCTCAGCGAGTGGGCGATGGGGCGGCCGACCACGCCCGCCACCCGCGTCGCGCCGCTGATCGTACGGCTCATGGCTGCAGGATCCCGCGCTTCCGCAACAGATCGAGAAGGCCCATCAGCGGCAGGCCTAGGATGGTGAAATAGTCGCCCTCGATCCTGGAGAAGAGCTGCACACCCTGGCCTTCGAGCCGATAGCAGCCCACCGACCCCAGGGCCGCCTCGCCCTCAGCGGCGAGATAGGCCTCGAGGAAGGCGTCGGAAAAGTCGCGCATTCGCAGCGTCGCGCTCTGGGTTTCGCGCCAGACGACCGCACCGCGCTCGGCCACCACCACCGCCGAATGCAGCATGTGCGGCATGCCGCGCAGGGCTTTCAGCCGCTCGCGCGCCGCGTCGAGGGTCTCGGTTTTGTCGTAGAGCTGGCCCTGGAACTCCAGGGTCTGGTCAGCGCCCACCACGAGGTCCGGCCGCCCGACCGAGACAGCCAACGCCTTTTCCTCGGCCAGAGCCTCGGCGACCTGGCGAGGCGTGGCCCGCCGGGCCAGGAGCGCGGCCTTGGCGATATCCTCGTCAACGCCGGAGCCGACCGCTTCGAACGGAACGCCGGCCCCCTCGAGCACCGCCCGCCGCGCTGAACTTTTCGAGGCTAGGACCAGGCCCGCGCTCACCCCAACACCTCGACCTGGCCATGGCCACCGTGCAGCAGGTTAAGCACAGCGGCGGCGGTTTCCTCGACGGAGCGGCGGGTCACGTCGATTACCGGCCAGCCCTGGCGTTCGTAGAGACGCCTCGCCTGGACGATCTCCTCGCGCACGGCGTCGACGTCGATGTAGGTCGACTCGCGATTTTCCTTCAGGCTGAGCAGCCGGTTGCGGCGGATCTGAATCAACCGGTCCGGCGAGATCGACAGGCCCACCACCAGGGTCGACTTCAGGCCAAACAGCTTGTCCGGCGGCGGGCGGCCCGGCACCAGGGGCACGTTGCCGGCCCGCACGCCGCGGTGGGCCAGATAGATGCAGGTGGGCGTCTTCGATGTCCGCGATACGCCGACCAGGATCACGTCGGCCTGTTCCAGGTCCTGGCCACCCTGGCCGTCATCGTGGCCGATGGCGTAGTTCAGCGCGTCCATGCGGTTGAAGTAGTCGTTGTCGAGCCGCAGATGCGCCCCGACGCGGCTGGTGGTGGTGTAGCCCAGGTACCGCGACATGGCCGAGACCAACGGATCCAGGGCCGGGATGCAGGGCATATCCAGTTTCCGGCAGCCCTCCTCCAGCGCCTGACGCAGGCCATCGTCGACGATGGTGTGGATCACGACGCCGGGGGCCTCTTCGATATCGCCCAGGGCCCGGTCAAGCTGACGCTGCGAACGGACCAGGGCATAGATGTGCTCGATGGGCAGGACGTTGTCGAAGCGGGCGCAGACAGCGCGAGCCATGGCGTTCAGCGTCTCGCCGGTGGAATCCGACACCAGGTGGACGTGGAAATAGGTGGCGAGCTTCGGGGCTGTCGTGGTCACGGGCGGCCTGACGCGAAAATGCCTGGGGACGATTCCTGTGGAGCAGTCTTAGCGAACACGGGCCGGATTGGGGATAGACGGCGTGCGCCTCGCCTTCATCCGCCGTCGGCGCAAATCACCGGGATGGAATCGGCCGTTAACCAGGCCTTAACCCACACGTCCGCGCCCCAGTGGACGCCGCAGACCAGATGGATCGACAGGCGCGCGGCGTTTCAGTCGCCCACACCGCTCGCGCGCCGAAGAGGTTAACGATTCCTTAAGCGCCCGCTGGGCTTGGCGGTCAGTCCCCGCAATTCACAGGATTGTCCTGCCCGTATCGGGAGGATGGGGGAAGCTGGGGACAAGGTGCGCGCTGTCGCCGATCCCGCGTAGTTGTCCACGTCCTCAACAGGCCCTACCGCCCCTACCCCAAACTTTTCTCAAACTCTTAATAGGAAGAAGAAAGGCAGACCGGGTGAGGCGGAACGGTGTTGGGCTTGAGCCGGCGGCTCAGAGGCGATTTAAGGCTTTCATGAGCGAGACCACTCCACGCCTCCTGAGAGCGCTGGCCGGCGAAACCCTGGACCGGCCACCGATCTGGCTCATGCGCCAAGCAGGCCGTTCGTTGCCGGAGTATCGCGAACTGCGCACCCGGGCTTCTGATTTCATCACCTTCTGCCACAATCCCGAGATGGCCGCCGAGGCGACGCTGCAGCCTGTGCGCCGCTTTCCGCTGGATGCCGCCATCGTCTTCGCCGACATCCTGCTGATCCCTGGCGCACTCGGCCAAAAGGTCTGGTTCGAGGCGGGTGAAGGCCCGCGCCTGGGCGATTTGCCGGATATCGAGCGGATGGCGGACCAGGTGGAGGCCTCAACGGACCGCCTGTCGGCGATCGGCGAGACGCTGGCCCGCGTACGTTCCGAGCTGGAACCCGAGCGGGCGCTGATCGGCTTCGCCGGCGGGCCATGGACGGTGGCCACCTATATGATCGAGGGGCGGAGCTCGAACCGTGAGGCCGCCCGGGCCTTCGCCTACGCTGAGCCCGAAAAGCTCGACGCCCTGCTGGCCGTGCTGGTCGACGCCACCGCCCGCTATCTGGTCATGCAGGCTAGGTCTGGCGCCCAGGTGCTGAAGATCTTCGAGAGCTGGGCGGAGGGCTTGGCCGAGGACGTCTTCGAACGCATCGTCATCCGCCCGCACCAGGCCGTCATTGAGAAGGTTCGCGCCGCGGGCGTTACCGCCCCGTTCATCGGTTTCCCGCGCGGGGCCGGCGCCCTGGTCGATAACTATGCCCGCGCCGTGCCGGTCGAGGGCGTGGCGCTCGACACCCAGGCCAGCGCCGAACTGGGGCAGCGACTTCAGGCGGGCGGCAAGACCATCCAGGGGGCGCTCGATAACCTGTTGCTGCGGGCCGGCGGGCCGGCGCTGGACGCCCGGGTCGAGACCCTGCTCGCCCAATGGAGCGGCGGGCCCTACATCTTCAACCTTGGTCATGGTGTGATGCCGGATACGCCCATCGCCCATATCGCCAGGGTCGTGGAGCGCGTCACGGGCAAGTCGGTCAAAGCCATGGCCGGTGAGGAAAGGATAGAGCCGTGAAGAGGCTCGCCGTCGTCCTGTTCAATCTGGGCGGGCCGGACGGACTTCTGGCTGTAAAGCCGTTTCTTTTCAATCTGTTCCGGGATCCTGCCATTATCACCTTGCCGGCCGTGGCGCGCTATCCGCTGGCGGCGCTGATCTCCACGACGCGGGAAAAGACCGCCCAGGCGAACTACGCGATCATGGGCGGCGCCTCTCCGCTGTTGCCTGAAACCAGGGCCCAGGCTGCGGCGCTCGAGGCCGCTCTGGCGGCGGAAGCGCCGGGGTTCGAGGCGCGCTGCTTCATCGCCATGCGCTACTGGAAGCCGTTCGCGAAGGAGACCGCACGCGCGGTGGCTGCGTTCGCGCCCGACGAGATTGTGCTGCTGCCGCTATATCCGCAATATTCGACCACCACCACGGCCAGCTCAGAGCGAGACTGGGTGCGCGCCTATCACGGGCCTGGCCGCACGCGCACGGTCTGCTGCTATCCCACGGCGCATGGCCTGGTCGAAGCGCAGGCGGAGGCGATTCTCAGGACCTGGAGCGAAGCCGGGCGGCCCGCCGGGGTGCGGCTGTTGTTCTCCGCACACGGGCTGCCGCAGCAGGTGGTCGACGGCGGCGATCCCTACCAGGCGCAGATCGAGGCCACGGCGGCGGCGGTCGCGGCCTATCTGCCCGAACTGGCCGACTGGGAGGTGTGCTACCAGAGCCGGGTCGGTCGGCTGAAATGGCTGGGGCCCTCCACGGATGACGAGGTCCGCCGGGCGGCCGCGGAAGGCAAGGGTGTGCTGATCGCCCCCATCGCCTTTGTCTCCGAGCACGTAGAAACTCTGGTCGAACTCGACCACGAGTATGCGCACCTGGCGAAGGAGCTCGGTTGCGCGCCCTACCTGAGGGCGCCAACGCCCGGCGTGAAGGACAGCTTCATCGCCGAGCTGGCGAGCGCCGTTCTTTCGGCGGCGGAACGCCCGGCGGGACCCGCCCCACACGGACCGTGGCGCTGTCCGGCGGGTCATGCGAAATGCGCGCTTCGGGCCAAGAGCATGGCGGGAGCTGCATGACCTACGACAGCGTCTACGATCCGCTTCGCGGCCTGCACATCCTGGCGGTGATCGCCTGGATGGCGGGCCTGCTCTACCTGCCGCGGCTGTTCGCCTATCACACCGAGACCGCCCCGCCCGGCAGCGAGTTCGACGGCCATTTCAAGGTCTGGGAAGGCAAGCTCCTGCGGATCATCATGACGCCGGCGATGACCCTGGCCTGGCTGTTCGGGCTGAGCCTGGTCTGGGTCGACGCCCACCGGCACGGTGATGGCTGGGGGTTCCTGCTGGAACCCTGGATGCTGACCAAGATCGCCGGGATCGTTTTCCTGACCTTCTGGCAGACCTATCTGGCCAGGGCGCACCGGGCTTTTCTGGCTGGGCGCCGTGACAAGCCGGCGAAGTTCTGGCGGATGACCAACGAGCTCCCGTTCCTGGCCGCGATCGTCATGGTGATGGCCGTCACCACCGAGTTCGGACACCCCTAGGCCACGCTGAAAGCCCCCAGGACTCCTTGACCCCGCGCCGGGTCTGTGGTTCGGATCACGCCACGTGCTCCGATCAGGGGTGCGCCCCGCCTTATCTCCGGCCCTCCGTGTGGATTGACCCGCGGGCGCGGTCCGGCTCCCAAAGACGACGAAACACATTCGGCGCGCATCCAGGCGCCCACATCATCTGAAGAGCCCGCGCCCGGAGTCCGTCCGGCCCCGCGGACGAACACGAGTGAACTCTATGCAAGACGAAAACGAAATCCCCGCCGCCGACGAGACCCAGATGATCGAGGCCGCCGCCGCCGATCAGGCGACCGCCCAAGCGGCCGCCGAAGAAGCGGAGGCTGAAGCCGCGGAGTCCGACGAGCCGTCCGAGGCGGCCCAGGCCATCGCGAAGCTGGGACTCACGCGGATGAGCCTGCAGGAGCTGAAGGACAAGGCCCCAGCCGACCTGTTGGCCTTCGCCGAGCTCTTCGAGATCGAGAACGTGAACTCCATGCGCAAGCAGGACATCATGTTCGCGATCCTCAAGGTGATGGCCGAGGAAGGCGTAGAGATCTCCGGCTCCGGCACCCTGGAAGTTGTGCAGGACGGCTTCGGCTTCCTGCGAAGCCCCGAGGCCAACTACCTGCCCGGCCCGGACGACATCTATGTCAGCCCCTCGCAGATCCGGAAGTTCGGCCTGCGCACCGGGGATTCGGTTGACGGCGCCATCCGCGCGCCGCGCGAGGGCGAGCGCTACTTCGCCCTGGTAAAGGTCGATCTGACCAATTTCGAGAACCCCGAAAACGTCCGGCACAAGGTGCTGTTCGACAACCTGACGCCGCTCTATCCCGACGAGCGGCTGAAGATGGAGATCGATGACCCGACGCTGAAGGACCGCTCCGGTCGGGTGATCGACATCGTGGCGCCGCTCGGCAAGGGCCAGCGCTGCCTGATCACCGCCCCGCCCCGCGTCGGCAAGACGGTGATGCTGCAGAACATCGCCAAGTCGATCGAGACCAACCACCCCGAGTGCTACCTGATCGTCCTGCTGATCGACGAGCGACCGGAAGAAGTCACCGACATGCAGCGCACCGTGAAGGGCGAGGTGATCTCCTCGACCTTCGACGAGCCGGCGACGCGCCACGTGCAAGTTGCTGAAATGGTTATTGAAAAGGCAAAGCGCCTGGTCGAGCACAAGCGCGATGTGGTGATCCTGCTGGACTCGGTGACCCGT
>DASRRU010000095.1:0-2945 GCA_035656795.1 Phenylobacterium sp. | reverse complement strand
CTGTCGGGCTTGGCGCGCGTCAGCTTGGACCAGGCTCGGGCGATCGCCCTGAAGGCCCGGCCCGGGGCCGTCACCGACCAGGAGCTCGAAAAGGAGCACGGCGGCAGCGGCCTGCGCTATTCCTTCGACATCAAGAGCGCCGGCAAGACCTATGAGGTCGGGGTCGACGCCAAGACGGGCAAGGTGCTCGAGAACGGTCACGAAAGCGCCAGCGCCGAAGCCGCCGAGACCGCGGCGGAGGGCAAGGCGAAGCATTAATGGCGCGGGGGGCGTAGGGTCGGAGCATGAAGCTGCTGCTGGTGGAGGATGACCGGGAGACGGCGGCCTACGTGAAACGAGCGCTCACCGAGGCCGGCCACGCGGTCGATCTCGCCACCGACGGCCGTGACGGCCTGTTGCTGGCCGCCGGCGAGACCTACGACGTGATGGTCCTGGACCGCATGCTGCCGCGCGTCGATGGCCTGGCCATCCTGCGCACCATCCGAGCGTCCGGCGTGAAGACGCCCGTGCTGTTGCTGACCGCACTCGGCGGCATCGACGACCGGGTCGAGGGGCTGGAGGCGGGCGGCGACGACTACCTGGTCAAGCCCTTCGCCTTCGCCGAGTTGCTGGCGCGGGTGAACGCCCTCGCCCGCCGCCCTCCGCCACAGGAGGTTCAGACCGCCCTGCGAGTGGCCGACCTGGAGATGAACCTCCTGCGCCGCACCGTCACCCGCGGGGGCAAGCGGATCGAGCTGCAGCCGCGTGAGTTCCAGCTGCTGGAATATCTGATGCGGCACGCCGGCAAGGTGGTCACCCGCACCATGCTTCTGGAAGCGGTATGGGAGTTCCACTTCGATCCCAAGACCAACATCGTCGAGACCCACGTCAGCCGCCTGCGCTCCAAGGTCGACCGCAACCAGGCCACGGAGCTGATCCACACCCTGCGCGGCGCCGGCTACAGCCTCCGGGAACCCGACTAGTGGTGCGAATCCGATATATCGGCCCCCCCCCGAGTGGCGCCGAACGCACCACAAGGTTTCGACTCTTGTGGCGCCTTCTGAACTGTCCGGATGGGGTCCCTGTGTTTGATTGGCGCCACTAAGGTGTGGCGCTCGGCGAGCCTGCGCCTGGCGGCGCTCTACACGCTTGCGTTCACCGCGGCGGTCGTTGTGCTGGGGTTGGCCACCCTGCTCACTACGCGCGCCGCCCTGTCGCGGCAGTTCGACGCCCGCATCCTCTCCGAATCCGCGGCCCTGGCGCAGGAGTTCCGGGTCGAAGGCCTGAATGGCGTCGCCGACGCGGTGCAGGAGCGTGATCGCACGCCCGGGGCCCTGGACTACGGCCTCGAGTCGCCGGATGGCCGGCCGATCGCCGGTCGCCTGGCCGGGCGGTCCGCCGCCTCCGGATGGTCGACCCTCACCCTGAGAGAGGCCAGTGGCGAACGCGAGAAGATCCGCGTCCATGCCGCGACCCTGGCGCATGGCTACCGGCTGCTGGTGGGCGGCGACGATGAGAGCATCGAAGCGGTCGATAACCTGCTGGTCAGGGGCTTCGCCCTGGCGACCGTCGGCGTTGTCCTGATTGGCCTGCTGGGCGGCTATGCCCTGGCCCGCGGCATGGGCCAGCGGATCGCCGCCATCACCGACGCCGCCGAGGCGATCATCGACGGGGACCTGTCGCGCCGTGTGCCCGCCTCACGGTCCGGCGACGACCTCGACCGCCTGGCGGCCACCTTCAACCGCATGCTCGACCGCATCGCCGCCCTGATGGAAAGCCTCCGCCAGGTTTCCAGCGACATCGCGCACGACCTGCGCACACCCCTCACACGGCTCCGCGGCCGGCTGGAAGCCAATCTCGACCGAGGGGCGGGGCCGGAACAGACCGCCACTATCGAAGGCGCCCTCGCGGACCTGGACGCCATCCTCGCAACCTTCGCCGCCCTGTTACGTATCGCTCAGATAGAGGGTGGCGCGCGGCGTTCCGCCTTCCAGGCCATCGATCTTGCCGCTATCGCGCGCACCGTGGTGGACGCCTTCGCCCCGTCGGCGGAGGATGAAGGACAGCGGCTGGAGCTGGAGGGCTTGCCCAGCCTCACGATCGAGGGGGACCGCGAATTGATCACCCAGATGCTGGTCAACCTGGTGGAGAATGGCCTGCGGCACGCCGGGGCCCACGCCTTCGTGCGCGTCCGGTGCGCGGTTCAGAGGGGACGGCCGGTCCTCTCGGTCGCAGACGACGGACCGGGGGTTCCCGTATCGGAGCGCGAGCGGCTCTTCGACCGATTCCACCGCCTGGAGGCCAGCCGCTCCACCCCCGGCAGCGGGCTCGGCCTTTCCATGGTGGCGGCGGTCGCCAAACTTCATGGGGCGGAAGTCAGCCTGCATGACGCCGGTCCAGGCCTCGATGTCCGCGTCACCTTCCCTGCCAGTTCACAAACATTGCAAACTCCCAATATGGCGGCCACGTCCTCGTGAAGACGCAGCCGTGAGAACCCGCGCCATGACTCCGCGGGACCAAGGCCGGGCGTTACGTGCTCGCAAGGGGCGACTTGCCGCGACGCTCGCGGCCGCCGGCGCGCTGGGCGCCTGCGCCCACTTCACGGCTGCGCCCCTCCCCGGAGGTCCGGACCTGGCGCCGAGCGCCAGCCAGATCTCGGTGGACGTGACCCGTATCCGGCTGGCGCCTCTGCCCAAACGCGCCATCGATCCCGCGCGGGGCATCGATCCGGTCGACGCGGCGATCCTGGCCGTGCTCAACAGTCCCGACCTGGCCGCCAAGCGCGCCGCCGCCCACGTTTCCGCGGCCCAGACCTTTTCCGCAGGTCTCCTCCCCGACCCTACCGTGCCACTGAGCACCGACATTCCGGATGTGGCGACTGGGTTTTACACGGCCTTTGCGGTTACGCCGACGATCGACATCAGCGCCCTGATCACCCGTTCGGCCACGCTCGCCGCGGCGCGCGC
>DASRRU010000094.1:0-8479 GCA_035656795.1 Phenylobacterium sp. | reverse complement strand
GCCTGGTCGGGCCCGGCGGTTCGGCGCGCAGGCCGCGCAACGCGATCGCCAACGGATCGCCCGGCGGCGCCACCTGCCAGTGGGCGGCCCATTCCACGAAGGCGAGCGTATTGGCGGGCAGCGGATCGATCTCGATGCGCTCGATCACCGATTTCAGCGGCCGGTTGAAGCCCGCGCCGTCCTTCAGCCCGCGCACCACGCCCCAGACCTCGCGCGGGCCCAGCGGCACAATCACGTGGTCGCCCGGCGAAAGGTCCAGCCCCTCGGGGATTTCGTAGTCGAAGGCTTCCGCCAACGGCAGGGGCAACAGGACCTGGGCGATTCTCACGATGGCATTCTATCTGGGGACGGGTCCGGCATTCGACGAGGCGTCGCTTGCGGAGGGATTTTGTCGCGCGCCGAATCCGCGTGGACTACAGAGGCGGCGACCTCATCCCCAGGAAACACACCATGCAGCTCTTTGTGGACACCGCCGACACGGCCCTGATCGCCGACCTCGCCTCGACCGGCCTGGTGGACGGGGTGACCACCAACCCGACCCTGATCGCCAAGTCCGGCCGGCCGATGCTGCAGGTGATCGCCGAGATCTGCACGGCGATCGAGGGCCCGGTGAGCGCCGAAGTGGCCGCCATGGACACCGCCGGCATGCTGGACGAAGGCCGCAAGCTGGCCGCCATCGCCCCCAACGTGGTGGTCAAGGTCCCCCTGACCCGCGACGGCCTGATCGCCACCCGCGAATTCGCCCACGAGGGCATCGCCACCAACGTGACCCTGTGCTTCTCCGCCGCCCAGGCCCTGCTGGCCGCCAAGGCCGGCGCCACCTACATCTCGCCCTTCGTCGGTCGGCTGGACGACCACGGCGCCGACGGCATGGACCTGATCGCCGAGATCCGCGCGATCTACGACAACTATGGGTTCGACACCGAAATCCTGGCCGCCTCGATCCGCTCGACGGCCCACGTCACCACCGCCGCCCTGGCCGGCGCCGACTGCGCGACCATTCCGCCGGACGTGTTCAACGCCCTCTTCAAGCACCCGTTAACCGAACGGGGCCTTGATCAGTTCATGAGCGACTGGGCCAAGACGGGCCAGTCCATCTTGTAAGCTTTCGAGGGTGACATGGACGGATCGCAAGGCGGGATCGGCGAGGGCCCCCTCGACCCGGCGTCCGTGCGCAGGTTCCTGTCGGACAATCCGCAGTTCCTCACCGGGGACGACGGCCTGCTGGCCGAGCTGGGCCTGAAGGTCGCCGCCGGCGGCAACGTCGTCGAGTTCGCGCCCGCGGCCATGGCCCGCGTCCACGCCGCCCACCAGCGCGAGGCGACCCAGCGCCAGCATCTGGAAGAGACGGCGCGCGCCAACTTCTCCGCCCAGGCCCAGACCCACGGCGCGGTGGTCGACCTGCTAGACTCCCGCAACCACTCCGACCTCGCCCGCCGCGTCGACGAGCTGGCGCGCCAGCGTTTCGGCCTGGCCGCCGGCGTCATCGCCCTGGAGACCGAGACCCATCCGCCGGCCGGCTGGAAAATGCTGGTCGAGGGCCAGGTGGACATGATCCTGGGCGGGTCGCAGCGGCTGGCCCGCATGGGCTTCGCGCCCACCGCGCTCGGCCTGTTCGGCGAAGGCTCCGAGGCGATCGCGTCTATGGCCATGGTGCGCATGGCGATCTGGGAGCCGTCGCGGCAGGGCCTGCTGGCCTTCGGCTCGACCGACGCGGAGGGCTTCACCGAGGACATGGGGACCGAGCTCGTCGCCTTCCTGGCCCGCGTGGTCGAGCGCACCGCCGAGCGCTGGCCGATCCTGTGACCTCTCAGGAGGCCCTGGCGCTCTGGCTGGAGCACCTGGCCCACGAACGCCGGTCCTCGCCGCGCACCCTGGAGGCCTACGGCTTCGCCGCGCGCCGCTACCTGGGCTTCCTCGAACAGCATCGGGGCGAGGCGATAACCCTTGCCACGCTCGGCGAGGTCACCGCCGGCGAGGTCCGCGCCTGGCTGGCCCACCTGCGCCAAGGCGAGAAGCCCCTGTCGCCGCGCTCGCTGAGCCAGGCGCTGTCGGCGATCCGCACCTTCCACCGCTTCCTGGACCGCAGGCTGGACACCCCCAACGCCGGCATGGCCCTGGTCCGCGGCCCGCGCGTCAAGCCGGGCGCGCCCCGGCCGGTCAGCGAGGACCAGGCGCGCGGGATGCTCGCCGAGCCCGGCCTCGATCCCGACCGCGAGGACTGGGAGGCCGCCCGCGACGAGGCGGTGCTGACCCTGCTCTACGGCTGCGGCCTGCGGATCTCCGAGGCCCTGTCGCTGAAGCGGTCCGACGCGCCGCTGCCCGAGAGCCTGCGCATCACCGGCAAGGGCTCCAAGACCCGCATCGTGCCTGTGCTGCCCGCAGTCCAGGCGGCGATCGAGGCCTATCTGGCGCAGGTCCCCTTCGCGCAGGCGCCGAACGAGCCGTTGTTCCGCGCCAAGCGCGGCGGACCTTTGAGCCCCCGCCACGTGCAGGCCACGGTGCAGGCCCTGCGCGGCCGCCTGGGTCTGCCGGCCAGCGCCACGCCGCATGCGCTTCGCCATTCCTTCGCCACGCACCTCCTGGGCGCGGGCGCCGATCTGCGCTCGATCCAGGAATTGCTGGGCCACGCCTCGCTCTCGACCACCCAGCGCTACACCCAGGTCGACGCCGCGGCCCTGCTCAGCGCCTATTCGAAGGCGCATCCTCACGCGTGACCGTCGGGTCGGCCGCGCCGGGCTCCAGGCTGGGGTGGTAGCCGATCGGCGTGGGCACCCCGCACCCCTCAATCTTGCGCAGCACAGCGTATTCCACAGCCGGCGGCCGGCCATGGAAGGCGGTGTTCTGGCGCGCGACCTCCTGCTCCACCACCGGGCGGCAGTAGCTGGGCTGTGAATAGAGGTTCGGCATCGACTCCGCCCTGGAGGGCGGGGCTGCGACGGTCGCCGCCGCGGCGACGACGACGGCGAGGATCATTTCGCGGCCTCCACCAGGCAGAGCTGGCCATTCGGATAGTCCACCCAGTCCTTCAGCCCATGCGCAGGGCGATCGCCCTTGCGATAGAGCGCCGCCGGCTGGGCCAGCGAGGCCTCCAACCGGCCCGGAGCGCCGGCGCAGGCGCTTTTGGACGGCAGGGTGCGGATCAGTTCCGACGACCGCACAGGCGGCGGGGCGTCGAAGAGCTGGACATGGGGATTGGTCGGCAGCTGGGCCGACAACTGGGCGGCCAGAAGCAGGGCGATCATGGAGCAGTCTCCGGTGGGTGGCCGAACGCTGTCACCGGAAACGCCGGGCGCCAAGTTAACTCTTGGACGGCCTCTCCGTGCGCACCAGCCTGAGCCAGGCGATGTCGGAGCCGGGATCACGCCCATGCTCGGTGCAGAGGAAGCCTTCGCGCCGGTAGAAGGCCTGGGCGCGCAGGTTGGGCGCCTGCACCTTCAGCGACAGCGGTCCGTGCACGGTCGCAGCGATATGGTCGAGCAACGCCCTGCCGACGCCCTTGCCGCGGGCGTCCACGTAGAGCGAGTGCAGGAAGCTCTGCGGCCGGTAGAAGGCGGCGATGCCGAGGATCGCGCCGGCCTCGACCGCCACATAGATCTCCTCGTCGCGGGCTGCACGCAGGAATTCCTCGCGCCTGTGCCGCTCGGGCGGCAGCCAGGTGAAGGTCTCGCGCAGCACCCGAATGTAGAGGTCGGCGCAGGCGCCGAGCTCGTCGGACCTGGCGCGCCGGACCTCCAGCCCCATCGGCCGTCAGGCCTGCATGGTCCACCCCTCGACGCCCATGGCCGCCTGGCGCAGGGCCTCGGAACGGGTGGGGTGCGGGTGGCAGGTGCGGGCCACGTCCTCGGACGCGGCGCGGAATTCCATGGCGACGCAGTATTCGCCGATCATCTCGCTGACCGAGGGGCCGATCAGGTGGGCGCCCAGGACCTCGTCGGTGACCGCGTCGGCCAGGACCTTTGCGAAACCCTCGGTCTCGTGGTTGATCTTGGCGCGGGAGTTGGCGGTGAAGGGGAACTTGCCGACCTTGTAGGCGCGGCCCTCGGCCTTCAGCTCCTCCTCCGTCTTGCCGACCCAGGCCACTTCGGGGGCCGTGTAGACCACGCTCGGGATGATGCCGTAGGCCACGTGGCCCGCCTTGCCGGCGATGGTCTCGATGCAGGCCACCGCCTCGTCCTCGGCCTTGTGCGCCAGCATCGGCCCATGGGTCACGTCGCCGATCGCCCAGACGCCGGGCGCGGAGGTCTTCCAGTGGTCGGTCTCGATGAAGCCGCGTTTGTCGGGCGTGATCCCGACGCTCTCCAGGCCCAGGCCCTGGGTGTAGGGCGTGCGCCCGATGGCCAGCAGGACATAGTCGGCCTGCAGCGTCTCGGCCTCGCCGCCGGCCACCGGCTCGACGGTCAGGGAAACACCGGTCTTGGACGCCTTGGCGCCGGTGACCTTGCTGGACAGCTTGAAGACCATTCCCTGCCTGGTCAGCGACCGCTGGAAGGTCTTGGCGACTTCGGCGTCCATGCCCGGCGTGATGCGGTCGAGGAACTCCACCACCGTCACCTCAGCGCCCAGCCTGCGCCAGACCGAACCCAGCTCCAGGCCGATGATGCCCGCGCCGATCACCAGCAGGGACTTCGGAACCTCGGGTAGAGACAGCGCGCCCGTGGAATCTACGATCCGCTTCTGGTCGACCGTGACGCCCGGCAGACCGGAAGGCAGCGAGCCGGTGGCGATGACGATGTTCTTGGCTTCGAGGGCGGTGACCGCGCCGTCGGCGCCGGTCACCTCGACCTTGCCTGGACCAGTGATCTTCCCCGCGCCCTTTACCCAGTCCACCTTGTTCTTCTTGAACAAGAACTCGATGCCCTTGGTCAGCTGGCCGACCGAGGTCGCCTTCTGGGCCATCATCTGGGTCAGGTTCAGCTTGGGCTTCACCTCGATGCCCAACTCGGCGAAGTGATTGGCCGCGGCGTCGAACATTTCCGACGCATGCAGCAGGGCCTTGGAGGGCATACAGCCGACGTTCAGGCAGGTGCCGCCCAGCGTGCCGCCGCCGTCGATCCCCTTGTCGACGCAGGCGACCTTGAGGCCGAGCTGGCCCGCGCGGATCGCGGCGTTGTAGCCGCCGGGACCGCCCCCGATGATGATGACGTCGTACTGAGCCATGCGGGCCCCCTAATCCTGATGGGCGGCCGCGCCCCTCAACCTCGAAGGAGAGGGCGCCGGTCCCGCCGGAAAACGAACTCTAGAGGTCCAACAGCAGGCGCTGCGGTTCCTCGATGGCTTCCTTGACGTGGACCAGGAAGGTCACTGCGCCCTGGCCGTCCACCACCCGGTGGTCGTAGCTGAGCGCCAGGTACATCATAGGCCGGATCACCACCTGGCCGCCGACGACCATCGGCCGGTCCTGGATCTTGTGCATGCCCAGGATGCCCGACTGCGGCGCGTTGAGGATCGGCGTCGACATCAGCGAGCCGTAGACCCCACCGTTCGATATCGTGAAGGTGCCGCCCTGCAGGTCTTCCAGGGCCAGCTGGCCGTCGCGAGCCTTCTTGCCCAGCGCGCCAATGGCCTTCTCGATCTCGGCCAGGCTCATGGCCTCGGCGTCGCGAACCACCGGGACCACGAGGCCCTTTTCGGTGCCGACGGCGACGCCGATGTCATAGTGGTTCTTGTAGATGATGTCGGTTCCGTCGATCTCCGCGTTGACGTCGGGGACCATCTTCAGGGCGTGGGTCACCGCACGGACGAAGAAGCTCATGAAGCCGAGCTTGACGCCGTGGGTCTTCTCGAAGGCGTCCTTGTAGCTGGCGCGCATGGCCATCACCGCGCTCATGTCCACCTCGTTGAAGGTGGTCAGCATGGCGGCGTTGTTCTGGGCTTCCTTCAGCCGGCGCGCGATCGTCTGGCGCAGGCGGGTCATCCGCACACGCTCTTCGCGCTCGTGGATCTCGCGGGGCGCGGCCGGAGCGGTCGGCGCAGCAGGCGCCTTGGCGCGGGCGTCCAGCGCGGCGAGCGCGTCGCCCTTGGTGATCCGGCCGTCCTTGCCGGCGCCGGCGATAGCCGTCGGGTCGAGGTTGTTCTCGGTCACGATGCGCTGGGCGGAGGGCGCCAGCACGGGTTCAGCCGCAGCCTTGGCCGGCGCGGGCGCGGGCGCAGCGGCCGGAGCAGGCGCGGCGGCCTTTGCGGGCTCTGGCGCCTTGGCAGGTTCCGGGGCCTTGGGCGGGGCGGTGGCCTTCGGCGCGGCGGCGCCTTCGGTGATCTTGCCCAGCACGGCGCCGGGCTCGACGGTGGCGCCTTCCTCGAAGACGATCTCCGACAGCGTGCCGTCGGAGGGGGCGGCCACCTCGAGGCTCACCTTGTCGGTTTCCAGCTCGACCAGGATCTCATCCTTGCGGACCGCATCGCCGGCCTTCTTGGTCCAGCGCGCCACCGTGGCTTCGGTGACGGACTCGCCCAACGCTGGCGTCATGATGTCGGCCATAGGGAATGCGCTCCTTCAGATCTTAGGGCTGTCGTTCAGGGTGTCAGGCGAAGGCTTCGGTGAGGAAGGCTTCAAGTTCTTTCTGGTGGCGTGTCATCAGGCCGGCCGCAGTGGAGGCCGAGGCCGGGCGGCCGACGTAGCGGGCGCGCTTGGCCTTGATGCTCATCCGGTCCAGCGTCAGCTCCAGCCAGGGGTCGACGAAGGTCCAGCCGCCCATGTTCTTCGGCTCCTCCTGGCACCAGACCAGCTCGGCGTTCGGAAAGCGTTTCAGGACATTTGACAGCGACTTCAGCGGCCAGGGATAGAACTGCTCCAGGCGCAGCACGTAGACGTCGTCGCGGCCAGCCTTGGCGCGCTGCTCGATCAGGTCGAAGTAAACCTTGCCGGAACAGACGATGACCCGGCTGACCTTTTCGTCGCTCTTCAGCGTAATGCCCCCCACGTCCGCGTCGGCCTCGGCGCCGTCGACCATGACGCGGTGGAAGCTGGTGCCCTCGGCCATGTCCGACAGGTTCGACACCGCCCGCTTGTGACGCAGCAGCGACTTGGGGGTCATGACGATCAGCGGCTTGCGGAATTCGCGGATCATCTGGCGGCGCAGGACGTGGAAATAGTTGGCCGGCGTGGTCGGATTGACGACCTGCAGGTTGTCCTCGGCGCACATCTGCAGGAAGCGCTCGAGGCGGGCGGAGGAGTGCTCAGGGCCCTGGCCCTCGTAGCCGTGCGGCAAGAGCATGACGAGGCCGCTCATCCGCAGCCACTTGCGTTCGCCCGACGAGATGAACTGGTCGATGACCACCTGGGCGCCGTTGGTGAAGTCGCCGAACTGGGCTTCCCACATGTCCAGGGTGTTGGGGTCGGTCAGCGAGAAGCCGTACTCGAAGCCCAGCACCGCCTCTTCCGACAGCGCCGAATTGAGCGCCTCGAAGTGCGCCTGGTTGGGGCCCAGGTTGCGAAGCGGGAAATAGACCTCCTCGGTCTGCTGGTCGACGATCCCCGAATGCCGCTGAGTGAAGGTGCCGCGGATCGAGTCCTGGCCCGACAGGCGTACCGGATAGCCCTGGTCGAGCAGGCTGGCGAAGGCCAGGGCTTCGCCCGTGGACCAGTCCAGACCCTCGCCCTTGTCGATGGCGTCGCGGCGGCCGGCGATCACCCGCTCGACGGTCTTGTGGACGCTGATCCGCTCGGGGATCGACGTCATCTTGTGGCCCAGGTCGAGCAGCTTCTGGCGAGGCACGCCGGTGACGCCGCTCTCTTCGGAGCCGGGCAGCTTGAGGCCCGACCACTTGCCGTCCAGCCAGTCGGCCTTGTCGGCGTGGAACGTCTTGCCCGAGTCAAACTCGGCGTCGAGGAACTTGTCGAAATCGCCGATCCAGCCGTCGATCTCGGCCTGAGTCGCCACGCTCTCGCCCACCAGGCGCGTGGCGTAAAGATCGCGCACCGAAGGATGCTGCTTGATCTTCGCGTACATCAGCGGCTGGGTCATCGTCGGGTCGTCGCCCTCGTTGTGACCGAACCGGCGGTAGCAGAACATGTCGACCACCACGTCCTTGCCGAACTGCTGGCGGTACTCGGTGGCGACCTTGGCGGCGAACACCACGGCTTCCGGGTCGTCGCCGTTGGCGTGGAAGATCGGCGCCTCGACCATCAGGGCGTTGTCGGACGGATAGGGCGAAGACCGGCTGTTCTTCGGGCTGGTGGTGAAGCCGATCTGGTTGTTGACGATGAAGTGGACGGTGCCGCCTACGCCGTAGCCGCGCAGTTGCGAGAGCGCGAAGCACTCGGCCACCACGCCCTGGCCTGCGAAGGCTGCGTCGCCGTGCATCAGCAGCGGCAGGACGTGGCCGCGACCGGCGCTGGCGTTGGCGCGCAGGGTGAAGGCCTGCTTGGCGCGGGCCTTGCCGATGACGACGGGATTGACGATTTCCAGGTGCGACGGGTTCGCGGTCAGCGACATGTGCACCTTGTTGCCGTCGAACTCGCGGTCCGAGCTGGCGCCCA
>DASRRU010000093.1:0-6061 GCA_035656795.1 Phenylobacterium sp. | reverse complement strand
CTTGGCGCAGGCCTATCGGCTGCGCACCGTGCTTCCCTTCCCTCTGGCCGAATATCGCGACGAGTTCGAAGGCGGCGATACTGCGGCCTTCGACGACCTGCTGTCACGGTCCGACCATGTCTGGGCGCCGCCAGAGGTCGTCGGGTCGCACGATCGTGGCTACAGCTTGGCCGGCGAAACCACTGTAGCGCAAAGCGATCTGCTGCTGGCGATCTGGGACGGCGAGCCCGCGCGAGGCCGGGGCGGCACAGCCGACGTTGTCGATCACGCCATTCGACGCGGCGTGCCGGTGATACATTTGCCAACGAAAAGAGCCGGGTCTCCGAGCGTGCTCTGGTCAGCCTTCAGCGGCCTCGCGCCCGACCGGCTGGATCGTCACAGCGTGCCGCAACGGCCGCTGACGGCGACCGTGCTGGAGGAGGCCCTCTCGGCCCTGTTCGCGCCGCCCTCCGCCGCGGCTGAGACGGCCGCGCTGGCCCGCTTCTTCCGGGAGCGACAGCCACGCCTGCGCCTGCGGCCTGAATATCCGCTTCTGCTCGCCGCGACGGGTGTTCAGCGGCTGCGGAGGCGCAATCTCATCAGTACGGACTATGAGGTCGTCGCCGATGCCGAATGGCGAGGCTTTTTCGAACACCCGCTTGTGCGCGACGCGTCCGTCCACGCGGGCATGGCGACCGTCCAGAAGGCCTTCGCCTGGTCGGATGGCCTCGCCGACCACTACGCGCAGACCTACCGCAGCGCGCTGATTTTCAACTATGGCGCCGCAGCCCTGTCGGTGCTGTTGGCGTTGAGCAGCCTGCTGGCGCCCGAGGCCAAGGTCGGGCTGCTGGTGGGAGAACTGGCGCTGATCTGCCTGCTGATCACCAACACCGCGCTGGGCAACCGGCAGGAATGGCACAGGCGCTGGCTGGACTACCGGCAGGTCGCCGAGCAATTGCGGGCCATGCGCAGTCTGACCCTGCTGGGCGCTGCCAATCCCTTGCGGCCTCTCCACGGGGTCAAGGATTCCGGATGGCGCTGGACGGATTGGTACACCGCGGCGATCTGGCGCGACATCGGCGCGCCGCCCTCGATCCACAGCGAGGCGGAGGTCGATGCGCTGATCTCCCATCTGACAGAACAGGAGGTCGTTCCCCAGGTGCGCTACAACCGGGTCAGCGCGACGCGAATGCGCAGGCTCGATCACCGTCTCCACCTGATGGGGACCGCGCTGTTCTACGCCACGGCCGCCCTGGGTCTGCTGGGCCTGGTCGGCCTGGCCTTCGACCCGGGCCTTCTGCATGCGCAGGGGCCACTGCTGACCGTGCTTTCGGCGGGGTTGCCGACCATCGGGGCGGCCCTGTTCGGCATCCGCGGGCAGGGCGATTTCATCGGCGCCTCAGGCCGGTCGGCGGAGACAGCGGATAAGCTCCAGTCTCTCGCCGAAGAGCTCAAGGCCCGCCCAGTCGACCTGATCCACGCCTGCCGCGCGTTGGAGAACGCCGCCCAGATCATGCGGGCCGACCTCGGCGAATGGCGGGTGAGTTACCGCCATCGCAGGCTGGCCATCCCCGCCTAGCGCCGGCTCCCGTCGAGCTTCTTTGGCTCAATCCGGCTGAAAGAGCTCGATCGGATTGCCGGAAGGATCGTCGAGCAGAATCTGCCTTCCGCCGAGCCCCGGCGTGATCTCGTTGCCGAAGTGGACACCGTCTTTGCGAAGGCGGTCCACCTCGACCTGCAGATCGGGCATGTTGAGAACGATCCGGGTCCAGCCGCCAGGGGCGGGCCGCTCGCCATTCGCCATCGGCTGCGAGGCGCCGCCCGGTCCCTTCACCGGGCTCAGGAGAAGTTGCAGACCGCCGCGGGAGAGGGCTGCGAAATAGGACCCGGAGGCGAAGTCCACCTTGAAGCCGAGCTTGCCCGTGTAGAATGCCTTGGCGGCCGCCACGTCGCTGACGATGTAGCGGATTCGCACGGTCGCGGCGCTGTTCACGGCGCGGTCCTGGGCGCCCGCGCCCTGCGCGCCGACGGACAGCAGCAGCGCCAGGGCGGATACTGTCGATCTCTTCATGCCAGGTCCTCCTTCAGCTACGGCTGGTCGGCTCACCTATATGCATCAAACCAGCTTGATACATCAAGTTCGATTGATGTAAATGCAGAGACATGAGTGCTCAGTCGCTTTACCCCGACATCGCTCCACCCGAGTTCCTGCAGCTGGCCGGACACCCCCTGCGCTGGCGGCTTCTCAGCGAGCTTGGCCGCAGCGACCGCCGGGTTCACGAACTGACCGGCCTGGTGGGAGAGCCGCAGAACCTGGTCTCCTACCACCTGGGCAAACTGCGCAACGGCCGCCTCGTCTCCGCGCGGCGCAGCTCGGCCGATGGCCGGGACACCTACTACGGCCTGGACCTGGCGCGGGTCGGCGGCCTGTTGTCGGCCGCCGGCCAGGCCCTCCACCCCGGCCTTCGTCTCAGCCGCTCTCCGGGTGACAAGACGCTGGCAGGTCCGGTGCGGATACTGTTCCTCTGCACCGGCAACAGCGCGCGCTCGCCGATGGCCGAGGCGCTGGCCCGGGCGCGGTCGGACGGGGCCATCGACGCGGTGAGCGCCGGCAGCCATCCCAAACCTCTGCACCCCTTGGCTGTGCGTGTGATGCGCGAGACGTACGGCCTCGACCTGACTGGCCACGCGTCCAAGTCCCTGGACCTGTTCGCGGGCCAGGATTTCGACGGGGTGATCAGCCTCTGCGACCGGGTGCGCGAGGTGTGCCCCGAATTCCCCGGCCGCCCCAAAGTCACCCACTGGAGCCTCCCGAACCCGGCGACGGGCGAACCCGACGAAGTCACCTACCCGCTGTTCCAGCAGACCGCCGCCGAGCTGGCGACCCGCATCGACTACCTGCTCGCCGGGCTGGCCGATCGGGCGCCCGCGCCCCAGAGCCCAGGAGAAGCCAATGACCGACCTCCGTGACATGGTCAGCGTCCGCTACATGGTCGACGACGTGGAGGCCGCAGTAGCCTTCTACAAGGAACGCCTCGGCTTCGAGGTCCTGACCAGCTTCCCGCCCGCCTTCGCCGACGTCACCCGCGGAAACCTACGGCTTCTGTTGAGCGGACCGATGAGCTCCGCCGGACGGCCGATGCCCGACGGCGCCAGGCCCGGACCCGGCGGCTGGAACCGCATCCACCTGATCGTCGGCGACATCGAGGCCGAGGTCATCAGGCTGCGTGCGGCCGGCGCGCCGTTCCGCAACGACATCCTGTCGGGACCGGGCGGCAAGCAGGTCCTGCTGCAGGACCCCTCCGGAAACGTCATCGAGCTCTTCCAACCAGCCGTAGCCTTCAACCCAGCACGCCAGGCCCCTACCCGTTGATCGAAGGAGAGCGGGGAAGGGAATACGCCATCAGCCCTTGGTCACCTTGCCGTGCGAGGCGCCCGTGGCCTTGCGGGGGCCGGCGAGAAGCTCCGTGAGCTTCGGCCCGGCTTCGACCACGAGGTTTTGTGCGCCCGCGGCGCCGTTGAAGGCGATGCCATCGCTTTGGAACGCGGCGAGCACCGCGAAGTAGAGCGCGCTGCGGACCCGCGTGGCATCCCGAGGACTGGGAACGAACAGATAGCATTTGAAATTGACCGCGCCCCCGGCGGCGAGCCCATCGATGAAGACCGCCGGGGCGGGATCGCCGAGCACGTCTCCCTGGCCGGCGGCGATCTTGAGGATCAGCTCGCGCGCCCGCTCCGCGTCGGCGGGATTGGCGATGGAGAGCTCAAGCTGCACACGGCCTCGCGGATCGCCGAGAGTCTTGTTCTGCACCTGCTTGGTGATCAGGTCGGAGTTGGGGACGATGACCGTGGTGCGGTCGAAGGTCTCGATCTCCGTGGCGCGCACCCGGATACGGCGGATGTCGCCTTCCAGCCCGCCGACGCTCACCCAGTCCCCCACTTTCACCGGCCGCTCGATCAGCAGGATCACGCCGGAAACGAAGTTCTGCACCACCTGTTGCAGACCGAAGCCGATGCCCACCGAAAGTGCGCTGGCCACCAGGGCGATCTGCTGGAAACCCAGGCCCATGGCGGCCAGGGCGCTCAGGGCCGTGACGACGACGCCGAGGTAGAGCAGGCCGGTGCTCACGGAATTGCGCACGCCCGGGTCCCAGCCGGTCACCGGCAGGTAGCGCCGGACAAACCAGCCCCGAACCAGGTTCACCAGGCCCAGGCCGATCACGAACACGGCGATCCCGCTGAGCACGGCGCGGGGGGACAGGGTGGCGGACCCCAGCCGCACCGCCTGGCCCACCTGGCCCAGATGGCTGGCCAGCAGCCGGCCGCTGTCGCCGAACGGCGTAAGCGCCAGACTGAGCGCCGCCAGGAGGATGCCGATCTGCGCGGCGGCCGCCAGGAGCACGCCAAGCTGCGCCACGGTCGAACGCCGCAGGCTGAACACCCCGCTCAGAAGACGCGACGCCCAGCCGGAGGGCATGAACAGCCAGGCCGCGAAGTCCTCCGCGAACCGCAGCAACAGGAAACTGGCGGCTCCCAGCAGCGCGAACCAGAACACCTGCCCGGAGACCAGGGTGGCAAGGGTCGTGAAGCCCATGACGACGGCGCCCACCGTGACGGCGATGGCCGCCACGAGCCCCAGCGAGATCAGGCTCCATCCAGGCGAGGGGCGCGCATCTGCGGCGTCAGGGGCTGCGGCCTGGCGGCCCCGGCTGGCGGTGATCAACACCGCCGTGGCCATCAACGCATAGGCCAGGGCGACGACCGCATTGCTGGCGATGGTCGCCGAAACGCTGGCGCCGACGATGTAGTTGAGCCGCGACAGCAGATAGCCAGCGGCGGTCACCGGCGCCACCACCGCCAGCAGCCGCCGGGAGCGGGTGGAAACCGCGTCCGACACGGCCAGAAGGCGTCGCGGCGCCTGCCGGTGGGTGACCAGCGCCTGGCCCAGCGCCAGGATCGCCGCCGTCCAGCCGATCGCCACGACGGCGGCCGACGCCAGGTTGGCCGCGGCGTCTGAGAGCAGATCGCCCCAGGCGGCGGCCAGCTGAACCACGACCGCCGCCAGGACAGGCGTCCCCACATCCACGACCGTCATCCACAGGGCGCCGGCGGATCGCCCGAACCGGCCTCCGCGACCCCGCCGCGCGACGGCCGCCTCGCCCACCCGCTCCAGCAGCCGGCGTCCCGGCCAAGCGAGCCCCAAGGCGACCAGGAGCCCGCCCGCCAGCGCCAGCAGTCCGCGGGGTTCGGTCGCGTCGGACGCCACGTCGATGGCCTCGGTCCCCAGGTTCCCCAGCCGCGCCAGGTCCGGCCCGACCGTGTCGCGCAGGCCCGACCAGAACTCGGGCGACAGCGGCGACGGGGACTGTTGGAGGACGCGCGCGCTGAAGCCTTCCCGGCGCCGCTCCGCCACCAGGGTGAAGGTCGCCGCCGCCCGCGCGGCCACGGCGCGGGCTTGGCGCAGCTGCGCCTGCAGGGCGCGGCGCTCCTTCGCCGCCTGCGCGGCGGCCGCGCCACGGAGGGTTTGGCGCGACGTGGCGCGGTTCAGCGCGGTCAGGGCATGACTGCGGGCGGCCGCCAGGGCGCTGGCGCGGCTCTGGATCGCTGCAGCCTGGGCGCCTAACGCGGCGAGGCTCTTGTCGTCCGGCGCGGCCGGGATCTGGTTCTGCAGCTGGCTCAGGGTCTGATCGTCGGCCGTGAGGGCGGCCGTATCGTCCGGGGGGGCCGCCAGCGCCGACGGCGGGAGCGACGACGGAGTGGGAGACGGCGTCGAAGGGGACGGCGCGGGCGGCGTCGGCGGTATCGGGGGCGCGGTGTCGGCTGGAGGCGTCGGCGCAACCGCCGCACCACCGGCCACTGGCGCCGCGGCGGCAAAGCGCGCCGGCTGTACGGCCGCGTGGGTTGCGGCGGCTGCGCCCAGAACGGGCGCCAACCCTGCGACCCACCAAGCGAGAGCGGCGCAGCAGCGGGAAATCTGGACAGGCCGCGGCCACAGGTGGGCCCGCGCGCCGGTCCTCGGACGGACGGTGATCATGCCGCCATCCTAACGGCTCTTATTGGCGCTGGAACTGTCTGAGGCAAA
>DASRRU010000092.1:0-8795 GCA_035656795.1 Phenylobacterium sp. | reverse complement strand
CTGCGTGTCGGGGCGATAGCCGTAGTGCTCAGCCACCATGCGGAAGGTCTTGGGCTGCACCAGGAGTTGGTCGGCGAGGTCCAGCGTCTGGGGCCCGAGCAGCGCGGCCAGGCCCTTCAGCTTCTTGTTCGTGCTGAGCTGCTCCTCGATCTTGCCCTGCAGCTCGGCCTTCAGGGCCTGGTGGTCGACATGGGCGTCGAAGGTCGCGCTGTCGTTGTCGCGGATCGAGATCAGCAGCGCATGGACGTCGTTGGCGGCGCCGAGCTTCTGCGCGGTGGCGCAGGCGGCCAGCGTGAGGGCCATAAGGCTGATGAGGAAGGCGCGCATGGCGGAGCTCCTGAATGTACTCACCAAGATAGGCGCGTATCGGGGCGACTTCACGACTTGTGTTGAAACAGACTGCCAGTCGCGCCCCAGCATGCCGCGCGCCCAGAGCGCGATCGGCAACCCGATGACGAACATGCGGCGTCGCCGGGAGCGAAAACCCCGGAAGATCGCTCTTCCGGGGCTTTGATCGTTCGTGGCGATGCGCAGGCGCTAGAGCGTGCGCTTCACTTCCTCGAGGCTGAAGCACTCGATGGTGTCGCCGGCCTTGATGTCCTGGAAGCCCGCGAAGGCCATGCCGCACTCGACGCCCGATTGGACCTCGTTGACCTCGTCCTTGAAGCGCTTGAGCGTCTGCAGGGTGCCGAGTTCGAGAACCACGATGTCGGCGCGGATGATCCGCACCCGCGCGCCCTTGCGGACCACGCCCTCGGTGACCCGGCAACCGGCCACGCGGCCGATCTTCGAGATATCGAAGGCCTGCAGGACTTCGGCGTTCCCGAGGAAGGTTTCCCGTTGGATCGGCGCCAGCATGCCCGAGAGCACGCCTTTGATGTCGTCCAGCAGGTCGTAGATGATCGCGTAGTAGCGGATCTCCACGCCTTCCCGTTCGGCCAAGGCTCGCGCCTGCGCCGAGGCGCGGACGTTGAAGCCGATGATCGCTGAGTTGGCGCCCTTGGCCAGCATGACGTCGCTTTCGCTGATCGCGCCGGCGCCAGAGAGGATGATCCGCGCGCGGACCTCGTCGGTGGCGATCTTTTCGAGGCTGCCGATGATGGCTTCGACCGAACCCTGCACGTCGGCCTTGATGACCAGCGGCAGTTCCGACGCCTTCTTGTCGGTGATCTTGGCCATCATCTCGGCCAGCGAGTTGCCCTGCGCCGGAGCGCCGGCCTTTTCGCGCTTCACGCGGACGCGGTAGGCGGTGAGTTCGCGGGCGCGGGCTTCATTCTCGACCACGGCGAAGGGGTCGCCGGGGGCCGGGGTGCCGTCGAGGCCGAGGATTTCCACCGGCACGGAGGGGCCGGCTTCCGTCACCTGCTCCTCACGCTCGTTGAGCAGGGCGCGGACCTTGCCCCAATGGTCGCCAGCCACGACGATGTCGCCACGGCGCAGGGTGCCGCGCTTGACCAGCACGGTTGAGACGGCGCCGCGTCCGCGATCCAGCTTGGCCTCGATCACGACACCGTCGGAGACGCGGTCGGGATTGGCCTTCAGGTCGAGGACTTCGGCCTGCAGCAGTATGGCTTCCAGCAGATTGTCGAGGCCCGTCTTCTCCTTGGCGGAGACTTCGATGACCTGGGTGTCGCCGCCCAGGCTTTCGACGACGATCTCGTGCTGCAGAAGCTCGTTGATCACCCGCGTCGGATCGGCGCCGGGCTTATCCATCTTGTTGATCGCCACGATGATCGGGGCGCCGGCGGATCTCGCGTGATTGATGGCCTCGATGGTCTGGGGCATCACGCCGTCGTCGGCCGCCACCACCAGGACCACGATGTCCGTCACCGTCGCGCCGCGCATGCGCATGGCGGAGAAGGCGGCGTGACCGGGGGTGTCGAGGAAGGTGACGCGTTGGCCGTCCGGCAAATGCACCTGATAGGCGCCGATGTGCTGGGTGATGCCGCCGTGCTCGCCCGACACGACGTCGGTGGCGCGCAAGGCGTCCAGCAGGCTCGTCTTGCCGTGGTCGACGTGGCCCATGATGGTCACGACGGGCGGGCGGGTGAGCAGGTGGTCATCAACGTCCTCGGCGCCGATGAAGCCCTCTTCGACGTCGGCTTCCGAGACGCGTCGCACGGTGTGGCCGAATTCGGTGGCCACCAGCTCGGCGGTGTCGTTGTCGATGACGTCGCCGCTCTTCAGCATGACGCCCTGGCGCATCAGGAACTTGATGATCTCCGCGCCGCGGATCGCCATCCGGTTGGCCAGTTCGGCCACGGTGATGACGTCGGGAATGACCACTTCGCGGGCCGCACGGGCCTGCTCCTGGCTGCCGCCCTTGCGCTTTTCGCGTTCGCGTTCGCGCGCCCGGCGTACCGAAGCGAGGGACCGCATCCGATCGACGGCGCCCTCATCATCTCCGGCCACCGCCTGGATGGTCAGGCGGCCTTCGCGACGCTGCGGAGCGCCCTTGGCGCGGGAAATGGCCTTGGACGGCGCAGCCTCGCGACGGCGGTCGTCGTCGTCGGGACGGCGATCCATGGCCGCGCCGCCGGGCCGCGGGGCCTGGCGTGCTGCGCGCTGGACTTCGGGGGTCGCGGGCGGTGCAGCGGGACCGATCCGCGGACCGCCGGGGCCACGCGGGCCGCCGGGCCCGCCCGGACGGGGACCGGCCGGACGCGGGGCGAGCGCCGAATAGCGCACGGTGTCGCCGCCGGTGGGCGCCGGGCGAGCGTTACGATCGTCGTCGCGGCGCGGCGGGCCGCGGTCGTCACGGGCCGGACCGCGATCACTTTCGGGACGCGGCGCGCGTTGGTTGAAGCTCGTGCCTTCGAAGCGCGGGCTCGGCCGGTAGGTCGTGGTGCTGGCCCGGTCGTCGCGGCGTTCGGCAGAGGGCTGATAGGTGCGGGTCTGGCCTTGGCCGGCCGGAGCGGCGGGGCGCGGCGCGGCCGGCGCCGCAGGCGCGGCGGCGACCACCGGAGCGGCCGCGACCGGAGCGGCGGGAGCCGGCGCGGGCGCCGCAACTGCAGCTGGAGTCGGCGTCGGGGCTGGGGTCGGCGCGGGCGCCTCAGCGACGACGGGAGCCGGGGCGACCGGAGCGACCGGAGCGACCGGAGCAGCGGCGGGCGGCGGCGCGGCCGCGGCCGGGGCCGCCGGGGCGGGGGGTTGAGCTGCGGCGCGGGCCGCGGCTTCGGTGCGAGCCCGTTCCTCGGTCGCCTGGCGTTCGGCGGCCTGACGTTCCTGGGCGGCGTCGATCGCCCGCTGGCGCGCGGCGCGCTCCTCGGCGGAGAGACCGTCGTTTGGCGCGCCGGCGGGGCGAGGGGCGGCCGGCGGGGCGGGCCGCGGCTCGAACAGACGCTTTTCAGCTGACGAGGGCGCAGCGAGGTTGCCGCCGCCCGGCACATGAGTGCGCGCGCGCTTGGTCTCGACGACCACCGTCTTCGAACGGCCGTGGCTGAAGCTCTGCTTCACCGTGCCGGCGCTGACCGATCCAGCCCCGCGGGGCTTCAGGGTCAGAGGCTGGCGCCCGCCCGGAGGAGGGTTACGGCCATTGTTGTTCTCGTCGCTCATGCGCTCGCTTTACTCGTCAGCCGGCGATCCGGCCAAAGGACAGATTATCAAACCCGGAACGCCCCCTTGCGGGGCCGCTCCCAATTCCTGTTTGCCGCCTTCGCGATGCGAAAACAGCGGCGACGGGACTTACGGTCCCGTTCGCCTCTAAGGCTCCTCGCGCCAACTCTCAGGAAGGAGCGGGCAAAAGCCCGACAGCCGAAGAGCGTCCTGCGCCCAACGATCGGCGCCGCGCCCCGCAAGGAAGGCGGTGTGTATCACATTCTCCGCACCTAAGGCCAAACCCAATTCCTCCGCGCTGAACAGGCCGAAAATCGGTGTTGGCGGAGCTTGTTTGCGGGTCTTGCCCCAAAGCTTGCGGCGACCGTCCGCGGCGCCGTCGGACGCCTCGATCAACCAGGCCGCCCGGCCCGCCTCGATCGCGGCCGAAACCTTTTCGAATCCAGAGGTAAGCTCGCCCGCCCGCCGCGCAAGGCCCAGCCCCGACAAAAGCCGGCGCTTCAGGAGGACCTCCACCTGGTCGGCGAGGTCCCGCGGCGCGGTGACCTTGGCCTTGGCGGCGCGGCTGAAGAGGCCCTTCCTGGCCGCGGTTTCCACCGACGCGCGGTCGGAGGCGACCCACAGGCCGCGGCCGGGCAGCTTGCGCGCCAGGTCTGGAACCACAGCCCCGTCCGGGCCGGCGACGAAGCGGATCAGGCCCGCCTCGTCCATCACCCCGCCGCTGACAATATCCCGCCGCTCGCGGTTGGCTTCTGCAAGGGTCTGGGGCCCGGGATCAGATGTTTGATGCTCCACGAGTCACAACCTCATCCCGCTCATCCCCGCGAAAGCGGGGACCCAGGCTTTATTCGTTGCTGCAGATCGATGGGCAGCGCCGATGAGGTTGAACGTCGGAAACACAAAAACTCCTGGTCCCCTTTCGGGGGGATGAGCGAATTGAGAGGCGGTCCTACGCGTCGCGGGCTTCGCCTTCGAGTTCGGCTTCCGCGAAGGCCTCGGTTTCCTCGATCGGCCCTTCTTCGATCTCGGGTTCCGGTTCCGGTTCCGGCGGCGCCTCGACCCAGCCCATCACCACGCGGGCGCGCATGATCAGGGCTTCAGCGTCCTGCGGCTCCAGGCTGAAGGCCTCGAGGATGCCGGGCTCGCGGACCCGCTCGCCGTTCTTGGTCTCGAACCAGCCGCGCAGATCGTCGGGGACCAGGTCGGCCAGGTTCTCGATGGTCTTTACATCGCCCTCGCCCAGGGCCACGGCGATCGGCAGGGTGACGCCCTCGATCTCCAGCAGGGCGTCGTCCACGCCCAGTTCGCGGCGCTTGGCGTCGAATTCGGCGGCGATCTTATCCAGGAAGTCAGTGGCCCGGGCCTGGATCTCGGCGCCGGTGTCTTCGTCGAAGCCCTCGATGGAGGCGATTTCCGAGACGTCGACATAGGCAACATCTTCGACGGTGGCGAAGCCTTCGGTGACCAGGAGTTGGGCGATCACCTCGTCCACGTCCAGGGCTTCCTGGAACAGGGCCGTGCGCTCGGAGAACTCGCGCTGGCGGCGCTCGCTCTCCTGGCTCTCGGTCATGATGTCGATCTGCCAACCGGTCAGCTGGCTGGCGAGGCGAACGTTCTGGCCGCGGCGGCCGATGGCCAGCGACAGCTGCTCGTCCGGCACCACCACTTCCACACGCTCGTCTTCCTCGTCCATGACGACCTTGGAGACTTCGGCCGGAGCCAAGGCGTTGACGATGAAGGTCGCCTCGTCAGGGCTCCACTGGATGATGTCGATCTTCTCACCCTGCAACTCGGCCACGACGGCCTGCACGCGCGACCCGCGCATGCCGACGCAGGCGCCGACCGGATCGATCGATGAGTCATTGGAGACCACCGCCATCTTGGCGCGGCTGCCTGGGTCTCGGGCCACGGCGCGGATCTCGATGACCCCGTCGTAGACCTCGGGCACCTCCTGAGCGAACAGCTTGGCCATGAAGCCGCCGTGCGCGCGGGAGAGCAGGATCTGCGGGCCCTTGGTCTCGCGGCGGACGTCATAGATGTAGCAGCGGATCCGGTCGCCGATGTTGAAGTTCTCGCGTGGGATCGACTGGTCGCGCCGCGAGATGCCTTCGCCGCGGCCCAGATCGACGACGATGTTGCCGTATTCGACGCGCTTGACCGTGCCGTTGACGATCTCGCCCACGCGGTCCTTGTATTCCTCGTACTGGCGCTCGCGCTCGGCCTCGCGGACCTTTCCGGTCACCACCTGGCGGGCCATCTGGGTCTGCACCCGGCCGAATTCGAAGGGCGGCAGCACCTCCTCGTAGGTCTTGCCGATGGCGGCGTCCTTGTCGTTCCGCTTGGCGTCGGACAGGCGGATGATGCCCACCGGCTCGTCCGCCGGGACCTCCTCGCCTTCCTCGTTTACGACCGTGCCGAAGCTGGCGTCGTCGGCCACCACGGTCTGGACGCGTTTGACCACGACCTCGCCGGTCTTCTGGTCGATGTTGACGCGGATGTCGTGCTCGGCGCCGTAGCGGGCGCGAGCCCCCTTCTGGATCGCCTCTTCGATCGCCTCGATGACGATCTCGCGGTCGATGGACTTTTCGCGCGCGACCGCTTCGGCGATCTGCAGCAGCTCAAGCCGGTTGGCGGAAATGCCGGTCAGGCTCATGGGGTGTCCCTCTTAGTCGGAAGTCTGTTGTTGGGATTCGGATTGCAGGCGGGCCGCGCGAACATCGGCGCCCCGCTTCATCAGTTGATCGGTGAGCACCAGCTTGGCCTCGACGATCCAGGCGAACGGGATGAGGGCGGTGTCTTCCTCGCCCTCGATGTCGAAGGCCACCTGGCCCTCGTCGACGCCGGCCAGCACGCCCTTGAAGCGCTTACGCCCCTCGGCCAGGCGGTCGAGTTCGATGCGGGCCAGATGACCCTCGTAGGTCTCGAAGTCCTCCAGCCGGGTCAGCGGCCGGTCGACGCCGGGCGAGGAGACCTCGAGGGTATATTCGCCGGCGATCGGGTCGGCGGCGTCCATGATCTCGGAGATGGCGCGCGACAACCTGGCGCAGTCCTCGACGTTCATGTCGCCGTCCGAAGGCCGCTCGGCCATGATTTGCAGCCGGCGCGCATGCTCGCCGCCCATCAGGCGCAGGCGCACGATGGCGTAGCCGGCCACTTCGGCCACGGGGTCGAGCAGCTCCAGCAGGTTCAGGTCTTCGGCGGTCTTCCCACGCATGGGCTTCGGCCTGGCTCCGGCAAAGAAAAAAGCGGCCGGGCCGGAGCCCGCCGCTCGTAGGCGCCATACAGCGCAAACGGACGATGTTGAGGGGAATATAGGCGGTTAGGAGGGGTTTGTCAGCCCCGTTGAGTCGGGGGCCGGCGCGCGCTCAGATTCGGCGAGCGCATCGTAAGACGCCACCGCCCCTTAAACTTCGTCATCCTCCGGTCGCGCGAAGACGCGATCCGGGGGACCCATGCGGCTTTGCCCCATCCCGCAACTCAGCTTGGGTGGCCCGGATCAGCCTGCGGCTGATCGTGGGATGACGAAGTCGGGGCGCCTCGTGTGAATTTTGTGAAGCGCACCGCCGCAACGCCTTCCCCGTGAACCCGAGATAGTCCATGGAGCGCGCCTCCTCTCCTTGTGTGTTTGAAAGGCCCCTCCCCATGGACCTCTCCAAGATTTCCGTCGGCGTGAACGCGCCCTATGACGTCAACGCCATTATCGAGATCCCGCAGGGCGGGGTGCCGGTGAAGTACGAGATCGACAAGGAGAGCGGCGCGCTGTTCGTCGACCGCTTCCTGCACACGGCGATGTTCTATCCGGGCAACTACGGCTTCATCCCGCACACCCTGGCCGACGACGGCGATCCCATGGACATCATGGTGGTCTGCCAGACGCCCGTGGCGCCCGGCGCGATCATCCGCGCGCGGCCGATCGGCACCCTGATGATGACCGACGAGGCCGGCGGCGACGAGAAGGTGCTGGCCGTGCCGGTGGACGCCCTGCATCCGTTCTACGCCGGCGTGGACTCGTGGCGCAGCCTGCCCGGCATCCTGACCGAACAGATCGCCCACTTCTTCCAGCACTACAAAGACCTGGAAAAGGGCAAGTCCGTGAAGATCACCGGTTGGGCCGATCCCGAACAGACCGCCGACCTGATCCGCGCGGCGATCCAGCGCTACAAGGACTCGCTCTAGGCTCGAAGGCCGGATCCTCCCCCAGCGCGCAGGCGCGATTGAGGAGGTGCATCGGCGCGTAGCGGCGAGACGGAGGGGGTTTCATCCACGGCGGATGGCTCGTGGGCTTGAAC
This sequence comes from Phenylobacterium sp., assembly GCA_035656795.1. GTDB lineage: Bacteria > Pseudomonadota > Alphaproteobacteria > Caulobacterales > Caulobacteraceae > Phenylobacterium. The sequence goes on along the minus strand of DASRRU010000092.1, from coordinate 951 downwards.
CCCCTCAGTCAGCTTCGCTGACAGCTCCCCCTATGGGGAGCATCTAAGGAAATCCAGGAATACCGGGGCGCAGTCGCCCAGGCGCTTTTCCTCGTAGCGGGTGGTGATGTGGTCGGCGGGCGGGTTGCGCCAGTCGTCCGCGCGCTCGGCCGTCCAGCGGAACGCCGGGTCCTTGAGGAACAGCGCCAGGGCCCAGTCGACGTAGTGCGCCACGTCGCTGGCGAAGCGCAGCCGGCCGCCGGGCTGCAGCAAACGGGCCAGTTCGGCGACGCTGTCCGCCTGGATGACCCGACGCTTGTGGTGGCGGGTCTTCGGCCAGGGGTCTGGAAAGAGCACAAATACGCGGCTCAGGCAGGCGTCCGGCAGGTGGGCCATCAGCTCGCGGGCGTCGCCGTCCAGGACCCGGACGTTGGTCAGCTGGGCCTCGTCGATGTGGCGCAGCGCGCTCGCGACCCCGTTCTGGAACGGCTCGGCGCCAATGATCAGGGCGGCGGGATGAAGGCCCGCCTGGGCGGCCATGTGCTCGCCGCCGCCGAAGCCGATCTCAAGCCAGACCTCTTTCGCGGCGGGCATGAGTGCGCGCGGGTCGAACGGCTCCGCCGGCGGGCGGAGTGTCGGGAGCAGGGTTTCCATCAGCGCGGCCTGGCGCGGCTTGATGGTGCGCGTCTTCAGGCGGCCGTAGGAGCGCAGCGGGGGGTGGGGATCGTTCATTTCGCGCCCCCTCTAGCCCGTCATGGCCGGGCTTGTCCCGGCCATCCATATGCGCGGGCGTGGAGGAATTGCCTGAGGACCCGATGCGTATGGATCCCCGGGACAAGCCCGGGGATGACGAGCAATAGGAAAGTTACGCCAGCTTGCGCAGTTCTTCCGCCAGGTCCGGGCGCTCCCAGGAGAAGCCGCCTTCGTTGTCGGGCTGACGGCCGAAGTGGCCGTAGGCCGCGGTGCGGGCGT
>DASRRU010000091.1:0-12238 GCA_035656795.1 Phenylobacterium sp. | reverse complement strand
TCGAGGACCAATGCTCGGTGCTCGAGAAGATGTTGATCCTTGGGGAGGAAGGCGTCGACATCCGCACGACCCTGACCGCGCTCGGCCACGACCTGGTGACGGCCATGTCCTCAGACCAGGGCGTACGGACAATGCAGCTGATCGTCGAGGAGTCGCGGCGCAACCCCGACCTGGCGCGCCGCTTTGACGAAGCCGGCCCGAAGGTGGGCTCGGAGCGGCTGGCCGCCTACCTCGCCGAGGCCCATGCAAGAGGCGAGATCTACGCCCCCGATCCGCTGCACGCCGCTGGCGTGCTCGTCACCCTGCTGAAGGGCGAGCTGCACTTTCGGCGCATGCTGGGTCTGGAGCCCGAGCCCAGCGCCGAGACCATCGAAAGGGAAGTCGAGTCCGCCGTGACGACCTTCCTGACGGCCTACGCTCCGAAGTAGACGACAGGCGCCCGCGGCCTCGCCCCTTGCGGCCCATCCGGCCCCCTGAAATAGTCGCGGCACAGGTTATGGGGGGTCATCCATGTTCAAGCTCGCTGCCGCGCTCGCCGCGGCCACAGCCTTGCTCGCCACCGGCGCGGCGCAGGCCCAATCTCCAGCAAGCGGGACCCGGCCGGATCAGGTCGCCTTCCGCGCGCTCTACAAGGAGCTGGTGGAGACCAACACCACCGCCTCGGCGGGCGACTGCACGCTGGCCGCCCAGAAGATGGCCGCCCACCTCAAGGCCGCAGGCTTCCCCGATAGCGACCTGACCATCTTCACGGCGCCGCAGTTCCCGAAGAACGGCGGCCTGGTGGCGGTCTATCCGGGCAAGGATCCCAAGGCCAAGGCGATCCTGCTGCTGGCGCACATTGACGTGGTCGAGGCCAAGCGTGAGGACTGGACGCGCGATCCCTTCACCCTGGTCGAGGAGGGCGGCTACTTCTACGGGCGCGGCGCGGCCGACGACAAAGCCCAGGCTTCCATCTGGGTCGACACCCTGGCCCGCTACAGGACCGAAGGCTTCCACCCCAGGCGCACCATCAAGATGGCGCTGACCTGCGGCGAGGAGGGCGGCGCGCCGTTCAACGGCGCCTCCTGGCTGGTGCAGAACAAGCGCGATCTGATCGACGCCGAGTTCGCCCTCAACGAAGGCGCCGGCGGCCAGCTTGACGACCACGGCAAGCGCATCGCCCACACCATCGAGGCCGGCGAAAAGACCTCGCAGAGCTTCACCCTGGAGGTCACCAACCCCGGCGGCCATTCCTCGCGGCCGGTGCCCGACAACGCCATCTACCGCCTGGCCGACGCCCTGGAAAAGGTCCGCGGCTACGAGTTCCCGGTGATGATCAACGACGCCAACGGCGGCTATCTCTCCAAGATGTCCAAGGTGGTCGGCGGTGAGCAGGGCGCGGCCATGGCCGCCTTGGTCGCCAATCCGAAAGACGCAAAGGCTGACGCGCTGCTGTCGAAGGACCCCGGCCTGCACACCATGCTGCGGACCACCTGCGTGGCGACCATGCTGTCGGCCGGCCACGCCCAGAACGCCCTGCCGCAGCGCGCCACCGCCAACATCAACTGCCGCATCTTTCCGGGCGTCAGCCGCGAGGCGGTGCGCAACAAGCTGATCGAGATCATTGGCGACACCCAGGTCTCGGTCTCCAATACCGCCGTCGCAGGCCCCCGCGGCGAGGCCCCTGCCCCGCCGCTGACCCCGCAGGTGCTCGCCCCCATCGAGAAGGTCTCCGCCGAGATGTGGCCGGGCATTCCGGTGGTGCCGATCCTTCAGGCCGGCGCCACGGACGGCAAGGCCCTGACGGCCGGCGGCATCCCGACCTATGGCGTGCAGGGCCTGTTCTACGAGCCTGACCTCGGCCGCATCCACGGCCTCAACGAACGGATCGGCGTCGCCTCGCTCTACGAGGGTCGCGACTTCCTCTACCAGCTGGTGAAGATCTACGCCGAGCAGCCGTAGCCCCCTGAAGACCGCCCACCGCCCAATCCCACGAGGACAAACGATGCGACCCATTCTGACCACCTGCGCCGTGGCGATCGCCCTGGCGGCGTCCGCAGCGTCCGCCCAGACCCCGGCCGCGGCCGGGCCCTACAAGCTGATCAAGACCGTCAAGGTCGGCGGCGACGGCGGGTTCGACTACGTCTACGCCGACGCGACCGGGCGGAAGCTCTACGTGCCGCGCTCGGGACCCGGGGCGCGGATCTCGGTGTTCGACCTGGACACCCTGGCCCCGGCCGGCGAGATCGCGGGCGTCAGCGGCCACGGCGTGGCGGTCGATCCCAAGTCCGGTCACGCCTTCGCCACCTCCAAGCCGGTGGCCACGTGGGACGCCAAGTCATTCGGCCCCGCCAAGACGGTCGAGGTGCAGGGCTTCCCAGACGGCATCCTGAACGACCCCTCGACGAGCCGCATCTATATCCTCAGCCATGCCGCCCCGAACGTCACCGTGATCAACGCCGCCGATGGCTCGGTGGCCGGGACCGTCGACGTCGGCGGCGCGCCCGAACAGTCGGTGGTCGACGGCAAGGGCCACCTCTTCGTCGACCTTGAGGACAAGGACGCCGTCGCCGTGGTCGACACCAAGTCCCTGACCAAGACCGGCGCCTACAGCCTGGACGGCAAGTGCGGCACGCCCGCGGGCCTGGCCATCGACGCCAAGACCCACGTGCTGTTCGTCGCGTGCCGCAACCCGGCGGTCATGGCCATGCTGGATTCCGAGACCGGCAAGATCCTCGCCGTCCTGCCGATCGGCGCCGGAACCGATGGCGCGACCTTCAACCCGGCCACCAAGGAAGCCTTCAGCTCGCAGGGCGACGGCACCTTGACGATCGTCAAGGAGATCAGCCCCACCAGTTTCACGGTGGAGCAGACCGTCCAGACCGCGCCGGGCGCCAAGACATTGACCCTCGACGCCAAGACCGGCCACGTCCTGCTGATCACTGCCGAGTACGGCCCGCCGCCGCCCGCCCCGGCTGCGGTCCCCGGCGCTCCGCCGGCCCGGCCCCGCCGCGGCCCGATGCTGCCGGGCTCCTTCTCGATCCTGGTGGTCGGCAAGTAGCGCCACTGCACGGAGAGCTCTGAGCGCGTCAGGCTGGAGCGGAACCGGTTCGCCGGCCCGACGCGCGCCAAACTCTTGAAGATCCCCTTGTTCGGTTCAGGCGATTCCGCCTGAACCGAGTGGGCCTGGCGGGCCACCTGCCAGACGTGATGGCTTTTTGGTCACAGCCTAGGGCTGCGTTGCGTTTCGACGCCTCTGTGCATGACCGTTTTGTGTCACGCGAGTAAAGGTCCCCCGAGGCGGGCGCCACAATTTCGACGGCGTTCCGCAAAGGGGGATCTTCAAGTGTTCGCAAACTGCTCGCGCCGCATGGCGCTCGTCACCAGCTCGGCCGTGGCCGCGGCGCTCCTGGCCGGCGCTTACGCGACGCCGGTCTTTGCCGCCGATGCGGCGCCGTCCGCCACGGCGCTCAGCGAGATCATCGTCACCGCCCAGAAGCGCTCCGAGAACATCAACGACGTGCCCGAATCGCTGACCGCGATCGGCGGCGAGAAGCTGGACGTGATCCGCTCCTCCGGCGGCGACATCCGTGTGCTTTCGGCCCGCGTGCCCAGCCTGCTGCTGGAATCCAGCTTCGGCCGGACCTTCCCGCGGCCCTATATCCGCGGCCTCGGCAACACCGACTTCGACCTCAACGCCTCCCAACCGGTGTCCTTCGTCTATGACGACGTGGTTCTGGAAAACCCGATCCTGAAGGGCGTGCCCCTGTTCGACATCGGCCAGGTCGAGGTCCTGCGCGGGCCCCAGGGCACGCTGTTCGGCCGCAACACCCCGGCCGGTGTCCTGAAGTTCGATTCCGTGAAGCCCAGCCAGACCTTCGGCGGCTACGCCGAGGCCTCGGGGGCGACCTACGGCACCGTCAATTTGGAGGGCGCGGTCGGCGGCCCGATCATCGCCGACACCCTCTCCGGCCGTTTCTCGGCGCTCTATCAGCACCGCGACCCCTGGATCGACAACACCTTCACCCACGAGAAGAACGCCACCGGCGGTTATGACGAATACGCCCTGCGCGGCCAGCTGCTGTTCACTCCGACGCCGGAGTTCAACGCGCTCGCCAACCTCCACTACTTCCACCTGGACGGCACGCCGCAGATCTTCCGCGCCAACATCATTAGCCCGGGCACGAACAACCTCGTCCCCGGCTTCGACCCCGAGAAGATCGCCCAGGACGCCCAGACACGCTCCTTCCAGAAGGTCCAGGAAGCCGGTGGCAGCCTGAAGATGAACTACGACTTCGGCGGCCCGGTGCTCACTTCGATAACCGCCTACGAGCACGTCACCACCCTGTCGCACGGCGACATCGACGGGGGCTTCGGCGCCGCCTTCGCCCCGCCCTCGGGGCCGGGCTTCATCCCCTTCCCGTCGGAAAGCGCCGACGGACTTCCCTACCACGCCCAGCTGTCGGAGGAGGTCCGCCTGGCCGGCAAGCGCGACGCGCTCAGCTATACGGTCGGCGCCTTCTACTTCTTCGAGGACGTGAAGATCGACAGCTTCGACTACAACACCCTGGCGGGGGGGGCCCTGGACGGCTTCGCCGTCCAGCACCAGAAGACCACCTCCTGGGCGCTGTTCGGCAACGCCGACTACAAGCTGACCCCGCAATGGACCGTGGGCGGCGGGCTCCGCTACTCCAACGACACGAAGGACTTCCTCGCCCAGCGTCTCATCTCGCCGATCGGCGGGGGTGCGACGGGCGTGCTGCGCGCCAATCCGACCAGCGACGACGTCAGCTTCAACCTCAACACGACCTACGCCCTGGACGACAACACCAATCTCTACGCCCGCATCGCCAAGGGCTATCGCGCGCCCTCGATCCAGGGCCGCCTCCTGTTCGGCGACACCATCTCGGTGGCCACCAAGGAAACGCTGATGTCCTACGAGGGCGGCTTCAAGTCGAACCTCTTCGACCATCGCCTGCGCATCGACGCCGACGCGTTCTACTACAAGGTCGACAACCTGCAGCTGACCGCGGTCGGCGGCGGCGCCAACTTCAACCGACTGATCAACGCCGCCCACGCCGAGGGCTACGGCTTCGAGTTCGACGGCGAGGCCGAGCCGATCGACCGGCTGATCTTCACCGCGGGCCTGTCCTACAACCACACGCAGATCGACGACCCGAACCTGACCACCCAGCCCTGCGGCGACGGCTGCACGGTGCTGGACCCCGCCGGCGCCATACCAGGCACCGTCAACATCAACGGCAACAGCCTGCCCAACGCCCCGCGCTGGATCGACAACGTCACGGCCACCTACTCGATCCCCTATGGCGACGGCGAGTTCTTCGCCTTCACCGATTGGGCCTATCGCTCCTCGGTCAGCTTCTTCCTCTATCAATCCAAGGAGTTCACCGGCCAATACATGCTGGAGGGCGGCATCCGCCTCGGCTACCGCGCCGCCGGCGGCAAGTGGGAGGCCGCATTCTTCGGGCGCAACATCACCAACCGCATCCAGCTCGAAGGCGCCATCGACTTCGACAACCTGACCGGCTTCATAAACGACCCGCGCACCTTCGGCGTCGAGGTGAAGACCAAGTTCTAGGGCCTGTTCAGGGGTCCCGGGGCGGCGGCTGAAAAACGCCACCCGCCCCGGAGGCGCCCGAGGCCTCCAGGGCGCCGTCGCGGCGCCATGTTCAACGCGTCGGCGGCGGTCTAGGCTTTCCCAGCGCCCGCGTGGCCTCGATGCCGCGCCGGGATCCAAGGCGGGACGGGGGAAGCGATGTCGAACCACACCAGGAACAGGCCGGCCGTCTGGGCCGCGCTGGCGGCGGGCATGGCGCTGTCGTTCGCGGGCCTTAGCGCCAATGCGGGCGTCGCACAGCCGAACGTCCAGCCGGTGACCGCGGCTGGCGCGCCGTTCCTCGGGCTCGGCGCCTTCGACCTCGGAGCGCTGGGCTATGTGGTCGAAGAGTATTTCATCTCCGGGACCGCGACCTCCTACAAGCTGACCGGCGAGCCGACGCCGGACGGCGTCTGGACCGCCCAGCCCGCCGCGACCGCGCCCTACCAGACACGGATCGTCGTGGTCCGGCCCAAGGACCCCAAGGCGTTCAACGGCACGGTCGCGGTGGAGTGGCTGAACGTCACCGGCGGCCTCGATGCGGGCCCGGACTGGACCTACAGCCACCGCGAGATGCTGCGCAGCGGCTACGTCTACGTCGGGGTCTCGGCCCAGAAGGTGGGCGTCGAGGGCGGCCAGAGCCTGGGCGGCGCCGGCATGCCGCTGAAGAAAGCCAATCCCGTGCGCTACGGAGGCCTCGTCCACCCCGGCGACGCCTTCTCGTTCGACATATTCTCCCAGGCCGGGGCGGCGGTGAAGAGCGGCAAGGTTCTGGGGCCCCTCAAAGCCAGGCAGGTGCTCGCCACCGGCGAGTCGCAGTCGGCGGTGTTCATGACCACCTACGTCGACGCCATCGACCCGCTGGCCCGCATCTATGACGGCTTCTACATCCACTCGCGCTTCGGGGGCGCGCCGGCGCCGGAGACCGCCGCCATGCGCGGCGGGCCGAACGCCAAGGGACCGGCAGGCGTGCTGATGCGGCCGAACCTGCGCGTGCCGGTGATGACCCTGATCTCCGAGACCGACCTGATCGGCTCGGGCCTCTCCGGGTTCTGGGCCGCCCAGCAGCCGGACAACGACCACCTGCGCATCTGGGAGATGCCGGGGACGTCGCACGTCGACAACTACATGTTCTTCGTCGGGGGCTTCGACAACGGAAGCGCGCCGATGGACAAGATCGCCGCTCTTTGGAAACCAACCGACGCCCTGTTCGGCGCCAAGATGGCCAAGCCGATCAATTCGGGGCCCCAGCACCACTATGTCGCCATGGCCGCATTGTCGCAGCTCGACCACTGGGTCCGCACCGGCCAGCCTCCGCCCAAGGCGCCGCGCCTGGCCATCACCGGCCCCGACAAGCCGGGCGAGACCCCCAGGCTCACCCTCGACGCCAACGGCAACGCCCAGGGCGGCGTCCGCACCCCCTGGGTCGACGCGCCGACGGCCAAGCTGTCCGGCTTCGGCAACACCGGCGGCCCCTTCGGCTTCCTGGTCGGAACCACCGAGCCCTATGACGCCGCCACGCTCGCCAGGCTCTATCCGGGCGGCAAGGCGGACTACCTGAAGACGTTCGACGCCTCGCTCGCCGATGCGGTGATGGGCGGCTTCATCCTCAAGGCCGACGCGCCGGAGATCCGCGCCCTGGCGGCGGCCAGCTGGCCGGCAAGCTAGGCTGGGACCGTAGCTCAGGCCGTGCGCAGCTCGCTCTCCGGCGCTTCCTGCATCTCGCCCAGCCAGGTGCGGAGCGCCCGCAGGAACGGCAGGACCTCGCGGAATTCCTTCTGGGTGAAGCCGTCGCGCAGGCGGTCCATGCGCGGGCGGATGGCCACCATCGACTGGATGTAGGCCGCCCGGCCCTCCGGCGTCAGCCAGACGCGCTTCTGGCGCCCGTCGGCCTGGCAGTTCTCCACCCGGATGATCTTGCGCGCCGCCAGCCGCTGCAGGGTGTTGGTCAGCCCGCTCTTGGTCATCTGCAACGCCCTGGCGATCGCCAGCGGCGTAATGCCGTCGCCGCGGCGCGACAGGAGATTCAGAACCTCGAATTGCGGATAGGTCACGCCCACCGGCAACTTGCGGGTGACTGTGGTCCTGACCAGGTGCTCGATGTAGCGAATCTCGTCGAACACCTGCACGTCGGGGTGGTCTTCCGGTTCGGCGGCCATGCGCGGCTCCACTCGTTCAAACTCGAACGATGATACGCCGATCATGTGGCAGGACAATTTCGATGTTGAACTATTTCCCGCCGGCCGCCAGGGTCTCCTCCATCCCCCGCCGCGCCAGGGCGTCGGCGCGCTCATTGAACTCGTGGCCGGCGTGGCCCTTGATCCAGCGCCAATCGACGTCGTGGCGCGCCCGCGCGGCGTCGAGCCGCTTCCACAGGTCGTCGTTCTTCACCGGCTTCTTGTCGGCGGTCAGCCAGCCGCGCTTCTTCCAGCCGTGGATCCACTCGTGGATGCCCTTCTGAACGTACTGGCTGTCGGTGTGCAGCTCCACCTTGCAGGGCCGGGTCAGCACCTCCAGCGCCTGGATCGCGGCCATCAATTCCATGCGATTATTCGTGGTCTGAAGGTCGCCGCCCGACAGCTCCTTTTGCTTGCCGCCATAGTGCAGCACCGCGCCCCAGCCGCCGGGACCGGGATTGCCGGAACAGGCCCCGTCCGTGTGGATCACCACCTTGGGCGTCACTTGGGCGTCCCCGCGGAGGCGCTATGCGGCGCCCCGAACAGCACCAGGTCCGGCGCTGCGCGGTGGACGGCGAGCTTGCGCTCGTATTCCAGCGGGTCCTTCGGCTTCACCAGCGCCCCGACAGGGGTCGCCCCCCAGTCGTGCAGGCGGGTCAGGAAGAAGCGCATGGCCGCCCCGTGCGCCAGGATCGGCAGGGCTGACCGTTCGACATCGGACAATCTGCGGCGACTCTCGTATCCCGCCACCAACTGGCGCGCGCTGGTGATGTTGAAACTGCCGTCCGACTCGAAGCACCAGGCGTTGAGCGCCACCGCGATATCGTAGGCGAGCGCATCTTCACAGGCGAAGTAGAAGTCGATGGCGCCGGCGAATTTCCCCTTCGAGAAGAACACATTGTCGGGAAAGAAGTCAGCGTGGACGATGCCTGTCGGCAGATCCTTTGGCCAACGGGCGGCCAGTAGTTCGAGATCGGACGATATGGTCGCCGCGAGACCTGGTTTCAGCCCCTCGGCCGCTCCGGCTAGGCCTGCGAACATCGGCGCCCAGGCCGCTTGGCCCAGGTCGTTGGCCCGCGTCAGCGGAAACCCCGCCGCCGCCAGGTGCAGGTCCGCCAGCCCCGCCCCCGCCTCGCGACAATGGGCGGCGCTGGGCCGACGCACTGCAAGTCCGGACAGGAACGAGACGATGGCGCAGGGCTTGCCGCGCACGGTCTTCAGGATCCGCCCCTCACGATCGGCGATCGGCGTGGCGCTCGGAAAGCCGCGGTCGGCGATCCAGCGCAGCAGTTCCAGGAAGAACGGCAGGTCGTCGGCCTTCACCCGGCGCTCGTAGATGGTCAGGAAGAACCGCCCGGCTTCGGTCTCCAGCAGGAAGTTGGAGTTCTCCACGCCTTCGGCCACGCCCTTCAGGCTGAGCGCGGAGCCCAGGTCGAAGTCGGCCAGCAGCCCAGCCAGCTCTTCGTCGGTGATGTCGGTGTAGACGGCCATGGCGCCGGGATGAGGGAGGTCGGCGGGGCGGTCAAGACGTTCGGGACGAGTGGTGATAACTTGCTACGCGTTGCGCCCCGTCGCTGAGGCTTACGCTCGACGCTATAATTCGACAATTGTTGGTCCGACCACGCCACCTGGCCACTGACATTTCCACCCGACTGGCCGCCCCCGTTCCGCGCCAAGCCCCATTATCGGAAATTTTTCACAGCAAATTCAAAGTCGTCGCAAGATCAAATCCGCCCGATTCCGGCCCTGGCGATTTTAGACAGTCAAACCACCCTCCCCGGCGCCTGCGCCGGGCCGCCGGCGACGGCCGAATACTGGGCCTGGTCATCCCCACCGGCGCGCGACACCAGCGTCGGAATCATCACGGTATCGACCCCGCTTGCGGCCGGAAAGCGGCCGACACTAGATTCCGGGTCCGGGGGGACACCCGTCGTTGCGCTATCGGCGAAACGCCCCTTAACTCAACCAGCGCAAGCACCGACTCGGAACGCCATGGCAGTGATCAACGATAATGGAGAGACGGTGACAAAGGCGCGATGGCTGCCGATCGCCATATGGCGAGTCCTGTTAGCGTCGCTTGTGGCACTAGCTTCACAAATGCCCCCCCTTCGATGGCGGCCGCTGTCTCGCCCAGGCCCAGCTTCGACTGCGCGAAGCCGTCCGAGATCGAGGCGCTGATCTGCGGCGATCCTGAGCTGTCGGCGGCAGACCGCCGATTAGCGGCCTTCTACGACATCGCCAAGGCGGGCGCGCTTGGGACCGGATCGAACCAGCTAGCTACGCAACGCGATTGGCTCAAGGAGCGCGACAAGTCTTGCGCGAGGGGGGCTTGGAAGGAGTTTTATAAAAACCTTCGCAACTGCATTGTCGCCGAATACGACGAGCGGCTTGAACAGCTTGCAATAGCCAACCTAATGGCCAGCCCGAAGGAGAGCATGGCCGAACTTGGTCGGATTAGACCAAAGGCTGTGCCGCTCTACCAGGCGGCCCACGACTACGCGTCGATCGACGACAGCAAACGCCGAATCGATATCGTAGAAGCGGACCTGGCTCCGATCTACGCGACGCTGGATGCCAATACGCGCGAGCATCTATCACCGCCGTTCGCCACCTTGGCCACCGCCCGTGAGGCCGCAGCTTCGGACGTGAATTTCGCCGCCTTCTTCGCCATCTACGCGACCTTGGGGTTAGAGGACAACGGGGTGACCTGGCCGTGCGCCGTGCTGGTCAAGCGACCCAGCCTCGTCGCGGGCCTCGGATCCTACTTCGGCGGCGCCATCGACGGCGCCATTCCGACCTCCGATTGCGAGGCCGCACTGCCGGCCACGGACGAAGTAACTGCGCTGAGCGACAAGGCCGCGCGCGCTCAGCCGTTCGAACAAGGCACCATCCGGTTTTCGACCGGCCGTGACTACATCAAACTTCAGGACGCGGTGCGCCTGCACCAGACGGAAGTGTGGGAGACCAAGGCCGGCAATAACAACGGCTACTCGAACGGCGCCCCCCAGAAAGAGCGGGCTTGGCGGCGCAGGCACAAAGCCGAGATCGACAAAGCCGAGTCCGTTCTGGAAGCCTATTACGTGAAGTACTTTGGCGTGGTCATCAAGACGGCGAACAAGGACGCCTGGAGTGCGATTGATGTGCTAATCCGCGAGGCGTTCAAGTCCTACGACGGCTAGCAGTTGATGTCATGTCGATGAGCAGAAGTCGCCGTGCGATGCCTGGGGGCATTGGGTCGGCTGAGCCCATCACCGAATTTCAGGGATGGGCCGCCTACCACCCCAACCTTCCCAGCCGGATAGCTGATCTTCCTTTTAGGCGAGGCGCGGGAGGCATCAATGCTGGCAATCAGGCAAATAACATTGCCAACATTATGCGGCTTGGGCGATATCAATCCGCACCGAAAGGCCCGCCTGCGTGGCGAGATTGATCAGCGTATCCAAGCTGAATTTGTCAATTTTCCCGCGCAGCAGGTCGTTCAAACGCGGTTGCGTGATCCCAAGCCGGCGGGCCGCCTCGGCCTGGGTGATGTTCCAACTCCGCACGCGCTGATCGACCGCGATCAGAAGATTGGAGCGCATGGTCATGCTGGCGGCCTCGGCCGGCGTATTCTCCAGGGCGTCCCAGACATTATCGAAGCTCTGACGTTCCATCGTCATCCTCCTAAATCTGCGCCAACCGCGACGCAGCGAGATCCAGGTCTCTTTTCGCCGTCTGCTGCGTCTTCTTTTGAAAAGCGTGCAACACAAACACGGCGTCCCCGATGTGCGCGACATAGAGCACCCGGAAGGCACCGCCTTCGTCCCGGATGCGAATTTCCCGCACGCCAGGACCTACCGTCGTCATCGGCTTCCAGTCGCTGGGCTCAAGGCCAAGCTGGACCTTGTGCAACTGGACGCCAGCGTCCTTTCGCGCGCCCTCCGGGAAGTCTCGCACCTGAGCGAGGGAATCCCCGAGGAACTCTAACCGTTTCATCGAAGGCGCCAGTTCCTATATCAATTTTTATATAACTTAGCAAGTCTCACTCGCCAACAGCCCTAGCGCCAGGCAGAGCTCAAGCTCGGTGCTTGCTCAACAGGTCCGCAAGTGCCTCGCGCATCAGGTCCTCGATCGAGCGGTCGGTGTCCGCCGACAGGCGTTTGACCCGCCGATGTTCCTCCGGCACCACAACGACTGTCAGACGCTTCATGCCGACCCGGGTGGCGGCATAATAAGGCTTTCCCTCCGTCCGATCGGCGGGCCTGCAGCGCCCCTTCGCGGAGGCTCACTGCCGCGTTTGCGGATGACCGCCCTTCACCCGCGGGGCAAACGGAGTCACACATTTTCGCAGCGACCGAAGAGGGGGCCTTCTCGCCTTGTGGAGAAGGTGTCGCCCGAAGGGTGACGGATGCGGGGTTACGCTCCGCCCTCGGCGCGATCCTAAGGTCCGATCGGATAGGGCTTTCGACCCCACATCCGACCTGCT
>DASRRU010000090.1:0-3369 GCA_035656795.1 Phenylobacterium sp. | reverse complement strand
CTGGCGGTGTTGACCTATTTCCCGATCTTCAAGGCGATCACCATCGCGGCGAACCCACAGCTCGCCGCCGCCAGCGCCGCCGCGCCGGTGACCGTCGTGGCCGACCCCGCAGACTGCGCGTTCCAGTTCGATCCGGTGGGCAAGAAGACCTTCGCTTCGTCTTGCGACCTGGCCAAATCGGCGCTCGCCAACGCCGGCGTCAGCTACGCCAACAAGGCCGCGCCCGCGGGCGCGGTCGCCTCGGTCGAGATCGGGGCGGTGAGCCTTCCCAGCTTCAAGGGCGAGGTGCTGCCCGCCGCCGGCCTGAAGACCCAGAGAGCGGCCTGGACCAAGGCGCTGGGCTCCGAACTTAAGGCCGCCGGCTATCCGGCCAAGGCCGACTCCGCGAAGATGAACAAGCCGCTGGTCGTGGCCCTGCTCTGGCTGCTGGTTCTCTACGTGACCATGGTCTACGGCCCGATTGCAGCGGCGCTCGTGGAGATGTTCCCGGCCCGGATCCGCTACACCTCGATGAGCCTGCCCTATCACGTGGGCAATGGCTGGTTCGGCGGGTTCCTGCCGACCACCGCCTTCGCCATGGTGGCCGCCACGGGCAATATCTACTACGGCCTGTGGTACCCGATCGTGGTGGCCGCCGTGACCTTCGTTGTTGGCCTGCTGTTCGTGAAGGAGATGCGCGGCGCGGCGATCGAGGCCTAAAAACCCCGCTCCGAACCTTACAGGTCGTCAGGATCGATCCGGTCGTCGTAGCCGTGGTTGGCTGAGTAGAAGGCCAACCACATGAGGACTCCGGTCAGGGCGCCGGTGGCGATGACGCCACCCAGCACATAGGGCCAAATGTGCAGCAGGCTGCCCCAGCCACCGCCGGTGTGGGACGTCGCGAGAAAGGCCCAGACCACGAAGGCTGCAAAGCCCGCCAGCCCAAGGAACATCAGCCCCAGAACGACAGCGTGCTTGCGCATGCTCAGCGACCTTTCTGACCCCGACGCGAACCGTCCGGGCCGGGCGGCTATTCCGCCGCGTGGCGGGTGACGCCAATCTTGGGGGCCAACTCGCCGGAAGCGTAGCGCTTGGCCATGACAGTCATCGGCAAGGGGGTGATCTTGCTGGCCCAGCCAGCCGTGCCGAATTCCTCGAAGCGCTGGCGCACGATCCCGCGCATCGCGTCCATCGCGGGCTTGAGGTATTTGCGCGGATCGAACTCGCCGGGGTTTTCGGCGAACACCTTGCGGATGGCGCCGGTCATGGCCATGCGGTTGTCGGTGTCGATGTTGATCTTGCGCACGCCGTGCTTGATGCCGCGCTGGATCTCTTCCACCGGCACGCCCCAGGTCTGGGGCATCTCGCCACCGAACTTGTTGATGATGTCCTGCAGGTCCTGCGGCACGGACGAAGAGCCGTGCATCACCAGGTGCGTGTTGGGCAGCCGCTGGTGGATTTCCTCGATGACGTTCATCGCCAGGACATCGCCGTCGGGCTTACGCGTGAACTTGTAGGCCCCATGGCTGGTGCCCATGGCGATGGCCAGGGCGTCGACCTGGGTGGTCTTCACGAAGTCGACCGCCTGGTCCGGATCGGTGAGCAGCTGGTCGTGGCCGAGCTTGCCCTCGAAGCCGTGGCCGTCCTCCTTCTCGCCCATGCCGGTCTCGAGGCTGCCCAGCACGCCGAGCTCGCCCTCGACGGAGGCGCCGACCCAGTGGGCCATGTCGACCACGGCCTTGGTGACGCCGACGTTGTAGTCATAGTCGGCGGGCGTCTTGGCGTCGGCCTTCAGCGAACCGTCCATCATCACGCTGGTGAAGCCGAACTGAATCGCCGTGGCGCAGGTGGCCTCGTTGTTCCCGTGGTCCTGGTGCATGCAGATCGGGATGTGCGGATACATTTCCGCCAGCGCATCGATCATGTGCTTCAACATGATGTCGTTGGCGTAGGAGCGCGCGCCGCGGCTGGCCTGGATGATCACCGGGGCGTCGACCGCGTCGGCCGCCTCCAGGATCGCCAGACCCTGTTCCATGTTGTTGATGTTGAAGGCCGGCACGCCATAGCTGTGCTCGGCGGCGTGATCGAGAAGCTGTCTCAGGGTGATCCGGGCCATCGTCTTATCGCTCTCAGTCGTTCTTCAGCGGGCCATATCTGTATCAAACAAGGAGGGCCGCCACGCCAGGCAGGGTCTTGCCCTCCATCCATTCAAGAAACGCGCCGCCCGCCGTCGAGACGAAGGTGAAGTCGCTGGCGACGCCGGCCGCGTTCAGCGCCGCCACCGTATCACCGCCGCCAGCCACTGCCACCAGCTTGCCCTCGCGCACCAGCTTGGCCGCGTGCCGCGCCGCTTCCATCGTGCCCTTGTCGAAGGGCGGTATTTCGAAAACGCCCAGAGGGCCGTTCCAGATCAGGGTCTTGGAATTACCCATGGCGCGGCACAGGCGTTCCACCGTCTCTGGCCCAGCGTCGAGAATGCGCTCGTCCTCATCGATGGAGCCGACGTCGCGCACCCGCGCCGGTGCGCCGGGCGCCAGCTTCTCGGCCACCACGATGTCCAGCGGCAGGAAGAGCTTGCAGTTGTTCTGTCCCGCCAGCCGGATCACCTCGCGCGCGGTCTCGGCCAGATCTTTCTCGCAGTAGGAGGCGCCGACGTCGTGGCCCTGGGCGTAGAGGAAGGTGTTGGCCATGCCCCCGCCGATGGCCAGCTTGTCGAGCTTGGTCACCAGATGGCGCAGGAGGTCGAGCTTGGTGGAGACCTTGGAACCGCCCACGATGCCCAGCACCGGCCGCTCCGGGTGGCCCAGCGCGCGATCGAGCGCCTCCAGCTCCAGCCGCATCTGCTCGCCGGCATAGGCCGGCAGGCGGTGGGCCAGCGCCTCAGTCGAGGCATGCGCCCGGTGGGCGGCGGAGAAGGCGTCGTTCACGTAGAGGTCGCCGTTAGCCGCCAGCGCGTCGGCGAACTTGCGGTCGTTGGCTTCCTCCCCCGGATGGAAGCGGACGTTTTCCAGCAGCAGCACGTCGCCCGGCTGCATTGCGGCCACCGCTGCGCGGGCCGTGGGCCCGATGCAGTCCTCGGCGAAGGCCACCGGAACCCCCAGCACCTTGGCGAGCGGCGCCACGATCGGTTTCAGGCTCATGGACGGCACGGGCTTGCCCTTGGGCCGGTCGAAGTGGGCCAGCAGGATCACCTTGGCGCCCCCGGCCCGCAGTTTGTCCACCGTCGGCTTGGCCGCCCGCAGGCGGGTGTCGTCGGTGACCTTGCCGTCCTCCATCGGGACGTTGAGGTCCACCCGCACCAGGGCCCGCTTGCCCTTGAGGTCCGCGTCGTCGAGCGTCTTGAAGGGCATGGGCTGTCTGGAGTCTTAGAGGAACTTGGCGAGCGCGATG
>DASRRU010000089.1:0-11164 GCA_035656795.1 Phenylobacterium sp. | reverse complement strand
CGGCGCCGGCGGCCAGGGCGTCGAGGCGATGCTGCGACATGGCGTTGGCGCTCAGCATGACGATCGGGATGCGGGCGCGCCCGACGCGGCGGGACTCGTCCTGCCGGATGGCTCGGGTGGCGGCGAGGCCGTCCATGACCGGCATCTGCATGTCCATCAGCACCAGGTCGAAGGTCCCGGTCCGCAGGGCCTCGACGGCGAGCGCGCCATTCTCGACGATGGCGATCTCGACGCCAAGGGGCGCGAGGATCAGCTCGACGACCTTCTGATTGGTGGGGTGGTCCTCAGCCAGCAGGATGCGCAAGGGATCGCCGCGGCCGGCGAGGGGATGGCCGACACCTGCGCTCGCCTCGAGCCCGAGGGCGACCGCGCCGGCGTCGTAGGCGTCCAGCGAGCCGTGGCGCGCCAGCGGGATCTCGACCCGGAACAGGCTGCCGCGCCCGGGTTCCGATTGGGCGGTGATCCCGCCGCCCATCATCTCGACCAGGGACCGGCAGATCGACAGGCCAAGACCTGTGCCGCCAAAGCGGCGGGTGATCGTAGCGTCGGCCTGGCTGAACCTTTGGAAGAGGCGCGCGCCGGTCTCAGCATCGAAGCCCTGTCCTGTGTCGCTGACCGCAAAGGTCACGCCGCACGGCTGGCCCGGCCTGTCGGGCTCCGCGACGTCGATGCAAAAGGCGACCTTGCCGGAGGCTGTAAACTTTACCGCGTTGGAGAGCAGGTTGCCGAGCACCTGCTTGATGCGCGTGCTGTCCCCATGGAATTCTCCACGCGCCCGCTCGCCATAGATGGCCTTGAAGGTGAGGTTCTTTTCCTGGGCGCGAAGCTGGTGCAGGTCGATCAGGCTGTCGAGCTCGGAGCGCAGGTCGAAGACGCGCTCTTCTATCTCCAGCCGCCCGGCCTCGATCTTCGAAAGGTCCAGGATGTCGGAGACCAGCCGATCCAGCGTCGCGCCCGACGAGTCGATCAGCTCGACCATCTCCCGCTGGGCGGGCGTCAGCTCGGTCCGACTGAGCGCGCCCACCACCCCGATGACGCCGTTCAGGGGCGTGCGGATCTCGTGGCTCATATTGGCCAGGAAATCGGTCTTGGCCTGGTTGGCGGCCTCGGCCGCCTGCTTGGCGGCGCTCATCTCGGCCTCGAGGGCCAGGCGCTCTGTGACGTCGCGGGCGACGCCGAACACCATGTCGCCGACCCTCCGGGCACGCCATTCCAGATGCCGGTAGTCGCCGTCCCGATGCCGGTAGCGATTGATGAAGCCCATGACCTCGTCTTCGACGAACAGGCGCTGCATGTGGCCGTGAGACGCGGCGACGTCGTCGGGGTGGATCAGCGGCAGCATCGGCGCGCCTTCCAGCTCGGCGACCGAATAGCCGAGGACCTTTTCCCAAGCCCGGTTCACCTTGACGAACTTGAGGTCCATGTCGCGGATGCAGAGCATGTCCAGCGAGACCTCAAAGAAGGTCGTCAGGTCACGGGCGATCTCCTTCTCGATCTGGACCGCCCGAAGGGCGCGGGCCTCGCTGCGGGCCAACTCTTCCTGCTGGCGCTGGCGCAGGATGGCGATGGTCGTCAGTTCGGCGGCGGATTCGATGAAGGCGATATCCTCCGCGTCCGGCGCGCGGACCCGGCGGTGGTAGATGGCGAAGGTGCCCAGGACTTCGTCTTCGGCGTTGCGGATCGGCTGCGACCAGCAGGCCGCCAGGCCAGCTTCGGCGGCCAAGTCCTTGAAGTTCACCCACAGGGGATCGGTCTGGATGTCCTCGACGATGACGCATCGATTGAGGAAGGCGGCCGTACCGCAGGACCCGACGTCCGGCCCGATCGCCACGCCTCCGATCGCGGCGTTGTAGTCGTCGGGAAGGCTGGGGGCGGCGCCCAGTGTCAGGCGTTGTCCGGTTTCGTCCAGCAGGAGGATGCTGCACAAGGCGTCCTGCGCCTCGGCCTCGACGGATAGCGCGATGGCCTCCAGCACGACGGCGAGCTGATTGCCCGCCGCCATAAGGGTCATAGTGCGGTGAAACGCCGAATGGGCGGACATTTGGCTCATCTACGCGAGCGACTCCAGAACGCTGTCTCCAGGCTCAATTGGTCAGAGCAAGTTGGCGATAGCGTTAATTCTCCGGAGGATTCGCGCTGCGGAACTGCCGACCAAGTTCCGTATCCGGCTTAAGGCGGTCGAGGGCCCCGCCCTCGCGGCTTTCGGACATGTGTTGATTTCGCCAGGTTGGCGCCCCGGCCTCCCGCCGCGAGGTTCGGGGCCGCAAAGGAGACCCTCGCATGGCCGCCAAGATGTCCTACGTCGTTTCCGGCCTTCCCCTGGAGCCGTTCCGCCCATTGTTCGGTCTATCCGACGAAGCGCTGGCCGAGCGCGGGGTCGTCCGCTGCGCGGTCGACGCCAACCCTGGCTTTCCCTGCCGCGTGACCCTGGAGGACGCCCTGCCGGGCGAGACCGTGCTGTTGCTCAGCTATGAGCATCAAAGCGCCGCCACGCCCTACCGCTCACGGCATGCCATCTTCGTCAGCGAGCAGGCGCGTGAGACCTGCCGGGTCGCGGGCGAGATCCCTGGCGCGCTGCGCGTGCGCAAGGCCATCTCGCTGCGCGCGTTCGACGCGGCCGGCATGATGGTTGACGCCGAGTTGGCGACGGGCGACGCGCTGGAGCCGGTGATCGCGCGCATGTTCGCCCAGGCCGAGGTCGCCTACATCCACGCTCACAACGCCGCGCAGGGCTGTTACGCGGCGCGGATTGACCGGGGCTAACCTCCCGCGCGCCGCCAGTCCCTTCCGCCACCGCGGGTCCCAGGGCTCAATGCGACCGGGTGGCGCGCGGACGCTGCTGCCACCGTCGTGTCAGCAGTGTCGCCCGGGCGTCTCGCCGCAGGGCCTTTGTTCGCACTATGTTCCTGTGTTATCTCTGCGCCTCGGCACTACATTAAGGGGTCGCCGCAGCTGGACCCAGCCTGGGACCTCCTGGCGGCGGCAGAGCGTTTCCCAGATACCGGGCTTCCAGGGACAGCATGGCCGAACAGCTGAATTTCATTCGCGTGCGGGGTGCGCGCGAGCACAACCTGAAGAACGTCAGCCTGGATATCCCGCGCGGCGAGCTGGTCGTGCTGACCGGGCTGTCGGGGTCGGGCAAGAGCTCGCTCGCCTTCGACACCATCTACGCCGAGGGCCAGCGGCGCTACGTCGAGAGCCTGTCGTCCTATGCGCGCCAGTTCCTGGAGCTGATGAGCAAGCCGGACGTGGACCTGATCGAGGGCCTGTCCCCGGCCATCTCCATCGAGCAGAAGACCACCAGTCGCAATCCGCGCTCCACCGTGGGCACGGTGACCGAGATCCACGACTACATGCGCCTGCTGTGGGCCCGCGTCGGCGTGCCCTATTCGCCGGCCACCGGCCTGCCGATCGAGAGCCAGACCGTCAGCCAGATGGTCGACAAGCTGACCGCGCTCGATGAGGGAACCCGGATCTACCTGCTGGCTCCCGTGGTGCGCGGCCGCAAGGGCGAGTACCGCAAGGAGATCGCCGAATGGCAGAGGGCCGGCTTCCAGCGCCTGAAGATCAACGGCGAGTTCTTCCCCATCGAGGACGCGCCCACCCTCGACAAGAAGTTTAAGCACGACATCGACGTGGTCGTGGACCGGCTGGTCACCAAGCCCGGCCTGGAGACCCGCTACGCCGACTCGATCGAACAGGCGTTGCGCCTGGCCGACGGCATCGCGGTCGCCGAATGGGCCGACAAGGACCCGACCGAGGAAGAGCCCAGGCGGCTGATCTTCTCCGAGAAGTTCGCCTGCCCGGTCTCCGGCTTCACGATCAGCGAGATCGAGCCCAGGCTGTTCTCGTTCAACAACCCCTACGGCGCCTGCCCGGTCTGCGACGGGCTTGGGATGAAGCTCGCCTTCGACGCGGACCTGGTGACGCCGGACAAGGACAAGACGCTGCACAAGGGCGCCATCTCGCCCTGGGCCAAGGGCCCCTCGCCGCTCTACACCCAGACCCTGCAGGCGCTGGCGCGGCACTACGACTTCTCGATGGACGTCCCGTTCTGGAAACTGCCGGACCAGGCCAAGCAGGTGATCCTGCACGGCTCGGGCGGTGAAAAGATCCGCTTCATCTACGACGACAACGCCCGGAAGTATGAGGTCAACAAGACCTTCGAAGGCGTGTTGCCGAACCTGGAGCGCCGCTGGCGCGAGACCGACTCGTCCTGGGTCCGCGAGGAACTCGGCCGCTACCAGGCCGAGACCCCCTGCGAGGCGTGCCTCGGCTATCGCCTGAAGCCCGAGGCGCTGGCGGTTAAGATCGCCGGCAAGCATGTGGGCGAAGTCAGCCAGCTCTCCATCAAGCACGCTCACGAGTGGTTCGAGGGCCTTGAGGCCCAGCTCACCGACAAGCAGGCAGAGATCGCGCGGCGGATCCTGAAGGAGATCACCGACCGGCTGCGCTTCCTGGTCAACGTCGGCCTGGACTACCTCGACCTGTCGCGCGCCTCCGGCACGCTGAGCGGCGGCGAGAGCCAGCGTATCCGGCTGGCCAGCCAGATCGGCTCGGGCCTGACCGGCGTGCTCTATGTGCTGGACGAGCCGTCCATCGGCCTGCACCAGCGCGACAACGCCCGCCTGCTGGTCAGCCTCAAGGGCCTGCGCGACCTGGGCAACTCGGTCCTGGTCGTGGAGCACGACGAGGAGGCGATCCTCACCGCCGACCACGTGATCGACATGGGGCCCCGGGCCGGCGTCCACGGCGGCGAAGTGATCGCCGAGGGCACGGCCGCCGACATCATGGCCGAGCCGCGCAGCCTCACCGGCCAGTACCTCTCCGGCGCCCGTGAGATCGAGGTCCCGGCCGAGCGGCGGCCGATCTCCAAGAAGAACGTGCTGCGGGTGATCGGCGCCACCGGCAACAACCTGAAGAACGTCACCGCCGAAATCCCGCAGGGCACCTTCACCTGCATCACCGGCGTCTCCGGCGGCGGCAAATCGACCTTCACCATCGAGACCCTCTACAAGGCCGCCGCACGGCGCCTGCACAACGCCTCCGACGCGCCCGCGCCCTACGAGCGGATCGAAGGCCTGGAGCTGTTCGACAAGGTCATCGACATCGACCAGTCGCCGATCGGGCGCACGCCCAGGTCCAACCCCGCGACCTATACGGGCGCCTTCCAGCCCATCCGCGACTGGTTTGCGGGGCTCCCGGAAGCCAAGGCGCGCGGCTACGGTCCCGGGCGGTTCAGCTTCAACGTCAAGGGCGGCCGCTGCGAGGCCTGCCAGGGCGATGGCCTCATCAAGATCGAGATGCATTTCCTGCCCGACGTCTACGTCACCTGCGACGTCTGCCACGGCCATCGGTACAACCGAGAGACTCTGGAAATTCTCTTCAAAGGCAAGAGCATATCGGATGTTCTTGACATGACGGTCGATGAGGCCGCCGAGTTCTTCAAGGCCGTGCCGGTGCTGCGCGAGAAGATGCAGACCCTGAACCGCGTGGGCCTGGGCTACGTCAAGGTCGGCCAGTCCTCGACGACCCTATCCGGCGGCGAGGCGCAGCGGGTGAAGCTGTCGAAGGAGCTGTCGCGCCGCGCCACCGGCAAGACCCTCTACATCCTCGACGAGCCGACCACCGGGCTGCACTTCGAGGACACCAAGAAGTTGCTCGAGGTGCTCCACGAACTGGTCGATCAGGGCAATACGGTGGTGGTCATCGAGCACAACCTCGATGTCGTGAAGACCGCCGACTGGATCGTCGACTTCGGGCCCGAGGGCGGCGACGGCGGCGGCGAGATCGTGGCGACCGGCACGCCCGAACAGGTCGCCGCCAACACCACCAGTTGGACCGGCCGCTACCTGGCCGAACTCCTGGAACGCCAGGCCGGGCGGCAACGCGCGCAGGCGGCGAAGTCTCAACCTGCCAAGAAGACCGTCAGCGCCTAGCCAAACGTCCGCGCCAGCACTTCCATCGGCACGGGCCCGGCGCGCAGCACGGCCTCGTGCCAGTCGCGGACGTCGAAGGCGTCGCCCTGGCGCTTGCGGGCCGCCTCGCGGACGCGGATCAGTTCCAGGCGGCCGACCATGAACGCGCAGGCCTGCCCCGGATAGACGCAATAGCGGTCGATCTCGCGCTGGGCCGAACTTGCGGGCTCGCCGGCATTCTCCACCATCCACCGGGTAGCCTCGGCGCGCGACCAGCGTTTGTGGTGGATGCCGGTGTCGACGACGATCCGCGCGGCGCGGAACACGGCGGCCTGCACCGCTCCGATCTTGCCGAACGGATCCTGATCGTAGGCCCCGATCTCGCCGGCCAGCCGCTCGGCATAGTGCGCCCACCCCTCCACATAGGCCGAGTACTGGGCGAACGACTTGTAGAGTGGGGCCTTGCCGCTGCTGGTTTCACGCAGCACGGCGCCCTGCAGATGATGGCCGGGATCGCCCTCGTGGTGCAGCAGGGTCGGAATGCGCCAGGTCGGCAGCTCGCCGGGCGTCTTCAGATTGATGCTGATCACGCCCGGCCGCGAGCCGTCGGCGGGCGGTCCGCTGTATTCCGCGCCGGGCGCGCCATCCTGAATGGCGATGGGCGCACGCTCCACAGTGATGTTGCGGTCCGGCAGGGTGCGGAACGCCTTGGGCAGCAGGCCCTGGATCCGCGCCAGCCTCTGGTGCGCGTAGTCCAATATCTCGGCGCGGCCGGCGTCATCGTTGGTCTTCAGGAACCGCGGATCGACGTCCAGCGCCTGGATCCGCGCCCCGACCGAGCCCTGGGTCAGGCCCTGCGCCTTCAAGAGGCCATCCAATTCGGCGCCCAGCCGCTGGAAGGTGTCGAGGCCGAGCCTGTGCATTTCCTCGGGCGGCGTCCCCACCGTGGTGTTGGAGCGCAGGGCCAAGGCGTACCAGGCCTCGCCCTGCGGCAGCCGCCAGACCCCCGCCTCTGACGAAGCCTTGGCCCGCAGCGCCGACAGGGCCCCAGCCTGACGGGCCAGCGCGGGCTGGATCTGGGTCTCGAAGATCTTCCGCGCTGCCGGGCCGACGTCCGCCAGCCCGGCCGCCGCCGCCCGCTCGCAGGGGCCCTTCACCAGGCTCGACGCCGCCGCGCCGGTGTCGTGCAGGTCGGCGATCTGACTAAGCGTCGTGGCGAGCACGAAATCCGGCGGCGTGACACCGGCGGCGGCGTCCTCGGCGATCCGTTCCCGTTCCTGGTCCAGGCTCCCGGCGAAGGCGGCCAGGCGCGCGAGGTAGGCGTCGGCGTCCTCGCGGGCGCCGACTGGGGCATGGGCAAAGCGCTGCGGCAGCCAATAGTAGGCGCCGCTCATCTGGCTGACGACGTAGGGTCCGGGACGCAGCGCATGGTCCTGGAAACCGTAGAGCGCGCCCACCTCGGCCAGCATCTCGTAGCTGAAGGCGGCGCAGTCGTAGTCGATGGCCAGGGCCGGGCTCAGGGATGCGCGATCGAAGCGCTTGAGCTCGGAGCGCCAGCGGCGGGCGGCGGCGGCGGCGCGAGCCTTGCCGCCCGGCGAGCGATCGTCGAGCCGCCAACGGGCCGCCCTGCCCCGCGCATCGGTCAGCGCCGAGGCTGCGGCCTCCGGCGACATCTCCAGGTATTCCTCCATGTGCCGCGACAGCAGGGCGCCGAGGGCCAGGTCGCCCTGCGGAGCCGCCAAAGCCCCTGTCGCCCCGGCGGCTGCCAACGCACCTACCCCCAACATCAGATCGCGGCGGCGAGGCATCGGGAACTCCAGGCTATGCGGGGCGCGATTACCCCCATAGCCTAGCCGCAGCCCTCGTCAGAACGGAGAAAAGGGATGATCCTCTACGGTGCGCCGAATCCCGCTCCCAATCCGCGCCGGGTGCGCATTTTCCTGGCGGAAAAAGGCATCGACCTGCCCGAGACCCGCGTCGACATGATGAAGCGCGAGCACAAGTCGCCGGAGTTCCGCGCCAAGAATTCCATGGGCCAGCTGCCCGCCCTGGAACTCGACGACGGGACCTGCATCGCCGAGACGGTGGCCATCTGCCGCTACTTCGACGAGCTGCACCCCGATCCGCCGATGTTCGGGACGACGCCAGTCGAGAAGGCCCTGGTGGACATGTGGGTGCGCCGCACCGAGTTCACGGTGATGATGCCGGTGGGTAATTTCTGGCGCCACGCTCACCCGCGCACGGCCGCCCTGCTGACCCAGTTCAAGGATTTCGGGGAGAGCAACAAGGAGACCTACAAGGGCGCTCAGCGGTATCTGAACCGCGAGCTGGCGGGCAGGACCTGGCTGGCCGGCGACAGCTTCTCCGTGGCCGACATCTGCCTGCTGACCACCGTCGACTTCGCCGACTGGATCGGCCTGCCGCTGGAGCCGGAGTACGAAGACCTGGCGGCCTGGCACGGGCGGGCCTCGGCCCGCCCCAGCGCCTCGGCCTAGTCCGGCGTCGACAGGGCCTTGTAGGCCGCCACGAACGGCGCCTGGCCAATCACCAGGTAGAGCGGCGCGATCACCAGCTCGGCGATCAGGCCGAAGACGTAGGCGCCGGGCCGCTCGGCGAGCGCCTGCGGGTCCGAGAGACTGACCGGCGCCAGGCTGCGGAAGCCGCCGATCCCCGCCTGAATGACCGCCGTGGCGACGAACAGCACCACGGCGATCAGCAGCAGCAAGCTGAGCGCCAAGGCCACCATGCCCAGAAGGGCCCAGAACCGCCCCTTGGTCAGACGCCAGGAATCGGCGAGGCCGAAGCGGCCGGTCGCGAAATTGGCCGGCCCGGCAAGGCTGACGCGAATTGAGAGCCAAACCATCGCGCCCAGGAAGACCAGCGTCCCCAGGGCGGCCGCGAGGCCGTTGATGGCCTCCAACGTCCGCAGCAGGACGTAGCCGGCGGTCATCAGACCCACAAAACCCGCCAGCAGCGTCAGCCACAGGCCGAAGAGCCGCGCCTCGTCCTTGCTGAAGCGGAGGTAATAGAGCCCAGGCGCCGGCCCCGGACGCAGTTCCAGCCGAAAGAGCGCGGCCAGCACGACCCACTGGATCGCCACCCCGCCCAGGCCGAAGACCAAGCCACCCACCACGCCACCAAGCATCGCCGCCTGATCGCGCGAGGCCGCGGCGAGGGTCGCGCCCACGATGGCGACGAAGCCCACCACCAGAAGGCCCACGAAGCTGACCACGGAGAACAGGCACCAGCCCAGCACGATCCGCCATTGCGCGCGGATAATCTGGAACCCCTCCAGGGCCGCGTCGCTGGCGGAAAAGCCGCTCATGCCCGCCCGCTCAGCCCGCCTCGGGCTGGGCGGTCAGGGGTTGGGCCGGCGGCCACCCGTGCAGGTGTTGATAGGCCACGGCGCCCGGCGCGGCAATGACGGCGTTGTAGAGGGCGCTGAACACGCTCGAGACGACCGTGTAGGCGATCACGCCGATGCTCAGATAGCTGCGCAGCGAGGTCTGGTCGGCATTGAAGATGCCCCGGATGTCCGAGAGCTGCCCGCCGGTCACAAGGACGACCACGCCGGCGACGCCGGTAAACACCACCAGCAGCAGGAACCCGATAACGGCGATGCAGGCGATCGCCAGGGCATAGGCGCCCAGCAGACGCCAGAACTGGCCATGGGTGAGGCGCCAGGATTCGAAGATCGCCAGCCGCCGCTCGGCGAAGGTCGCCACCGGCGCCAGCGACAGGCGCACCAGCACGAAGATCACCAGCCCGAACGAAAACAGCGAAGTGGCGGCGCCCACGAAGCCGGCGGCCGTGGTCCCGGCCACCGAGGCGAGAGCGGTCACGACGGCCGAGGCGATGGTCAGGCCCACCACAAGGCAGATGGTCAGGCCCACATAGAGCAAGGTCAGGCCCATCAGCCGAAGTTCATCCGAACCCAGCCGCAAGTATCCGAATCGTGTGTCGTCATGGCGGAAGATCAGGCGATAGACCGCCGCAGCCATGACGCACTGGACAGCGAGTCCCAGGAACAGGATCGGCGCAACCACGATCAGGGCGTCCAGGAACTGGCCCGCCGTCGGCGTCTCGCTCGCGCTCATGGTCTCGAGCCCATGGCGCACGTTCGCCGGCATGAACACCGTGCTGACTGAGGCCACTGCGCTAACGAGGAACGACACGACGACCCATGCGCCGAACGCCCGGGGGTTCTCCCGCGTGACTCGAAATCCCTCTAGCGCAGCCTCAGAGGCTGAAAACCCCGCCATCCTTGTCCTTTAGGCCCGGCCCCGAACCGCAGGAACGAGTCGGCCTGCCCTTTGGATACAAGGTTGGGGCTGGGCCGGCCGCCGTGCAAGGCCCCGCTCGCGATCCGTGCGGATCGTTGCTAGTTAGCCACGCATGAAATCAATCCCTGTACATGTGGTGGGCGGCGGCCTGGCGGGTTCGGAAGCCGCCTGGCAGATCGCCGAGGCCGGCGTGCCCGTGGTGCTGCACGAGATGCGCCCCGTGCGCGGCACTGACGCCCACCAGACCGACCGCCTGGCCGAACTGGTCTGTTCCAACTCCTTCCGCGCCGATGATTGGACCGGCAACGCCGTGGGCCTGCTGCATGCCGAGATGCGCAGGTTGAACTCGATCATCCTGAGCTGCGGCGACGCCCACCAGGTGCCCGCCGGCGGGGCGCTGGCCGTCGACCGCGACGGCTTCGCCGAGGCCGTCACGGCCCGGTTGGAGGCGCATCCGCTGGTGACCATCGCCCGCGAGGAAATCGCTGGACTGCCGCCTGCCGAATGGGACAGCGTGATCGTGGCCACCGGCCCCCTCACCTCGCCTGACCTGTCGGCAGCGATCCTCGGGCTGACTGGCGAGGGCGAATTGTCGTTTTTCGACGCCATCGCCCCGATCGTGCACCTGGAAAGCATCGACTTCGACATCGTCTGGCGGCAGTCGCGCTACGACAAGGAAGGCCCCGGCGGCGATGCGGCCGCCTACATCAACTGCCCGATGGATCGTGAGCAGTATGAGGCCTTCATCGACGCCCTGCTGGCCGGGCCGAAGGCGGAGTTCAAGGCCTGGGAGCACGTGCCC
Organism: Phenylobacterium sp.; assembly: GCA_035656795.1. Taxonomy (GTDB): domain Bacteria; phylum Pseudomonadota; class Alphaproteobacteria; order Caulobacterales; family Caulobacteraceae; genus Phenylobacterium. The sequence goes on along the minus strand of DASRRU010000089.1, from coordinate 161 downwards.
TATTTCGACGGCTGTCTGCCGATCGAGGTGATGGCCGAACGCGGGCGCGAGACCCTGCGCCATGGGCCGATGAAGCCGGTCGGACTGACAAATCCGCACAGCCCCGACACCAAGCCTTGGGCCGTGGTTCAACTGCGCCAGGACAATGCGTTGGGCACGCT
>DASRRU010000088.1:0-10260 GCA_035656795.1 Phenylobacterium sp. | reverse complement strand
TGATGCTCTGCGGGCTTGGCATGGTCGGCGGCGGCATGCGGATGGCGCGCCGCAAAAACGGTATGGCGCTTACCGCGGCCTGACCGAACGAACTCTCCACGAACACGAGCGCCGCCGGCCATGGCCGGCGGCGTTTTCGTTTGAGTTGAAGGGGACAGGCGCTCCCGGCGATGGCTGCGGGCGTGACCGACAAGCTCTGGGAAATGACCGATCTGGTGGCTATCGTGGATAGCGGCGGACGCCAAGCCGATCCGGCCAGCAAATTATCGCAAGCGAGCTGAGGCCTGATTTGCGGGAGTCTCGACCGATCGTTTCTTGCGTCGTGAACGGCTTCGCTGCGGGTGCGATTTCGTTCGTTGTGCTGTGCGCCGCTGACCTCTTGATCCTGGTTGTCCTTAGACAGTTTGTGGAAGGCGAGGCCGTATTCGATTTAATACTCCTCGGGATGCTGCTCCTCGCGCTTACCGCAGCCGGCGCTTTGATCTTCGGCGTCTATGTGGGCGCGGGCAGGTACCGGAAGAAGAAGCGCGCGCTCCGGAAGCCTCTGAGCCTTTTACAAACTGACCCACTACCCCCGCTTGACGAGAACAAATAAAGAACTACCATTCAGACTGATCACTCCACCCTCCGAGCCCGCGATGCCGCCTCGATCCCGATCCGCCGATTTCGCCGACCGCTACTGGCGCACGTTTCTGCGGAAGCTTGGCGAAGATCTCGATCTGGCGGGAAAGGCCATGGCCGCCACGGCTGGCGCCGCGATGTTTGCCCCTCTGGTGACCAAGGGCGTGATCACCTTCCCCAACCCATGGATCGGGAGTATTTTCGTGGCTGGCGTTGCAACCCTCGTCGCCGGCATACATCTCCAAGCCGATGCAAAACCAGATGAATGAAGCAATCCAGGGCCTGGCGCTGATGGCGGCCTTCATAGCCTTCGTCGGCATTGGGGGCGGCTTGCTGGTCAGCCGGCAGTCGCACAAATGGCGCGCGCTGGCCGAGGCGGAGCGGGAAGCCGAGCGCGAGGCTAAACGTCAGGCCGCCCCTCACGCCTCATAATTCAAGATCGGCCCCAGCCACCGCTCGGCCGTGGCCACGTCCCAGCCCTTGCGCCGCGCATAGTCCCCGACCTGGTCCTTCTCGATCCGGCCGACGCCGAAGTAGTGGCTCTCCGGGTGTGAGAAATAGAGGCCAGAGACCGCCGCCGTCGGGTACATGGCGTAGCTCTCGGTGAGGTTCAGGCCCGTGGCCGCCTCGGCGTCCAGCAGCTTGAACAGCGTGGCCTTCTCCGTGTGGTCGGGCTGGGCCGGATAGCCGGGCGCGGGGCGGATGCCGCGGTACTGTTCGGCGATCATGTGGTCGATGTCCCAGGCCTCGTCCGGCGCATAGCCCCAGAGCTCGGTGCGCACGCGGCGGTGCAGGGCCTCGGCGAAGGCTTCCGCCAGCCGGTCGGCCAGCGCCGCGGCCATGATCGCCGAGTAGTCGTCGCCCTTGTCCTTGAAGGCCTTGGCGATCTCGGCCTCGCCGTGGCCGGCGGTGACCGCGAAGCCGCCGATCCAGTCGGGCCGGGTCCCGACGGGGGCGATGAAGTCGGCCAGCGCCACATTGGCGCGGCCGCCGTCGGCCTGGCTTTTGTCCTTCGCCATCTGCTGGCGAAGGCTGTGCAGGCGGGCGAGTTCGGTGGTGCGCGTCTCGTCCGTGTAGAGCACGATGTCGTCGCCGTCGGAGTTGGCGGGCCAGAAGCCGACCACGCCCCGGGCCTCGAACCACTGCTCGCCGATGATCCGCTGCAGCATTCCTTGCGCGTCTGCGAACAGGCTGACGGCGGCCTCGCCGACCACGTCGTCCTCCAGGATCTGCGGGTATCGCCCGATCAGCTCCCAGCTGGCGAAGAACGGCGACCAGTCGATGTGGCGGGCGAGGTCGGCCAGGTCATAGGCCTCGAATGTCCGTGTCCCGATGAACGACGGCTTCGGCGGATCGTAGGTGGTCCAGTCTGGCGTGAAGGCGTTGTCGCGCGCCTCGTCCAGGGTGGCGCGCGCGCGCTTGTCCTGGCCGCGGGCAAAGGCCGCGCGAACCTTCACATAGTCCGCGGCTGTTTCCGCCATCAGCCGGTCGCGCTCGCTGGCCGAGAGCAGGCCGGAGACCACGCCCACGGCGCGGCTGGCGTCGAGCACGTAAGTCGTCTGGCTGCCCTTGTACTTCGGCTCGATCTTCACGGCGGTATGGGTCTTCGACGTGGTGGCGCCGCCGATCAGGAGCGGGATCTTCATGCCCCGGCGCTCCATCTCGCCGGCCACATAGGCCATCTCGTCCAGGCTTGGCGTGATCAGGCCGGAGAGGCCGACCATGTCGACGTTGTGCGCGACGGCCTCGTCCAGGATGCGGTCGGCCGGGACCATGACGCCCAGGTCGATCACCTCGTAGTTGTTGCACTGCAGGACCACGCCCACGATGTTCTTGCCGATGTCGTGCACGTCGCCCTTGACGGTGGCCATCAGGATGCGGCCGGCGTGCTGGCGCGGCTTGCCGGCCTTCTCGGCCTCCATGAAGGGCATCAGGTAGGCCACGGCCTGCTTCATCACCCGGGCCGACTTGACCACCTGCGGCAGGAACATCTTGCCCGAGCCGAACAGGTCGCCGACCACGTTCATGCCGTCCATCAGCGGGCCTTCGATGACGTGCAGCGGGCGCTCGGCCTGGCTCCGCGCCTCCTCGGTGTCTTCCTCGATGAACTGGGTGACGCCGTTGACCAGGGCGTGGGTGATGCGCTGCTCGACCGTGCCCTCGCGCCAGGTGAGGTCCGGGCCCTTGGCCTCCGACTTGCCGCCCTTGTACTTGGGCGCCAGCTCCACCAGGCGTTCGGTGTTGGTCAGGTTGGGGTCGCGCTGCGGGCGGTTCTGGATGACGTCCTCGACCGCCTCGCGCAGCTCCTCGGGGATCTCATCATAGACCGGCAGCTCGCCGGCGTTGACGATCCCCATGTCCATGCCGGCCGCGATGGCGTGGTAGAGGAACACCGAGTGGATCGCGCGGCGCACCGGCTCGTTGCCGCGGAAGCTGAAGCTGACGTTGGACACGCCGCCCGAGATCCGCGCGTGCGGCAGGGTCGCCTTGATCGCCCGGCAGGCCTCGATGAAGTCGACCGCGTAGTTGTTGTGCTCGTCGATCCCGGTCGCCACCGCGAAGATGTTGGGGTCGAAGATGATGTCTTCCGCCGGGAACCCCACCTGTTCGGTGAGCAGCCTGTAGGCCCGCGTGCAGATCTCGATCTTGCGCGCCGCGGTGTCGGCTTGCCCCACCTCGTCGAAGGCCATCACCACGACGGCCGCCCCATAGCGCAGGCAGGCCCTGGCCTGTTCGATGAACTTCGCCTCGCCCTCCTTCATGGAGATCGAGTTGACGATCGCCTTGCCCTGCACGCACCGCAGCCCCGCCTCGATCACCTCCCACTTCGAGCTATCGATCATCACCGGAACGCGCGCGATGTCCGGCTCGGCCGCCAGCAGGTTCAGGTAGGTCTTCATCGCCTCCACAGAATCGAGGAGGCCAGCATCCATATTGATATCAATGACTTGTGCGCCGGCCTCGACCTGCTGGCGCGCCACCGACAGCGCCTCCCCATAGGCCCCGTCCTCGATCAGCTTCCTGAACTTGGCCGAACCGGTGACATTGGTTCTTTCGCCGACATTGATGAAGATAGGTCGCATCTAGTCCTACAAACCGCTCATCCCGGCGAAAGCCGGGACCCAAGCTGACTCGAAAATCTTATGCATCGTGCTGGTCCAGTCGCCGCATGGATCCCGGCTTTCGCCGGGATGAGCGGAACTAAGCCAGCTCGAACGGCTCCAGCCCCGCCAGCCGCATGGCCGTCGCCCGCTCCGGGATCGGCCGGGGCGCAAGCCCCCGCACCGCATCGGCGACGTGGCGGATGTGGTCCGGCGTGGTGCCACAGCAGCCGCCCAGGATGTTGACGATCCCCTGCTCGGCCCAGTCGTGCAGCATGTGGCCGGTCTGGTGGGGCTCCTCGTCGTACTCGCCCATGGCGTTGGGCAGGCCGGCGTTGGGATAGGCCGAGACCAGCGTGTCGGCGATCCGCGACAGTTCGGCGATGTGCGGGCGCATCAGTTCCGCGCCCAGGGCGCAGTTCAGGCCGACGGCGAAGGGCTTGGCGTGGCGCACCGAGTTCCAGAAGGCCTCCACCGTCTGGCCGCTCAGCGTGCGGCCGGACCGGTCGGTGATGGTGCCCGAGATCCAGATCGGCAGGGGCTCGTAGCCCTCGTCCTGCAGATCGAGGATCGCCTTGATCGCGGCCTTGCAGTTGAGCGTGTCGGTGATGGTCTCGATCAGGAACAGGTCTACGCCGCCGTCGTGCAGCGCCAGCACCTGCTCGCGATAGGCCTGGTAGACCTGCTCGAAATTGACCTTGCGCGCGCCGGGATCGTTCACGTCCGAACTCATCGACAGCATCACCGGCAGGGGGCCGATGGAGCCGGCCACGAAGCGAGGCTTATGCGGCTCCTTCGCCGTCCAGCGGTCGGCGACCTCGCGGGCGATCCGCGCGCCGGCCAGGTTCATGTCTCGCACCGCGGCCTCCTGAGCGTATTCGCCCTGGCCGATCGAGGTGGACGAAAAGGTGTTGGTCTCGCTGATGTCGGCGCCGGCGGCGAAGTAGGCGTCGTGCAACTCGCCCACGATGTCCGGCCGCGTCAGGCACAGGATGTCGTTGTTGCCCTTCAGCTGGCCCTCATAGGCGGCGAACCGCTCGCCGCGATAGTCGGCCTCAGAGAGCCCGCGCTTCTGGAACATCACGCCCCACGACCCGTCGAGGATCAGCACGCGTTCCTTCGATGCGGCCTTCAGCGCCGCGATGCGTTCCGCCCGGCTCATGCCGCAGCCTCCTTCCCAGTCACTTGGGGTGTCTCGGGTTCCCGCACGCCCAATACGCGGCAGATCGCATAGGTAAGGTCGGCGCGGTTGAGGGTGTAGAAGTGGAAGTCTGAAAATCCCTCTTCCGCCAGCCGCGCGCACATCTCGGTGGCCACCGAGCAGGCCAGCAGCCGGCGCGTGTCCGGGTCCTTGTCGAGCCCGTCGAACAGGTTGGCGAGCCAGGCCGGCAGCTGAATGCCGATCGGCCCGGACATCTTCTTCAAGCCCTTGAAGTTGGTCACCGGCATGATCCCGGGCGATATCGGGATGGTCACCCCGGCCTTCCGGACGCGGTCCATGAAGCGCAGGAATCCGTCCAGATCGAAGAAGAATTGGGTGATGGCGCGCGTAGCTCCGGCGTCCACCTTGGCCTTCAGCACATCTATGTCGTGGTCGATGGACGGGCTCTCTGGATGCACATGCGGATAGAGCCCGACACTGACCTCGAAGTCGCCGATCGCGCGGATGCCGGCGGTCAGTTCGGTGGCGTTGGCATAGCCGTCGGCGCGCGGCGAATAGGCCCCGCCGATCTGCCCCGGCGGATCGCCGCGCAGGGCCACGATGTGGCGGATGCCCGCGTCCCAGTAGTCGCGGATCACCTCATCGACCTCGCCGCGACTGGCCTCGACGCAGGTCAGGTGCGCGGCCGGTTTGAGGGTTGTCTCCTTCAGCATCCGCAGCACGGTGCGATGGGTGCGGTCGCGGGTCGAGCCGCCGGCGCCGTAGGTTACGGAGACGAAGGTCGGATCCAGCGGCTCCAGCCGGCGGATTGCCTCCCACAGCGTCTCCTCCGCCTCCGGGGTCTTGGGCGGCGAAAACTCGAACGAGACGCGCGGCTTGGCCGTGGCGCCGATGCCCGCGCGGGCGATGGGGCCAAGGACGCTGTCGCCCAGGCCTGTCTTGGGGGCGGTCATGCGGCGCTCCGTTGCGGCTCGCGAGCCCGCTCGGCGGTCCAGATCTTGACGGTCAGGCCGCCGTCACGCACCGGCGGCAGGGCGCTCACCCGCACATGGCCCAGCCCTGCCTCGGACAGCCAGCGGGCCATCTCCGGCTCGGCGAAGCCCAGGCGCCTATGCTGGTGCTGTTCGCGCAGAAACTCCAGGCGATGCGGCGCGAAGTCGGCGATGATCAGCCGGCCGCCCGGAGCCACGATCCGCGCAGCCTCGCGCACCGCCGCGGCGGGATCGGCCAAGTAGTGCAGCACCTGATGCACGACCACCAGGTCGGCGCTCTCGTCGGGCAGACGCGTGGCGAAGATATCCCCGTGGCGCAACTCGCAGCTCTGCAGTCCGGCTTCGGTCACCCGATTGCGGGCGAGGTTCAGCATCTGCTGGGACAGGTCCAGCCCGAGCGAGGCCTCGGCGTGGGGCCCGAGCAGCGTCAACATCCGCCCGGTGCCGGATCCCAGGTCCACCAGCCGCCGGAACGGCCCCGGCCCAGCAGCCCTCAGAATGGCCGCCTCGACATCGGCGTCGGAGACATAGAGCGAGCGGATCTCGTCCCAGCGCGCGGCGTTGCGCGCGAAGTACTCGCCAGCGTCGGCGGCGCGCTCGGCCCAGACGGCCGAAAGCCGCTCTGCATCGCGCTGCAGCGAAGCATCGACCGGGTCGATGGCGCCCAGCACCTGAGCCACCAGGGCTGCGCCGGGCCCCTCGCCGGTCAGGCGGTAGAACACCCAGGCGCCGTCCGGAAACCGCTCCACCAGTCCGGCCTCGGCCAAGAGCTTCAGGTGGCGCGACACGCGTGGCTGGCTCTGGTCCAGCACCCGGCAGATTTCCAGAACCGCCAGTTCTTCGCGCGCCAAAAGTGCTAGGATGCGCAGACGAGACGGCTCCCCCGCCGCGCGCAGCACGTCCACACCCTGGCTCGCTGACAAAGTCATGAGCTCATAAAGATATCTTTATGTCTTTATGTCAAGTTAAGAGCGGCTATTCCACGGGCTGCCAAAGCTCGATTTTGACGCCCGCCGGATCCATCAGCCAGCCGAACTTGCCATAGGTCTCGTCGCTCATCGTTTCCCCGACCGGTTCAGCGCCTTCCGCCCGCGCCTTGGCCAGCACGCCATCCAGATCGTCGACGATGAAGTTGACCATGAAGGGCGCAGTCGAGGGCGCGAAATGGTCGCTGTCCGCGGCGAACGCGGTCCAGTTGATGTTGCCCCGCGTCGGATGCTCGAAGACCACGCCGCCCCATTTCGAAACGTCGAAGCCAAGCACCCTGGCGTACCAGTCCTGCAAGGCCTTCGGGTCCGCCGTCTTGAAGAATACCCCGCCGATACCCAGCACCTTGGCCATGCCGTCCTCCCGTCTGCGCTACCCCTCGACCGGCGCCACCGGACTCGCCAGCGCCTCACCGGACAGGAACCGGTGCACATTGTCGATCGCCTGGGCGACCATCAAGGGCACGGCTTCGTTGCTCGAGCCGGCGGAGTGGGTGGTGAGGACGGCGTTGGGCACATCGGCCCAGCGCTCCGCCGGCGTCGGCTCCTGCACGAAGACGTCGAGCGCGGCGCGCCACAGGCGGCCGTCCTTCAGCGCTGCGATCAGGGCGTCCTCGTCGATCAGCTGGCCGCGGCCGACGTTGACGATCATGCCCTGCGGACCGACCGCTTCGATCACCTCGCGGGAGACCATTCCGCGGTTGGCGGCCTCGGCACGGGCGCAGATCACCAGGATGTCGCTGGCTTGCGCCAGCGCCAGCAGGCTCTCCGCCCGCGGCCAGGGCGCGTCGGCCTGAGCCCGGGGACCCCACCATTGCACGTCCAGCCGCAGCGCCTCGGCGCGCCGGGCTACCGCGGCGCCGATGTGGCCCAATCCGACCACGCCAAGCTGGCGGCCGCCCAGGCTGGGTTGCGAACCGATCCGCTCCTCCTGGCGCCAAAGGCCCTCGCGCACCTTGCGGTCGAGGGCCGGGATGTTGCGCCAGGCCGCCAGCATCAGGCCGATGGCGTGGTCGGCGACATCTTCGGCGTTGAGGCCCCGCGCATGGGTCACCTCGATGCCGTTCGCGCGGCACCAGCCCACGTCGACGCCGTCGTAGCCGACGCTGACGCAGGCGATCAGCCCCAGCGCCGGAAGGGTGGTCAGGAACTCGGGTGTCAGCACCACCTCGCCCGCGTGGACGATGGCCCGGACGTGCGGTCGCTGGTCTTCAGTCAGCTCCCAGGCGCGGGCGGTCGCCAGCCCACCTTTCTGGAAGGCGGGCTCCAGCACCGTCATGAACGGCACGGCGATCAAGGCCAAGGGTTCGGACATCGGATCTCCTTTGCCGCCGCTTCTACCGCGATCGGGGGCGCTAGCCAGGGCCAGATCGGTTTGAACTAGAGCCTCGGCGCAGGCGCGTGAGCATTCTCCCTTGGGGCGTCAAGGCTGCGGGGGCGCGCGCGCCCGTCAATCGTCGGGTCTCGGCCTAGCCTTGACTGAACGAACAGCGTTCGTCACAAGCGCAGCCAGTGAGCGGCGCGGTGGCCGGAAAAATGCCTGCTCACCTTAGTCCCGCCCGTCGTCTCGGCGACCGGCGGCCCAGCGGTCGCGCGACCGCATCTCAGCCGTCAGACCCTTGCCATGCTGTCCTTCTCCACGCCCAGGAGCCCACTTTGGCGGCAGGACGACTTCCTGCGCCTCTGGAGCGCCCAGACCATCTCCGACTTCGGCGCGTGGATCACGCGCACCGGCCTGCCAATGATGGCGGTGCTCGGGCTTGCCGCGACGCCGGGGCAGCTCGGCCTGCTCTCCGCCCTCTCGAGCGGCGCGGCCGTGCTGGTCGGCCTGACTGCGGGCGACTTCGTGGACCACGCCGGCCGACGGCCGGTCCTCATCGCCGCCGACCTGGCGCGCGCAGCCATCCTGATCACCTTGCCGATTGCGGCCTGGCTGCATCTGCTCAGCCTGCTGCAGGTCTATGCCGCCGCGGCCCTGGTCGCGGCGGCCAGCGTGCTCTTCGACATCGCCGACCACGCCTACCTGCCGGGCCTGGTGGGCAAGGTCCTGGTCACCGACGCCAACGCCAAGCTGAGCGCTACGGAGTCCATCGCCGAGATGACCGGCCCGGCGGTCGCGGGCCTGCTCTTCCAGTGGCTGACCGCGCCGATCGCGGTGGCGGTGAACGCCGCCACCTACCTGGCCTCCGCCGCGATGCTCGCACGCATCCGCACAGCTGAGCCGCCGCTTGCGACCGGCAGACGCCGGCATGGCTGGGTCGACGGCGTGATCACCGGCGCCCGGACCGCCTGGACCGAGCCGCGCGTGCGGGTCCTGCTGGTCATGGCCATGACCGGCAGCCTGTTCGGCGGCTTCTTCGGCGCGCTCTACATCGCCTTTGTCCTGCGCGGCCTGGGTCTCGGGCCCGTACTGCTCGGCCTCGGCATCGCCGTGGGCGGCTTTGGAGCCCTGGCCGGTTCGCTCCTCGCCCAGCCCATGGCGCGGCGGCTCGGGGTCGGCCCGACCATCTGCCTGGCGGGCGCCCTTTCAGCCCTGGGCACGATGATCGTTCTCCTGGCCCCCGCGAACCGGACAGGCGCCATGACCTGCCTGGTGGTCTCGCAGCTGGTCGGAGACGTCTTCGGCGTCGTCCCCCTGGTCCTGGCGACCAGCCTGCGCCAGACCCTTCTGCCGCACAGCGTGCTGGGCCGCGTCGGCGCGACCTTCCGCGCGGTGAGCGGCGCCGCGGCGGTGATCGGCGCCCTTGCCGGCGGCGCGCTGGGCCAGGCGCTTGGCCTGCGCCACACGCTGCTGCTGGCCATCGCCGGCCTCCTGATCGGGCCCTTGATCGGGGCGCTTTCACCGCTGCGGAGGATCAAAGAGATGCCGGCCACCTGATCGCCAGCGCACAGGCCTGCGGAACGATGTTCCGCCTTCACCGGTTGATCCGGCGCCGTTCGAACGGCGTTTCGTCGTGAGGGAGCCTCCCATGAAGATCATCGTGCTGGCCGCCGCCGCCGTGGCGCTTTCGTCAGGGCTTGCCCTGGCGCAGACCGCCGCTGGCCCGAAGCAGCCAATCCCCTATTCGCAGCTCAACGCCTACATGAAGGCCTCGCCCAAGATGCGGGCCTCGAAGAACTGGTGGGCGGGCGCCCCGACCGGAGCCGCGGCCAACACCTCGGCCGTCACCACTGCCGGTTCCGACGTGCGCTCCACGCCTGACATCGCGCCGAGCGTCACGCCGAATGCGACGACGAGCGCCACGCCGGGCGCGGCCGGTCCCCCGAGCGCCGCAACTCCGCCATCGCCGCCCGAGGCGGCGCCGGCCGGCGCGGTGAATCCGACTCCAGGGTCCATTCCGCCCAAATAGGCCCGCGCTCAGCCCTCGAAGATCCAACCGTCTTTGAGGCTCGACGGT
>DASRRU010000087.1:0-9926 GCA_035656795.1 Phenylobacterium sp. | reverse complement strand
CACCCTGAACAGGCCGCAGGCGCTGCATGCGTTGACCACGCCAATGATCGGCCTGATCACCCAGGCCCTGCTGGTCTGGCGCGAGGACCCGTGCGTCGAGCTGGTGATGATCGACCACGCCGGCGAGCGCGGCTTCTGCGCCGGCGGCGACATCCGGATGCTGGCCGAGAGTGGGGCCGGTGACGGCAAGCGGGCTCGGGAGTTCTTCTTCACCGAGTACCGGCTGAACACCCTGCTGCACGACTATCCGAAGCCGTTGGCCGCCTTCATGGATGGGATCACCATGGGCGGCGGCGTCGGCCTGTCGCGGCCCTGCCGCTACCGCGTGGCGACCGAGCGGACCACCTTCGCCATGCCGGAGACCGGGATCGGCCTGTTCCCGGACGTCGGCGGCGGCTGGTACCTGTCGCGGATGAGCGACCACATCGGGCTGTGGCTGGCGCTCAGCGGAGCGCGCATCAAGGCCGCCGACTGCCAGCTGACCTGCATCGCCACCGACTATGTGGAGAGCGCCCAGGTCCCCGCGCTAAAGGCGGCGATCCTGGCCGACCCCGACGCCATCGAGACCGTGCTGACCGAGTTCGAGGGGGACGCCGGCCGTCCGCCGCTGGCCGCCCACATCGACGCGATCGCCAGTCTGTTCGCCGGCGACAGCGTCGAGGCGATCTTCGCCGCCTTGGAGGCTGCCGACAGCGATTGGGCGCGCGACCAGTTCGCAGTCTTGAAAGCCAAGTCACCCCAGACCTTGAAGGTGGCGTTTCGCCAACTGAAGCTTGGCGGCGCCATGACCCGGTTCGCCGACAACATGGCGATGGAGTACCGGATCGGGGCGCGGGTCGTGCAGCGTCACGACTTTCTGGAGGGCGTCCGCGCGGTGATCGTCGACAAGGACAATACGCCCCGCTGGAACCCTCCGACGCTGGCGGCCGTCAGCGACGCGCTCATCGATGGCATTTTCGCGCCCCTGGCTTCCACTGAGGAGTGGACACCCTTACCTTAACGCCAAGGCGGCGCTGCAAGCCCGCTCCTGGGAGGGACTACCGAATGAAAACCAAGCTCCTGCTTGCGGCCGCTCTGGCCGTCGGCGTCACCGCGGCGGCCGCCTACGCCGCACCGGCCGCCTACATCACCGCCGCCGTCGCCGACAAGGGCCGCCCCGAGGCCGACACCAAGCGCGACGCCGACCGCAAGCCCGCGGAAATGCTGGAATTCGCCGGCGTTAGGCCCGGCCAAACCGTGGTCGACCTGCTGCCCGGCGGGGGCTATTTCACCCGCGTCTTCTCCAAGGCCGTCGGGGCGAAGGGCGTGGTTTACGCCGTGAGCGGCCCGCCGCGTCCGTCGCAGGATCCGTCCAAGCCGGCGCCGACGCCGGCCATCGACACCCTGGCGGCTGACCCGGCCTACGCCAACGTCAAGTCGATCCACGCGCCCCTGCAGGCGGGTCTGTCCGTTCCGACGCCGGCGGATGTCATCTGGACCTCCCAGAACTACCATGACGTCAAGAACATTGCGGGCGTCGACATGCTGGCCTTCGACAAGGCGATCTACAATTCGCTGAAGCCGGGCGGTGTCTTCATCGTGCTTGACCATGTCGCCAACCCCGGCGATCCGAACTCGACCAAGACGCTGCACCGCATCGATCCGGCCGTGGTGAAGCAGGAAGTGACCGCCGCGGGCTTCAAGTATGAGGGCGAAAGCACGGTCCTCAAGAACCCGGCCGACGATCACACCAAGGGCATTCGCGACGGTTTTTCCCAGGGGCAGACGGACCAGTTCATCTACAAGTTCCGTAAGCCTAAGTAAAACAGTAGCTTAAGAGGACTTCATGACCCGCATCGCTTTCATCGGTCTCGGCAACATGGGCGGCGGCATGGCCGCCAACCAGGCCAAGGCGGGTCATGAGGTCCTGGCTTTCGACCTGTCGAAAGTGGCTCTGGAAAAGGCGGTCGGCGCTGGCTGCGTCGCCGTCGGCTCCGCAGCTGAGGCGGTGATGGCCGCCGACGCAGTGATCACCATGCTGCCCGCCGGCCAGCATGTGCGTGGTGTCTATGCGAGCGAGATCATCCCCAACGCCAAGCCCGGCTGCCTGATGATCGACTGCTCTACGATTGACGTGGAAAGCGCCCGCGCGGTCGCCAAGCAGGTCAGCGACGCTGGCTTCCGCTTCGCCGACGCGCCGGTTTCGGGTGGGCAGGCGGGCGCCGAGGCCGGGACCCTGGCCTTCATGGTCGGGTGCGCCGAAGTCGACTTCCCGGCCGTCGAGGCGCTGATCGCGCCCATGTCGCGGATTACCATTCGGGCCGGCGACCACGGAGCGGGGCAGGCGGCCAAGATCTGCAACAATATGGTCCTTGGCGCGACGATGATCGCCACCTGCGAGGCCTTCGCGCTCGCCGAAAAACTTGGCCTGGAGCCGGAGCGGTTCTTCGAGATCGCGTCGAAGTCCTCCGGCCAGAGCTGGAGCCTGACCAGCTATTGCCCCTGGCCGGGTCCCGTCCCGACCGCGCCCTCCAACCACAACTATGCGGGCGGCTTCGCCACGGCGATGATGCTGAAGGACCTGAAACTGGCCCAGGAAGCCGCCGCCAAGGCTGGCGCGGCCACGCCGCTGGGCGCCCAGGCGGAGGGGCTTTACGCCCTGTTCGATCGCCTGGGCGGCGGGGGCAAGGATTTCTCGGCGATTCTTGAGCTGTTCCGCGGGAATGCGCCGGTCTGAGACTCGACTTAGATAGCCGCCATTCCTAGATCTGCAGCGGTCCGTGACGAATGGTCGTCATCCGCGGCCGGTCGTATTGTGGACAACACCGGCCATCGGCGCCAAAACCGAGGCCGCATCAGAGGGAACCGGTCGCCCGCGCGCCTAGTCGAACGCGGGTCCCGGGGAAGAGACGTCGATGGATTACCGTTCCGCGTTCGAAAACGCCGTAGAGAAGGTCCGCTCGGAGGGCCGCTACCGGGTGTTCGCCGATCTGAAGCGCCATCGCGGGTCGTTTCCCCGCGCCACCTGGACGCGGGACGATGGCTCGGAAGCCGAGGTCATTGTCTGGTGCTCGAACGACTATCTCGGCCAGGGCCAGAACCCGGTGGTCACCGAGGCCATGAAGGCGGCCATCGACGAGGCCGGCGCCGGATCGGGCGGCACGCGCAACATCTCGGGCACGACGCACTATCACGTGCAGCTGGAGCACGAGCTGGCCGACCTTCACCAGAAGGAAGCCGCGCTGCTGTTCACCTCGGGCTACGTGTCCAATGAGGCGTCGCTGTCGACCCTGCACAAGATCCTGCCGGGCCTGATCATCTTCTCCGACGCGCTGAACCACAATTCGATGATCAGCGGCATCCGCGCGCACAAGGGCGAGAAGATCATCTTCCGCCACAACGACCTGGCGCACCTCGAAGAGCTGCTGGCCGCCGCCGATCCGGCCGCGCCGAAGCTGATCGCCTTCGAGAGCGTCTATTCCATGGACGGCGACGTGGCCGATATCCCGGGCACGGTGGCCCTGGCCAAGCAGTACGGCGCCCTGACCTATATCGACGAGGTCCACGCGGTCGGCATGTATGGCCCCCGGGGCGCCGGCGTCGCCGAGCGCGACGGGATGATGGGCGAGATCGACATCATCGAGGGCACGCTGGGCAAGGCCTTCGGCGTGATGGGCGGCTATATCGCCGCCGACGCGATGATCGTGGATGCGATCCGCAGCTACGCCGACGGCTTCATCTTCACCACCTCGATCCCGCCGGCCATCGCCGCGGGCGCGGTGGCCTCGATCCGCTACCTGAAGGCGCACGACGAGATCCGTGTGGCCCACCAGGAGCGGGCGGCCTCGCTGAAGGCCCGCCTGATCAAGGCCGGCCTGCCGGTGATGCCGAGCGTCTGCCACATTGTGCCGGTGCTGGTGGGCGACGCCGTCCACTGCAAGATGATCTCCGACATCCTGCTGGAAGAGCACGGCGTCTACGTCCAGCCGATCAACTACCCGACCGTGCCGCGCGGCACCGAGCGGCTGCGCTTCACGCCTTCGCCGGCCCACACCGACGAGATGATGGACCGCCTGGTGGCGGCGCTGGAAAAGCTGTGGGTCCACTGCAACATCGAGCGCGTCGGCGGCGTCGCGGCCTAGCCGCGCCCCTCTAGTGGTGCTTGGCTGAAGCGGCTATTTGCCCCGCCGTACGCCGCGGCCAAGGCCAATCTGCTTGGCGAAATCCGAGCGCCGCGCGGCATAGGCCGGGGCCACCATAGGATAATCGGCGGGCAGGCCCCAGCGCTTGCGATAGTCGTCGGGGCTGAGGTTGTAGCGTGAGCGCAGGTAGCGCTTGAGCATCTTCAGCTTCTTGCCGTCTTCCAGGCAGATAATGAAATCGTGTTGCACGCTGCGGCCGATCGGAGCCGCCGGCTTCAGCCGCTCGACGACGATGGGCGCGGCATCGCGCGTCAGGCTCTCCAGCGCCTGATGCACCGTGCGGATGACGTCCGGCAGGGCGTCGGCGGGTATGGCGTTGCGGCTGACAAAGGCGGAAACGATCCCCGTCCCGAGGCGAAGAAGTTCTTCGCCGGTAGGCCCTTGCGGGTCTGGTGCAACGCTCATCCTGTCCCCTTTTTCCGATACGACACTGCCCACCGGTGCGGACCAAGCCTCGCCCGACGGATCAGATGGAAACGCCGGACCGGGAAGATTGTTCCCGCGCTAGTTCGCGCCGGTGGAGGCTTGCGGGTTTTGCGGCTAAAGAGCGCTTTCCGCCGCCGAGATTCCTTCTAAGCCCGAAAGGCGCCGCCCTTGAGGATCCATATGCAAGCTCAGTCTTCGCCCGATGGCTTTTTCCGCGACAGCGTCGCCTCGGGCGATCCCGGCGTGGCGCGCATCCTGGACGCCGAGCTCAAGCGGCAACAGGACCAGATCGAGCTGATCGCATCGGAGAACATCGTCTCGCGCGCGGTTCTCGAGGCGCAGGGTTCGGTGCTGACCAACAAGTACGCCGAGGGCTATCCCGGCAAGCGCTACTACGGCGGCTGCGAGGTGGTGGACGAGGTCGAGATCCTGGCCATCGAGCGGGCTAAGCAACTGTTCGGCTGCGAATACGCCAACGTGCAGCCGCATTCCGGCAGCCAGGCGAACCAGGCTGTGTTCATGGCCACCATGACGCCGGGCGACACTTTCATGGGCATGAACCTGGACCACGGCGGTCACCTGACCCACGGCAAGAGCGTCAACCAGTCGGGCAAGTGGTTCAATCCGGTGGCCTATGGCGTGCGGATGCAGGATCACCTGATCGACTACGACCAGGCCTGGGAGGTCGCGCGTGCGAACAAGCCCAAGGTGATCATCGCCGGCGGCTCGGCCTATTCGCGAGCCATCGACTTCGAGCAGTTCCGCGCAATCGCCGACGATGTCGAAGCCCTCTTGATGGTCGACATCGCCCACTATGCGGGCCTGGTGGCCGGCGGGGTCTATCCGAACCCCTTCCCGCACGCCCATATCGTCACGACGACGACGCACAAGACCCTGCGCGGCCCGCGTGGCGGCATGATCATGACCAACTCCAAGAAGTGGAACCAGAAGATCAACTCGGCGGTGTTCCCCGGCCTGCAGGGCGGGCCGCTGATGCACGTAATCGCCGCCAAGGCGGTGGCCTTCGGTGAGGCCCTGCGGCCGGAGTTCAAGGTCTACGCTGCGAACGTCGTCGAGAACGCCCGCGCGCTGGTCGACAGCCTGCAGAGCGCCGGCTTCAAGATCGTCTCCAACGGCACCGACAGCCACCTGATGCTGGTGGACTTGACGCCCAAGAACGTCAGCGGCGCCGACGCCGAGATCGCTCTCGAGCGCGCCGGCATCACCACCAACAAGAACTCGATCCCCGGCGACCCGCTGCCGGCCATGCAGACCTCGGGCCTGCGGGTGGGTTCGCCGGCCGGCACGACGCGCGGCTTCGGCCCGGCGGAGTTCCGCCAGGTGGGCGCCTGGATCGGGGAAGTCCTGGATGGGCTGAAGGCCGGCGGCGACAATTCCGCCGTCGAACAGAAGGTCCGCGGCGAAGTTCTTCAGTTGACGCAGCGCTTCCCTATCTACAACGGATAGGGGTTAACGGGCCAAAGGGGGCCATATCATGCGCTGTCCGTTCTGCGGCCACCTCGAAAGCCAGGTGAAGGACTCGCGGCCGTCGGAAGACGGCGCCGCGATCCGCCGCCGCCGTCTTTGCCCGGAGTGCGGGGGCCGCTTCACCACCTTCGAACGCGTGCAGCTGCGCGAGCTGACCATCCTGAAGCGGTCCGGCCGGCGCACGCCCTTCGAGCGCGACAAGCTCGCCCGCTCTATCGCGGTCGCCATCCGCAAGCGCCCGATAGACGCAGAGCGGGTGGAGCGGATGATCTCCTCGATCGTGCGCCAGCTCGAAAGCATGGGCGAGACGGAACTGCCCTCCTCGGCGGTGGGCGAGCTGGTGATGAAGCAGTTGAAGGCCCTCGATGACGTGGCCTATGTCCGCTACGCCAGCGTCTACCGCGACTTCCGCGAGACCGAGGATTTCGCCAAGTTCCTCGGCGAGGAAGGCCTGGCCGAGGCGGCGGAGGAAGAGCCGTAGCGTTCCCCACTATCAGAAGCTGTCATCCCGGCTGCGCGGCACGCGAAGGCCGGGACCCAT
The DNA here is from genome assembly GCA_035656795.1 of Phenylobacterium sp. Lineage (GTDB taxonomy): Bacteria > Pseudomonadota > Alphaproteobacteria > Caulobacterales > Caulobacteraceae > Phenylobacterium. The sequence goes on along the minus strand of DASRRU010000087.1, from coordinate 3,290 downwards.
ATGCGCCGAGGGCTGGCGGCCCAGCGGACAGTTTCGTGTCTATGGGTCCCGGACAGGCCGCTGACGCGTCTTTCCGGGATGACACGGGTTATTGTGGGTCATGATCACCCTGAAGCTCGCCACCTCGCTGGACGGCCGGATCGCCACGGCGGGCGGCGAGAGCCGCTGGATCACCGGCGAGGCCGCTCGCGAGGCCGTGCATGGGCTGCGCGCCGAGCACGACGCGGTCCTGGTGGGGATCGAGACGGCGCTGGCCGACGATCCGGAACTGACAGTGCGCCTGTCAGGTTACAGCGGCCGCCAGCCGGCCCGTGTCGTGCTGGACAGCCGCCAGCGCCTGACGGCGGATTGCAGGCTAGTGACTACCGCGCGCGACATCCCGACCTATGTCGTCGCGACCACGGCGCCCGACCCGGCGCTGGTCGAGGCCGGAGTTCGGGTGCTGACCGTGCCCGCGGTCGGCGAAGACCGACCGGAACTTAAGGCCGTCGTCGAGGCCCTGGCCGGTGAGGGCCTGGGCCGCATTTTCGTCGAAGGCGGCGGCCTGGTGGCCGCGAGTTTTGTCCGTTGCGGCCTGGTCGACGCGCTGGAGTGGTTCCGCGCGCCGCTGCTCATCGGCGGCGAGGGGCGGCCCGGCATAGGCGCGCTGGCTGTTGCAGCGCTGGCCGAGGCGCCCCATTTCCGGCGCATCGATGTCCGCGAGGTCGGCGACGACCTGTGGGAGCGCTACGCGAGGGTCTGAATGTTCACCGGGATCGTCACCGACGTCGGGCGTGTGCGCAGCGTGCGGGAGACGAACCGCGACCGGCGGTTTGAGATTGAGACGGCCTTCGACCTCGCCACCCTCGATATCGGCGCCTCGATCAGCCACGCCGGCTGCTGCCTGACCGTGGTGGAGAAGGGCCAGAACTGGTTCGCCGTCGAAGTTTCGGGCGAAACCCTGGGCGTGACGACCCTCGACAATTGGAAAGAAGGCCGTCGCATCAATCTGGAGCGCGCCGCCAGGGTCGGCGACGAGCTGGGCGGCCACATCGTCTCGGGCCACGTGGACGGGATCGGCGAAGTGCTGTCGGTGGAGAGTGAGGGCGGTTCGCACCGCGTGCGCATCCGCAGCCCCCGGCCGCTGCATCGCTTCATCGCCCCCAAGGGCTCGATCACCGTCGAGGGCGTGTCTCTGACGGTCAACGAGGTCGAGGACGACGTGTTCGGCGTGAACCTCATCCCGCACACCTGGGACGTGACGACCTTGGGCGAGCTAACGCCCGGCTCGCGGGTGAACCTGGAAATCGACATGCTGGCGCGCTATCTCGCGCGCTTCCAAGAAACGGCCTAAGGCTGCGCCGCACACGCTGAAGGGCCCCCCGATGAGTGAAGACCAAGTCCGCGTTCTGATCGTTGAAGCGCGGTTCTATTCCGACCTGGCCGACGAACTGCTCAAAGGCGCGCAGGACGTGCTGGAGTCGTTCGGCGCGGCCTATGAGGTTGTGACGGTGCCAGGGGCGCTGGAGATTCCGGCTGCGATTGCGCTGGCGGAGGAGGGCGGCCGCTACGATGGCTACGTGGCGCTGGGCACGGTGATCCGCGGCGAGACCTATCACTTCGAGATCGTCGCCAACGAGTCCGCTCGCGGGTTGATGGACCTCTCCGTGAGCAAGCAGCTCTGCCTCGGCAACGGCATCCTGACCGTCGAGGATGAGGATCAGGCCTGGGCGCGGGCCCGCGCCAGCGAAGGCGACAAGGGCGGCGGCGCGGCCCGTGCGGCCCTGACGATGATCTCGCTGCGTCAGCAGCTCCTGATCGGCCTGTAGATGACCACGCCCCCGAAGCAGGCCCGGTCCGTGGCCCGGTTGGCCGCTGTCCAGGCCCTCTACCAGATGGAGGTGTCCAGCGTGGGCGCCGAGGCGGTCATCCGCGAGTTTACCGAACATCGCTTCGACCGCGACGCGGAGGGCGGAGACGCGCCCCTGGCCGCCGCCGACGAAGCCTTCTTCGCCGATCTGGTGCGCGGTGTCGTCGAATATCAGAAAGCCGTGGACGCCGCCGTCGCCAAAAAGCTGGCGACCGGCTGGCGGCTCGACCGCCTGGATGCGACCGCCCGCGCCATCCTGCGCGCCGGGGCCTTCGAGCTGATCCATCGCGCCGATGTGCCCACCGAGGTGGTGATCGACGAATACGTCGAGCTGGCGAAGTCGTTCTTCGAGGGGCCAGAGCCTGGGTTCGTGAACGGGGCGCTGGATGCGGTCGCCCAAGATGCCCGACGCTAAGCCAGGGATCGCCGACGAATTCTCCGAGATCGCGCGGCTGTTCCGCCCGCTGACCGGCGGCGCGCCGGGGGCCTTCGATCTTCTGGATGACGCCGCGATCGTGCCCCAACGGCCCGGCTTCGACCTGGTGGTCACCAAGGACGCCATGGTGGCGGGCGTGCATTTCCCGGTCGGCGAGCGTCCCGAGCTGATCGCCCGCAAGCTTTTGCGGGTGAACCTCTCCGACCTTGCGGCCAAGGCAGCCGAGCCGTTCGGCTGCTTCCTGGCCGTCGCCTGGCCGCCAGGCTTTGGACCGGCCGAGCGGGAGGCCTTCGCCCGCGGCCTCGGCGAGGATCTGGCCGTTTATGATGTCGCCTTGCTGGGCGGAGATACGGTGTCCACGCCGGGCCCTTTCACCGCCAGCCTGACGGCGCTGGGCTGGATCCCGGCAGGCCGCATGGTGCGCCGCGCGGGGGCCCAGGCGGGCGATGTCCTGGCGGTCAGCGGCACGATCGGCGACGGCGTGCTGGGCCTGGCGGCGGTGCGAGGCGAGATCGCCGACCCTGATGGCTGGCTTGCCGGACGCCTACGTCTGCCCACCCCACGCCTTGATCTGTGCGAAGCGCTTCTGGAACAGGCGCATGCTGCGGCAGATGTCTCCGATGGCCTGATCGCCGACGCCGGACATATCGCCGAGGCCAGTGGGTTCGGACTGAGCCTGGACCTGGACGACATGCCGCTCTCGCCGGCGGCCGCGGCCTGGCTTGACGAACAACCCGATCGCGCCGCGGCCCTGGTGCGCCTGGCCACCGGCGGGGACGACTACGAGGTCGTCGCCACCTTCGCGGACTCGCCGCCGGAGGGGTTCACGCCCATCGGAGAGGTGGTCTTCGGGGCGGGCGTCGAGGTGCGCGTGGATGGCCGCCCTGTCTCCGCCATCTCGAAGCCGGGTTGGAGACACCTGTAAAAGGAACCCCCGCTGTGACGAGGCGTTGAGTTCCGACGGGGGATAGGCCCGCCAGGGACCGATCATGACCGCTTCTGTGA